>JAYTUY010000157.1:0-20271 GCA_043744275.1 Saprospiraceae bacterium
ATGCGGTATCTCAAAAAGGTTTCATTTTGAAGGTCGTCATGATGCTCTTTGCTCATTTGGTAGATCAATTTATTAACTAGCAACTTGAATTAATTATAAAAGCACTGACACAGTATTTAAATGAAGAAAATACTGAGGGGGTGTCAAATTATCATATAGCAATAATCAAACCTATATTTTAATTCATGTTATAAAAAAGCAAAATGTTTTATTAATATCCAACTTAAATTTTTGTGTAAGTGATATTGAGTTTTGAGCGGAATGTGGCACTTTTTGGTCCAAAAAGTACAACGCGAGAACCTTTTTCTTCTTTAAAAAGTGGTAAAAGATACAAAGTAGTGCCTTGTTTTCCCTTAAACACCTCTTGAAGATGAGTTGTCAGATTTAAATAATATTTTTTATATTGGACAGCGTTCACAGTTTCTGTCCTCACAAAACCACCACCTGTAGTCAATCTTTCAGCTGATCTGACACCTACACCCCGATTGAATGCAGGATCTAAACCCAAATCGAAAATAGGGTCGAATTGAGCTGTTCGTAACATCAATTGATCTATTGCGGGAAAAGCATCAATGTTAGTGCCTTCATTTACAGCCGTTAGTTCAAGCTCTGCTTTATTGATAACGATTTTTCCTAAACTCTGCAAATATGGAAACTCCAATTTAACATTGACGCCCGACATGCCCTGCACGAAAAGCTTTTCGTCGGCTTTTTTCTGATTTCTTAAAAATGGTTGAATAGTACCGTTGGCATAATCCAAGTTAAAATGAGAATATTTTATCAATCCAGACGATGGGAATGAAAGCGTACTTTCATTTTTATCACCTTTATTTCTGTAATACATTTTTATACCCGTCGGTTTTGTGCTGCCAAAATCAAAAGCCATCATACAGCCTGTCTTATTTTCTACTTTTATGACCAAACCTTTGAGCCATTTTGTAAATCCAGTAGCACTAAATGCCGCGCCATCTCTGAATATAGAAGTATCTTTTAGCAATTTCGCAAAGTTCATATTGAGTGGAATACGAATACGTGGAGCAGCGAAAGTTGTATCAAATTTAACAGTCGTTCCATCGTCAGTTCGGGAGATAATACGCTCCGAAGTATTGGGCGTTGGCTTAAAAGTAAGCGATCCAATCGGCGCAGATTCAGATTTAAAAACTTTACTGGAGTAAATTGTTTCATCTGGAATTTCCTCCGTTAAGCGATAAACACTGACTTTTTGATCTGCCATCGTATCACCATATACATTGGCTGAGTTGTAATATAATTCAAGATAAACTGAAAACGAATCCGCTGTTGCTACTTCGGTCGGTGTTGCAGCCCCTGAATATCTAAACTGGGAAAAAATCTGTGCTTCTGTAGGACCAAATACAGGATCAGCTACATTACCCAATAAAAGATAGTCCAATGACGCCGTTGTTTTTGTATTCACAATAAATGAATCAGCTGGTTCATTAACAGCATTAATGGTCAATGTATCCGTGAATTGGAGATTAAGTTTCTCATTATTAAACAAATCAGCACCTAAGAGGCTTGGGTCACTGCAAGAAGTATTGGTGAAAACGGCAGATATAACTGCAAGGGTAAAAAGGATATTTTTCATATTTTTCATCTCACTCATCATTTTACGTCTTAGAACGTCGAATTACTGAGGGGTTGCTGTCTTGGATTTGAAAGAAAAATTTTGCGATTTACATAAAAAATTGATAGTCAATTGGTTATGTAAAAATTTATTATAAAAATATTACAAAAAAGATTTGACAACCTCTTGTGAAAGTTGTCAAATCTGATTTGGGCTTATAATAATTTTAAGGGAATTAGCCCATTACCTCAGCTTCGATAGAGTTGTAGAACTCCAAATAAGCTTTGCCTAACCCCTCAGTATCTACGGCGTCAAGGACAGGTTTATCGCTTTCTAAAAGCAATTGGCTGATTTCTGAACTCACCTCTGGGCTGCCTTTGATGATGGCATCCACAAACACTGCTGCGCCTTTGTGCATATCCGCTTCTGAACCATTTTGGAAGCCCAATAAGTCGTCAGATTCAAGATTGTTGATAGAGGCTTTCATGGCAAATTCATCAAAATCAAATTTTTGAGTCAATGAATCATACAGAGAATAAATAATTTTTGACGGTTGAAACAACGGATCATTTTTATAAGCCGTCCGCAAGTAAAGCGGTATCAAAGCCGTCATCCAGCCATGGCAGTGGATAATATCAGGCGACCATCCAAACTTGCGAACTGTCTCGATTGCACCCTTACAAAAGAAAACCGCTCGGTCAATATTGTCATCAAATGCCTGACCTTCTGAATCTTCAAAAACGGATTTGCGTTTGAAAAACTCTTCATTATCAAGGAAATATACTTGAATACGGCTACCTGGCAATGATGCTACTTTGATAATAAGTGGATAATCATCGTCATTAACGATGATATTCATACCCGAAAGGCGAACTACCTCATGCAAACGATGGCGGCGCTCATTGATAGTGCCAAATCGCGGCATAAGTATGCGGATTTCACACTGATTATCATTGAGGTAAAGCGGCAATACGTTTGAGATGTGTGCAATTTCGGAAAGCGCAGTATAGGGCTCTATTTCTTGCGCGATGATGAGAACTTTCTTTTTACTCATGAAGCCAAACTTAGATTTATTGATTTCTTCTTAGAAACTGGTGCAAAGATACACCTTTTTAACGAATTTTTATAGTTTTTTATAGAAGATATTCTCTTTTTCACAATTAAAAACGCAAAATTTCAAAAAACAAATATCTTTGCTGCGATAAAAAAATAATCTATCCAAATCTCTCAATATTTTAATGTGAGAATTATCTGATAAAATGTTATTATTTAAACGTATTGTAGATTTACAAAAATATCTTAATTCTTTGAAATCTAAAGGATTACAGATTGGGTTTATTCCTACTATGGGTGCGCTACATAAGGGGCACGAGTCACTCATAGCCCGGTCAAAAGTAGAAAACGAGGTGACTATAGCCAGCATTTTTGTTAATCCTACTCAATTTAATGATACTAAAGATTTGAATAAATACCCTCGGACACCAGAGCGTGATATTGAGATGTTGATAGAGACAGCTTGCGATGTGTTATTTATGCCAGATACTTCAGAGATATATCCGCAAGGTACTACCCCCTCAGTAAAATTCAATTTTGGCAAGCTCGACAAGGTTTTAGAAGGTACTTTTCGACCTGGCCATTTCGATGGGATGGCTCAAGTTGTAAATCGTTTGCTCGAAATTGTGAAGCCAAATCGTTTATATATGGGTCAAAAAGACTTTCAACAATTCACTATCGTAGCATCCATGCTCGAACAGACCAAATCGAAAACAGAACTCATTATGTGTGAGATTGTGAGAGAAAAAGATGGTTTAGCCATGTCGAGCCGCAATACGCGCCTTTCTCCTGAAGATCGCATAAAAGCCACTCTCATTCATAAGATACTTCACGAAGCAGCCGATATGGTTGGAGACTATTCGCCTGCCGATATTCAAAAAATAGCAGTCGGAAAACTACGGCTTGAACAGGATTTTAAACTTGAATATTTTGAAATTATTGATGGTAGAACCTTGCTGCCTATTCGCTTGTTTGAAGATACAGATTTTGCTGTAGCAGTTACAGCAGTATGGGTGGGTGATGTGCGATTGATTGATAACATGATACTGAAACAACATATCCCTCAAGATGAGATTGATACTGAGGGGTCATTTTAAGCAGTTTTAACTGAGCTTAATTTAAAATAATTTTAGTTTTTTATATAAATAAATGAGTCACCCTGATTGTTCGGGGTGACTCATCGTTTTGATAGAAATATACCAAAAATTTCGCTAAGGATATGTTCGAAAGTTTTGGTCGAAATAATCCATTAATTTCTTTGTAATAAAGATAGCAGCGAGGATTAATGTGTATGTGAGTGTTGCAGTCATAAGTTATTTTTATGTCAAAAATGAGTATTAAAAAAACAGACAATTCTAATTTGGTAAAATTCGCCTAAAAATAAAAATATTTTTTGATGACAGACAATATAAAAGACTTTTTAAATAAATGTGTATTAAAATTTAATAATAGCACCTTTATCGAAAACGACCCAATCAGCATTCCTCATCGCTTTTCAAAATTGCAAGATATAGAAATTACCGCTTTTTGGACGGCTATGTTAGCTTGGGGTCAACGCAAAACCATCATCAATAATGCTAATAGGCTTTTTGAAATGATGGACAATGCTCCCCACGATTTTATTGTCAACCACCATGAAAGTGATAGAAAACGCTTTATGGATTTTAAACATAGAACGTTTCAACCCACTGATACGCTATATTTTTTAGAATTTTTACAGCATTTTTACAAAAACCACTTCTCTCTTGAGCAAGCTTTTGCTCGGCATCTAACTTTTGATGATACCTACGTAGAAAAAGCGTTAACGGGTTTCCATACTGATTTCTTTTCTTTACCCGATGCTCCCCATCGCACCCGCAAGCACGTGGCGACCCCTCAGTCCAAAAGCACTTGTAAGCGACTTTGTATGTTTTTGAGATGGATGGTGCGTCAAGATGATAAAGGTGTAGATTTTGGCTTATGGCATCAAATAAAGCCTTCGCAACTTCTGATACCTTTAGATGTGCATGTCGAGAGGCACGCACGTCGATTTGGATTAATTGATAGAAAACAAACAGATTGGCAAACTGTATTGGAATTAACTGAAAGGCTTCGACAGTTTGATAATGAAGATCCTGTCAAATATGATTTTGCATTATTCGGATTAGGCGCGATAGAAAATGATTTTTTAAAATAAATGACTGAGGGGTGTCATTTCATTACAAAATGACACCCCTCAGTATATTCAACATTTTTAATGTTTCATAAGGCAATTATTCAGGATAATTACTAATAAATTCAAAAATATAGCCGCGTTCTTTTAGCATATCTATAATCCGGCTGAGGTCTTCTCGACCACGCTCTTTTATTAACATTTCATCATGACCTAAAATAACAAGATGATTAGGTACTTGCATAGTGCCACGAGCAAACATGCCATCTATTTGAGCAACAAAATTCTCTGGCGTTGTTTTAGGAAGAGTATTACCAAAATGCTCCCATTCTATATCCCAGCCGTATATTTTGAAGCCATTATCAAGCAAAATAGCCGCTGTTTTACCGCCACTTTGCGACCAACCCCGCTTAATATTAGGCGTTGCCCATATATCTCTACCAGGCATACGGATTATTTTTAAACCCAAACTCAAATCACCTTCATTATCCATCATATCCTTTGCAGCAGTTTGAGGGCTGCTATAAAATTGCTTATATCGACCATTAGCATGAGAAAATGAATGATTACACACTTCAATACATGGATTTATGCGCATATCATCCAGCTTTTTCATAAAGCCTTTATTGGCTTTAGCATGCCTTCCAACCACAAAAGCACTCATTTTTACTTGCTTTTGATTGATAATATCTGTCAAATATTGGGTAGGAGCCAGTGGTCCATCGTCAAAAGTAAGATAAACGACTTTACTATTGGAATCAATCACGGCTTTAGGTAGTTTAGCAGGAATAGCTGCTATAGTATCTTTTCGTTCAGCAGCAGCCAAAAGGCTATCATTTGTAGGCTGATACTGAGGGGTAGTTGAAATGGGCAATGTGTTTACATCTGTTTTACAAGCCGCCCAATTTATCAGCAAAATTAAAATCAAACTTAGATTCATAAAGCGTTTAAATAATAAGTTAATGGATTTCATTTAAAATATTTCAATATATGTTATGCAAAAAGCGATGCAAAAGTAGAACTTTTTTATGACGAAATTTCTTTTACTGTTTTTTTAACGTAAAAAAATAAGGAGAAGTCGTAACATTGCCTTTGAAAATTTGAAAAAAATATGAAAATCGCACTTGCTCAACTCAATTACCACATCGGCAACTTCGAGGGCAACCTTGAAAAAATGCAAGGCATGGTCATCAAAGCCAAAGCCCTCAAAGCCGATATTATCGTCTTTGGTGAACTCGCTACTTGCGGCTATCCAGCCCGAGATTTCTTAGAATTTGACGATTTTATTAAAAAATCCTATGCTTCCGTAGAGGCATTGACTGAAATGGCGCATGGCATTGCCATAGTCGTTGGCTCGCCTTCGCGCAATCCTCGCCCTGAAGGAAAAGATTTATTCAACTCATGTTTTTTCTTAGCTGATGGGGCTATCAAGCATGTTCAGCACAAAACTTTGCTGCCCACATACGATATTTTTGATGAATATCGCTATTTTGAACCAGCTGATGAATGGAATATTTTAGAGTATAAAGGTCATAAAATAGCCTTATCTGTCTGCGAGGATATTTGGAATTTGGGTAATGAAAACCCACTTTACAAAATATGTCCGCTCGACCAAATGATGCCTCAAAAGCCTGAATTTATCATCAATATTTCCGCTTCGCCTTTCGCATACGACCATGCGGGCGAGCGTCTGCACGTCGTGAGGGCTAATTCTGAACGCTACAAAATACCCATGTTTTATTGCAATATGGTGGGCGGACAAACGGATGTCATTTTCGACGGTGGCTCATTGGTCATCTCGCCCGATGGGATGATTTTTGACGAAATGCCATTCTTTGAAGAATGTCTCAGAGTCTATGAATTGGACGAAGTACTGAGGGGGGGTATCGAAAAGCAACAGCCCAAAGAAAATGGTATTCAATTAATTCACGATGCATTAATCGTTGGTATTCAAGACTATTTCAGAAAAATGGGTTTGAAAAAAGCCATTTTGGGCTTGTCAGGTGGCATTGATTCTGGCGTGGTGGCAGTAATGGCAGCGCGGGCTTTGGGGGCTGATAACGTCCGTTGTTTGCTCATGCCTTCTCAGTTTTCGAGCGACCACTCAGTCAATGACGCTCGAAAATTGGCTGAAACGTTGGGCATTCAATACGATATTGTACCCATCGAGCCTATGTACGAAGCCTATATGGGTACTTTGAAAACGCATTTTTTCGGTTTGCCTTTCAACATTACTGAAGAAAATATTCAAGCTCGTGTGAGGGGTATGCTCGTGATGGCTTTTTCAAATAAATTTGGCAATATTCTTTTAAATACGTCCAATAAATCCGAAATGGCGGTCGGATATGGCACTTTATATGGCGATATGTGCGGTGGGTTGGCGGTTCTGGGCGATGTGTATAAAATGCAAGTCTATGAATTGGCTCGATACATCAATAAAGACGGTGAAGTCATTCCTCAAAATACGATTACGAAACCACCGTCTGCGGAATTGCGTCCTGGTCAAAAAGATTCGGATAGTCTGCCCGATTACGAAATTTTAGATAAAGTCCTTTATCAATATATCGAAAGGCGTCAAGGTCCGAAAGAGCTTGTGGCGATGGGTTTTGATGAGGCTTTGGTAGCTCGCATCCTTCGTTTGGTGAATATCAACGAATTTAAGCGCGAGCAAACAGCACCCGTTATTCGGATTTCATCAAAAGCCTTTGGTTCAGGGCGACGGATGCCGATAGTAGGGAAATATTTAGCATAATCCTCAACTATTCTTTAATCTAACATCTGAAAATCTAAATTCTAAAGGTCTAAATAAAAAAAGGCAGGCTTCATGTAAAAAACATGAAGCCTGTTGAGTCCTAAGTTAAAAAAGACCAAACTTACATCAAACTATGGAGAGCTTAATGATTCAAATTTTTTCGTTTTTAAGGATTATTAGTTAAGCATTTTGAAGTCGGGCAGCATTGTCAAGCAACTCACGCCAATATTTTATGATTATAATTCACTATATCACTAATTTGATACAAAGATAAATAATAATTCTCAAATTAGTGATTTTATTTTTAAAAATAATCAAATTATTTTTACTTTTTAATATTTTATAACCAATTTGATTATAAATTAATATAAATTTTCATTTTTAATAAAAAACAAAATGTTGAAAATTGAACATTTAGGCATTGCCGTAAAGAGTTTGACAGATAGCAATCCTATTTTTGAGAAGCTATTAGGCACCCCTCAGTATAAAATGGAAGAGGTAGCATCAGAAGGGGTCATGACCTCTTTTTTTCAAATAGGCGATTCTAAAATCGAACTTTTAGAAGCAACAAAACCCGATAGTCCGATAGCCAAATTCATCGAAAACCGTGGCGAAGGCATTCACCATATTGCCTTTGAGGTAGCGGATATACGCGCAGAAATGCACCGTATGCAAGCGGAAGGTTTTACGCTTTTGAACGCTGAACCCAAGCGAGGAGCAGACAATAAACTCGTCTGTTTTTTGCATCCGAAGGGAACGAATGGCGTTTTGATAGAGTTGTGTCAGAGCATTTTATAATTAAACCTAAATATTTCAATCAAGATTTTAATAAAAACTCTAACTTTGTAGAAAAAAATAAAGCTATGCAACCCATTTCAATTCGAATCACAAAAGATAAATTTATTGTATCCATTGACAAACAATGGGTGGATGGAGAAACTTTTGCTCGTTTCATTGAAAAATTGAAACTTAAAATATTAGCAAAAGAAGCAAATTTTGATGATACTTTAGAGCAACTAACACCCAAAGAAACCCATCAGACAATGCGTTACGCAGCAGCCCAACAATTCAAATCCTCTGCAAAATCTACTCATTTAACATCGAAATACGACGTTTATGAGCAATAAAACTGCCTCAAATTTATACCTTCTATTATTAAATGTATCTCAATTATCTCGGAATCCCCTTCAGTATAAACCCCTAATTTCCTAAGTTTCAAAAATAAAATAAGCCCTAATCAAACACGATCAGGGCTTATTTTATTCTCAAAAACCTTATTCCCATTAAATAAAGTCGCTTTCGGTATTCTTTTTAGGTTCACTTCTTTCGCCATACACTTTTTTATAGTGTGAGTAAACACCCAATCCCCAGAAGAAAGTGACCCAGATCGGGAACGGATAGCCGCCGCCTGAAAACAACCAAATCTTCCATTGAGAGCCGACGACGAAAAAGTAAATCAGAGCATGAATGAGGAAACCTTCACGCGCTTTTTTTACAGCGTGAATATCATTTTTATCGAAACTACAAGCCTTGCTTTTCATGATGTCTATATTTTTAAAATGAATCAATTTTAATTTGAATGATGATTCAAAATTGGGCTCAAAACTTGTTTTTTCAAAAGAAAAACGACTAAACTGTAGAAATATCGGTATGAATTGTAGAAAATGCCCCCTCAGTAATTTTAATTAGGAATTAGGAATTAGGAATCAAGATAGGAGTAATAAAAATGCTATTAGGCATATCATATCTGTAGTTATTCCTACTGATATTTAATGCCTAACAGCATTTTATTTAAGACGCTCTTTTTATCAATGAATCAAAGCAAAGGCTGCAACGCTGCTCGCATCATAACCATTCAATCGCTGACTACCATCAGTGGCTAAAGCGGCGACATACAAGTTTTGAGAGAATGCCGCGCCTTCGCAAGTGCCTAAAAACTGAGCGACTGTTAAGGTATTGCTGACAAAATGGCGATTATGGGTAGCGTCTGGGTCAACTATATCTGTTCCTGTATAGTCTCCGAGCGGCGAATTGCCTACCTCTCCGTTGGCATTGGATGGCGGTATCGGATTGGCATTGCCTCTGATAACACTGAAACTCAAAGTCGCAAAGTCATTGACATGTTTGGCTTTAAATCCTAATGTCAACGGCACATTTTTATTAGCTCCGTAACTGAGCATACCACATTGAGGGTCAGCCGCTGAGCCATTGGCTAAGGCATTATCTATAGCCGCATCGCATGAATTATTATCCACCCGAATGGTCATTTCAAAAGCAAAAGATGTAACACCACCATGAGTCACCCTTGCCAATAGCTGATCGGGAGCGTCTTGAGACATCGCTGGATTGGTTGGGTCAGGCACTTTGAAAACGGATTTTGCAATAGTTGTCAAGGTGAAAGTTGTGCCAGTCTTTTTATAAATCTCTACGCGAACATCATAATGCGTATCATCCAATTTGGTCGAAT
This sequence comes from Saprospiraceae bacterium, assembly GCA_043744275.1. GTDB lineage: Bacteria > Bacteroidota > Bacteroidia > Chitinophagales > Saprospiraceae > JAAFJT01. Next base: position 10,010 of record JAYTUY010000157.1, read on the forward strand.
CTAAAACGGCAATCGGATACACATCATTCGACCATTCGCGATTCAGAACTGGCGCGACGGGAAGACCTAAATCATCTTCAACATCTTCATGCGTGATTTTATAAAAATCCAAACCGTTCACGTCTTTGAGCTCATAACCTTTGGTCAAAACTTGAGAATTGCCGCCGCCAGTATCAAATTCTTCATTGTAATAGCGGAAAAAGCTACCATTATTCACTGAAGTCCAAGAGGAATCAATATCAGGGTCAGATGTTTTTTTATAAATACACCTATAATGAGTAGAATCGGCACTTGGAAATCCAATGCCTGTATTAGCATAAATGTACAAACTGCTTCCAAACGGACTATCACCACCATAACCCATCGGTATCAAACCTGTATTGGCTGATACGCCGCCTTTTGCAAGCGTAACAGGATTCGTAACTGTGCGCTGATGTATGCGAGAAGGCAACGCCCCTGAGCCAATACTAACGATTTCAAAGAAACTGGCTGTTTGAGTCGGGCGACAACTGAGGGGTATGCGAGGGTCGTTAACAGATAAAGTCACACTGGTATTGCAGATATAATTCCAAAATGCACCTGTGCAATAAGAAGGGCGATAAACAGTTTGCCAAACACCATTAATCAAGTATTCAACCCAGAAATAGAAATCCTTTTTAGCTGAACAAGGGACTAAAAGCTGCTTATCAAATCTGCCTTGAGCATCCGTTTCAACCATATCCATTTCCTCACAACTATATAAAATATCCACAATACAGAAAGGCAATATTGATTTGGGCAATTGAAGATAATCTTTCAGCGAAGCCCTAATTTGCTGTGCTGATGAAGAATACAATAAATCGCGCCTCAAATCAGCACTGATACTGAGGGGTTGAACAGAAGTTGCAACAGTTGTAGAAATGCCTGCCATTGGCGTTCCCATATCGCCCATCATAGCATTGAATCCGATTGGTCTCGGAATATTGGGAATTTGAAATGGGTCTGGCTCAGGTATCGGAAATGGAAAATCAGGTTCTCGCAGCAAAATATCACGGATATTGATAAGGTCAATATCTGAAATAAAGCGGATACGAGATTCTAAACGGCAAATATGCACACGAGCATGGCATACAGGTATTTCAAAGTCAATACCGAAAATTGAGAAAGGTTTTACAACTTTCCCTCTTACTCGGCAAATACAATAAAACCAATTGGCTACCGAAATGCTCGGAATTGTAGCCAGTTCAACCACCTGCTTGCGGAGCGCAGAATGCGGAATAGCAGGTTGATAAGCACCTAAAGCCTCAAGATTTTGAATCGTCAGTTTTCCACCTGTGGGTAAGTCAGCGGGCGCAATGTAGAGTTGTTTTCCTTGAAAAGATTCCTTGAGCGTAAATTGTCCATCTTTAACTGGTAGGGTTTTAATGTAAGTGCCGAAGTTGTCGAAAATGTGGGCGACCAATTGTAAGTCGCGCTCGGGTTTGGTTTCAAAGCCCACCTTGAAGGTGATGCCTTGATTTGGAGAAACTTTGCTCATTTGAATTCAGTTATGGGTTAAAAAATAAAAGTTTAAAATTGTGTTTAAGCGAAATAATATATTTAATATTTATGCATTAGAAGCAATAAAAACTTGTGGTGAGCATATATTATTGTATTTATTAATAGTCAATTGTGTTAACTATAAACGAATTATATTTTTTCGTTATTTGTATTGAGTAATTAGGTGATTGGGTGATTCCCAATCACCCAATCACCCAATCACCCAATCACCAAACTATTTAAAACGCCGATAAGCGTTCAGTAATCTATCGGGTAAATCCTCTTTGCAGGCTTGCAAATAGTCGTTGTAAGAGCAGGGGACGAGGCGGTGGCGTTCATGTTTTTTACGAGTTTTCAAAGGAATTTCCATCCACCAACGACCGCTTTTATTGCTGCGCCAAAAGGTGACTTGATAGTCGAATTCCTTAATATCTACGATGTATTGAGTGAGTTGATTGAAGGCTTTCGTAATTGGGAAATCTTGTTTTCTATTATTAAAACCATCAATAAAATACCAAATCATTTGAGCCACGACATGCGCTGTTTGCTCATTTTTATCCATTTTTTTATTGAAACCATAGATGCCAAATGAGGTCAATTTATCACTCATGCCCGCATAACGCGCCAACTGACAAGCCTCCTCGCTGAACAATCCACTCGGCGAAGCATCCAACTGACCGGGTGCTTCAAGGCTTTTCAAAGCGGCTATGTTGAAGCTGATAAAATCGGCATCGCGTACCACAGGCTCTATATCTTCCATCGCATTTTTCACCTTGCCCAAGCGAGCCAATTCAAAATTTCGACGCTCAAAGTAGTCCAATACTGAAGGGGTCGTAAAATGGGTTTGATAGCCAATAATGCTGCAATTGAAAAGATGTGAATCTTCTAATATTTGATGTAAAAAGTAAGAATCTGCCTTGACTTTAGGGGTAAAACGCACTTTTTCGTCTATTAAAACGACACTAACCGAGCCTTTTTTACTTTGATAAGCCTGATATTGAGCAAGGGTGAAAACCTCCGAATATCCTATCAAAATAGGCACGATGCCACCTTGCAATAGCTCCGTGATGAGTGGAATAATGAACGACGTTTCCTGCTTTCGCACATTGCCCAAGTCCACAATATTCAAGCCGTTGAAGGGGCTACTCAGCGCATAGAGAGCCGTGCGAACCGCATCCGCATCTTCTGAACCAATACCAATGATAGCAATCTGCGTATTTTTTAAATCAAAGATACCCCCCTCAGTATTTGTATTATCCGAATCTTTTTTAGACGATTTTTTAGGATTGTAAATCGTGATTTTACGCCCTAATTGCTCTTCGTCGAGCGCATCAAAACCCAGTATTTTATCAGTTGAAACAGGTTGTAGCCAATGTTCGAGCATAAAAAATTATTTGAAAAATAAATAAATAGCAGAAATCAAAGCTAAGATAGCACTAAGATAGAAAGGTATAGCCATTTTTGTAAAATCATTATTATAAATGGCTTGCGAAATGACCGCACCGATGCCTATACCCGCTTCAAGACCAATAAACATGGTCGCTAAACCACGCCCACGAGTCTCTTCGGGCGACAGATCCACCGCCCACGCTTGTAGGGTAGGCGTATTCATGCCCCACGAAACGCCATAAACGATAGCAGCAGCCATAAACGACCAAAAGGAATCCGCCGTAGCAATCATAATCATAGAAATAAACATGGCTACCGACGACCATTTTAAGACGAAAACCCGCCCATATTTATCCGAAGATTTACCTGCTATCAAGCGAATAAAAAGAGACGAAAGTGTATAGATGGCAAAAAATAAACCCTTGTTGCCGATGCCCAAGTGCTTACTCATATCAGGTATTAAACACAGGACTGCACCCGATGCGAATGAGGTTAATAATTGAACAATAAACGTCGGAATGGCTTTAGGTTCAAATATTTCGGAGCGATTGATTTTCAATAATTTAAAAGAAAATGGTTGAGGGTTTTCAAGCGTTTCGTTCATGTTTTTCACTAAAATCCCTACAGATAATAAAGCAAAAGCGGATGAAACGACAAACAGCGTATTGATACCTAACCCCTCAGTAATGGCACTTCCAATCAATGGCGAAATGCTCATACCGATGCTGCTGCTCATGCCCAAAATGCTCATCGCTTCGCCGCGTCGATGCAAAGGCACTACGTCGGCTACGTAGGCGGATGTCGCAGTGGGTTTAAAGCCTGTCGAAAAACCATGAAACAAACGCAATAATAAAAACCCTGCTACCGTTGTCAAAAACGGATAGAGCGCACTGCACACTACGCACACGAGCGACCCAAAGATCATAATAGGCACGCGCCCAATCGTATCCGTTAGTTTTCCACTAAAAGGACGTGAAAAGCCTGCTGTGAAAGTAAACAACGCTAATATCAACCCTTTGTATTCTGCACCACCAAGCGAAGTGAGATAATCAGGCAACTCAGGAAGTAACATTTGGAAGCTGGCAGAAAATAAAAAATTACTCACGCAAAGCAACCAAAATTGGAGGTTATAAAGTCGGGTTACTGTTTGATTCATCCTGCAAAAGTAGAAATTATGGTTTCAAACCTTCAATTTTACCATATTTTTAGTCAAAATACTGAGGGGGTATTTCAACCAAGATAAAAAAGTTTTTTTTGGTAGCCTAAAAGCAAAAAATATTAATTAAAATAAATTGAGTTTCTCGAAATTTAATTTTGCGATAAATATTATTTCAAGTAAAATTGATTGAAACCAAATTTAACATTAAATTAACCCTATTTGAGGAAACTAAAAGGGCAACTTTGTGGTCTTATATACGTGAAAGAGTTTGTTAATTTTTATACATTCTTGTTGTTTAGTTACGCAGCCGTTCCGATCACTCGGAACGGTTTTTTTTTGCCCATTTCCATTTGGGATTTGGGATTTCGGTTGCCCACCGAAATCCCAAATCCCAAATCCGAAACCCCAAATCGCATTCTTTTCCATAAAAAGTAAACATTCGTCGAAATAAATATAGTTTTAGTTGTGCGATAGCAAAGTTTGCAGACGCATTTAATTGACACTACTGAAAGTATGTCTGCTATTTCTTTATTAGATGTCAATTTCTAACCAAATTGTTTATTTTTAATTAAAAAACATAACACGATGAAGACCATTACAATTCTGAAGTCATCCATTCTGATGGCATTTAATTTATTGATTATTCATTTTTCAGTGGCTCAAAATCCTGAAATAAAACCTGAAAACACGCCCCGGTCAGTGAGTTTCGGTGGTATTCGCTCTCGCAGCATCGGGCCTGCTCTCATGAGCGGTCGCGTATCTGATGTGGATGGGGTGGATAAAAATCCAGCTATTCTCTACATCGGCGGAGCCAACGGTGGGGTGTGGAAATCTCAAAGCGGTGGTGCTTCATTCCGCCCTATATTTGATGAATATCCTCAGAGTATCGGCAAAATTCGCATTGACCAAAAGCATCCCGATACTGTGTGGGTAGGCACGGGTGAATGCTGGGTGCGCAACTCTACAAGCGTCGGGACAGGCATTTATGTAACGAAAAACGGCGGTAATACTTGGGAATTTAAGGGTTTGCCTACATCTGAGCGCATTTCTAATATCCAAATTGACCCAACCAACTCTAATATAATTTATGTAGCGGTGCAAGGAGCTTTATGGAGCGACTCGCCCGATAGAGGCATTTATAAATCCTCAGATTTCGGTAAAACATGGGAAAAGATATTTTATATTGATGAAAAAACAGGCGCAGCCGATTTGGCAATGGATCCGACAAACCCCTCAGTATTGTACTGCTCAATGTGGGAACATCGCCGCCGTGCAGATTTTTTTAGTTCAGGTGGCAAAGGTTCAGGACTTTTTAAATCAACAGATGCGGGTAAAACGTGGAATAAAATCCACAATGGTTTACCCAAAGGTAATTATGGTCGAATGGGTATCGGTTTAGCTGCGTCTAATCCGAAGGTTTTATATATCAGTATGGAATGTGAAAAGAAAGATGATAAAGGTATCTATCGTTCATCAGATGCAGGGGCTACTTGGAAAAAGACAAATTCTGACTTCAATGCCACTGTTCGCCCGTTCTATTTTGCTCGTATCACGGTTGACCCGACCAATGAAAATAAAATATTTAAAGCCGGTTTGCAAGGCATCGTCAGCGAAGACGGTGGCAATACTTTCCGCATGATTTATAGTGGTGTTCATAGCGATATGCACGCTTTTTACATCAATCCCATCAACCCCAAATTTGTAACTTTAGGTTGCGACGGTGGCACTTATATCTCTCAAGATGGTGGTTATTTGTGGAAACATTGCTTGGATTTGCCACTTTCTCAATTTTATCATGTGAGTGTGGACAATGATGAGCCTTACAATGTGTATGGTGGTTTGCAGGATAATGGCTCGTGGTATGCACCGAATGAGCAAGGCGGCGGCGTGAAAAGCCATGATTGGAACAATTCGAGCGGTGGAGATGGCTTCTATGTTTTTCGCCATCCTGTTGATAAAGATGTCGTTTTTTCAGAATCTCAAGGAGGTGATTTGACTCGTTACAACAAAAAGTTAGGTACTCAAAAAGACATCAAACCGATGCCAAAAGTAGGTGAACCTGAATTTCGTTGGAATTGGAATGCGCCCATTGCTATCAGCCCGAATAATCCAAATCGGATGTATTTCGGTGCGCAATTCCTTTTTATGACAGAAAATATGGGCGATTCATGGTCAAAAATCTCCAATGATTTGACCACTAACGACGCCAAACGTCAAGATAAAAAATCAGGTGGTTTAAGCCCCGATTGGTCGGGTGCTGAAACCAATACGACCATTATTACAATCGCTGAATCGCCGAAAGATGAAAAATTAATATGGGTTGGGACGGACGATGGCAATGTGCAAGTCTCAACCGATGGCGGCAAGGCTTGGGCGAACGTGACGGCGAATATTAATGTGCCAAAAGGTCTATGGATTAGTTTTGTAGAGCCAAGTCATTTTGATAGAAACGTGTGTTATGTGACGGTGGATGGTCACCGCAGCGGCGATAAAAAACCGTATATTTTTAGGACAAATGACTTAGGAAAGTCGTGGACACCCTTAAATACTGAGGGGGTCGATGCCTACGCCTTGTGTATCCGCGAGGATTTCAAAAATAAAGAACTCTTATTTCTCGGCACCGAATTCGGTCTTTTTATTTCTATTGATGAAGGAAAAAGTTTCAAGAGATTTACCAATAATTTGCCTAAAACTGGCATTCCACACATGGTCATTCACCCCACTGAAAGCGATTTGGTGATAGCCACTCATGGTCGGGGCATTCATATTATTGACGATATTACGCCTTTGCGCTCCTTGACGAGAGAAATTGCAGAAGAAGATTTTCATCTTTTTCCAACAAAACCGAAGATTTATAGGCTGAGCAATGGCTCATCAGGCTACAACGGCGCAGGTAATTTCTTTGGAGAAAATCCTTCAAGCGATATTCAAGTGATTTATTATCAGAAAAAACGCCACACTTTTGGCGATATGAAAATGGAGCTATACGACCCGACTGGCAAGTTGATAAAAGAAGTGCCTGTGGGCAAATCGGCGGGCATCAATGTCGTCGATATTCCAACTCTTTTAACAATTCCAAGAGCTGCCCCAACAACCAATATTGAAGCGATGGGGCGTGGTATATTTCCGCCAAGCTTGCCCGAAGGCACTTACTCATTCAAAATCAAGAAAGGGCAGCAGGAATATGCAGGCAATATCCTCATAAAATATGCTGATGATTGCCCTTATCCGCCAGCAGACCGTAAAATTCAGCAAGACCTTTCCATGAAAGTCTATGATATGTCTGAGCAATTGGGTTATGTGTTCTATCAGTTAAAATCCATGCATGAGCAAGCCGATAAAATCAATAAAGAACCGACGATGAATAAAACCCTCATCAAACAAGTCGGTGATTTCGCTCGAGATGCAGAGAAATATAAAGCCACCCTCACTTCTTTGGATGGCGATTTTTACATCGCTTCTTCTGAAAATCTTCGGGAGGAATTGTCGCGACTCTATTCATCTATCGTTGGTTTTCCAGGCAAACCGACCGAAACAGTTATGGATCGGTTGAAATATTTTGAAGGCAAACTCAAAGAGGTTCAAGCCAAATTTGATGGCTACAAAGCTCAAACCGACAAGCTCAATGATGCACTTAAAAAAGCCAATGTCGCTTCTTCTATTAAAATCAAAACGATGAAAGAGTATAAAGAAGATAAATAAACTTGCTTCAATTGGAACGCGGATGACACGGATTTAGCAGATTTTCACAGATTTTTTTCTGTAAAAATCTAAAAAAACCAGCGTTCATCCGCCTAATCCGTGTCATCCGCGTTCCCATCACACGAGGCTGTCTCAAAAGGTTATTAAGTTATTAGTTATTGAGTTATTTTATGTGTAAAATATTGCAAATCAATGTTTTATCAAACGAGAATAAATTAATAACTAAATAACTAATAATTTTGAGACAGCCTCTTTTTTTATGCTCATTTTAAAGCCAAATTTCAGAATAACTCAATTTCACTATATTGCGTATATTGTGTTCAATTTTAAGAAATAAAGCGATAAAAAATGGCTAAGAAAAAACAAGACAAAGTTAAAAATATACCCCCTCAGTATCAGGAGCAAAAACCGCTAATTCAAGCAGTTCAGCAGCCTAAAAGCGCATTTTTCAAGGAAAATTGGCTGCCCATTGCCATTATCGTCTTTTTTTCAATCGGTTTATATATTCAAACCATCACATTCGATTATGCTTTAGATGATACAATGGTGATTGTGAAAAATAAATTCACGCAACGAGGTTTCAAAGGCATTGGCGATATTTTCAAGTATGAAAGTTTCAGAGGTTACTTCGGCGAACAAAAACAACTGCTCGAAGGCGACCGATATAGACCCCTCAGTATAGCCACCTTCGCAGCCGAACAAAGTCTCTTTGGCGGCAATAAAGGTGTTAGCCATTTTATAAACATTTTGTTGTACGTGCTCACGGGCGTTTTGCTTTTCAGGGTTTTGGTATTTATGCAGGAAAAAATAGCCCCCCAACCCCCAAAGGGGGAGTTACTCACCAGCCCGTTTGAGGGTAGTGGAGCGGTCTCCCCCTTTGGGAGTCGGGGGGGTTGGGCTGGATCTTGGGCAGCTATGGCTACTCTCCTTTTCATCGTTCATCCCCTGCACGTAGAAGTAGTTGCCAATATCAAAGGACGCGACGATATTTTGGCATTTATGGGCGAAATGGGTGCACTTTATTTCACCTTTAAATATTTGAATGATAATAAATTTCAATACTTAATCTATTCATTTTTAAGCTTTTGCATAGGCGTTTTATCAAAAGAGAGTGCGATTACATTCTTGGCTATTGTTCCTTTGACGGCGCATTTTTTTACAAATGCCACCTTGAGTCAAAAGGTAAAAGTGACGTTGCCCATCATCGCTGCCACTATTTTTTACCTCATCTTGCGCGTGAATGCTATTGGTTATTTGCTCAGTGGAAAAGAGATTACCGACTTGATGAACAACCCATTCTTCGGCATGACGTTCGGCGAAAAAACGGCGACCATTTTCTACACCTTATTAATGTACCTCAAAATGCATATTTTCCCTCACCCACTCACCCACGATTATTATCCCTACCAAATTCCTAAAATGATGTGGTCGGATTGGCAGGCTCTCTTATCTTTGGCTGTTCATATCGGTTTATTAGCCGTTATACTGAGGGGGTGGAAAAAGCGCAGCATATATGCCTATGCCGCAGCATTTTATTTGGTAACATTGAGCATTGTCTCCAATTTATTTGTTTCAGTAGGCACTTTTATGAATGAGCGGTTTGCCTATCATGCTTCGTTGGGATTTTGCATAGCTGTTGCTTATTTTTTAAATGAAAAAGGCTCACATATGGTGCTAAAGCTCCATCAAGCCAAAGGCATGACTGAGGGGGGTAAAAAAATAGCGTTGGGCATTTTTTCACTATTAATTATAGGATTTTCAATAAAAACCCTCATGCGCGTACCCGATTGGTACAGCGGCAACACGTTGAACAACGCTGCTATCAAATACTCGCCGAACAGCACAAGAGCCAATTGTTTTTATGCCATTTCGATGTGGGAAAATACATTTAATCAATTGCCAAAAGAAACGCCTGAAACACGCAAGCGAGAAGTTTTAGATTCCATGAAATTTTATTTTGATAAATCAGTGAGCATTTTACCTAAATATGGGGCGGCTCAAAAAATGAGGGCGGCGGTGGCGTCTGAATATCATAAATTGGATGGCAATATCGAACCTCTGATAAAAGTTTTCGACGAAGTGAATCGAAGCGGCATTTATGATGCTTATGTGGTGGAGTATTTAAAATATGTCTCTACAAAAGTTAAAACAAAAGCGGATGCTGAAAAATTAGCCGCTTTTTATACAAGTATGATAGCATTTTATAAACAAAATTATTCGACTACATCGTTGCCTTCTGAATATACAAATTTATTAGCAGATATTCAGGCACGGATGGTTAATTTGCAATTTTAACTAAAAACCCGATTGATGTTGCAACCTACAATCTGATGTCTTGTCCTTATAGGAAATTAATCATCGGGAATCAATTTATACCAAGTGACACAACATTATGACATTGTTGAAGCCTGTAAACGCGGTGACCGCAAGGCGCAATTTGAACTGTACAAACTGTACTCGAAAGCGATGTACAATATATGTATGCGGATGCTCA
>JAYTUY010000158.1:0-20206 GCA_043744275.1 Saprospiraceae bacterium
GTCCAACTGAGGGGGTGCTTGCCCAAATGCAATACTTTGTGACAGGTATTAATTGAATCCAAATGGAGGTAAAAATCAGTGTAAAAGAAGAAAATTACTGAGGGGGTGTTAAAATTTATTTTTATTTAACTTATAAAACAATCTAAGTCAATATTTTAAAAACAACATAATTTTTGAATTTGTAAGAAAAATAATGTGATTCAAAAGCAGTATAAAACCATTATTGGCTATTTGTGATAAATCATTCCTACTATTTTTTTTGTATTTTTCACATTTTTTTTTAACAGAAACAACAAATTTTCTAATTGGACGGCATCAGCATATCTTATTGGTTGGTAAAAAATGATTTTCTTTAAAACTAAAAAACTATTTTTGCACCAAAATTGAAAGGAATATATGACTAAAATGACTGATAATCAACCGCTTGACCATCATCCCGAACATGAAATTGGTGCAGGTTTTCCTCATTTGCCAAATCAAAATCTTGACTTATCGCCCATTGTTGTCTTAGCGATTGCCTTCGGTATGTTCATTATGGGCAACATCATTGGCTCAGGCTTGATGATGCTTTTAGCTAAAATAGAAGGTTTAGATTTTCAAGATGTTTTGAAAAGTTTAAGTGGAAACTCACCCGTTGGCACTCGCAATTTTATGCGAGCAGTGATGTTGATTAATCATCTTTTTTCTTTCATTTTTCCAGCATCATTGACTGCTTGGATTGCTTATAAAAATAACATTTTCAAGGCTTTACGCTTGCAAAAATTACCTAAACTGTCTCTTATTGGCTTAGGTTTTTTAATGCTCATGGTGAGTATTCCCTTGGTGCAATATGCCTATCAAGTGAATAAAATGATTCCGCTGCCGCAATGGATGATAGACATGGAAAGCAGCACAGGCAACATACTGGAAGCCATCATTGCTAAAGAAAATTTTTATGAAATCATCGTCAATGTTCTACTAATAGCGGTCATTCCAGGTATAGGCGAAGAACTGATGTTTAGGGGCATTATTCAGCAACAATTTGGGCGGCTTTTAAAAAATGAGCATATCACGGTTTGGCTTTCAGCAGCATTTTTCAGTGCTATTCATATGCAGTTTCAAGGGTTTTTAGCCCGCATGATTTTAGGGGCATTATTGGGTTATCTCCTGATTTGGACACGTTCGCTGTGGGTGCCGATGATAGTCCACTTTTTGAATAATGGCTTACAAGTCATCGCTATTTATGCCATGAATATCAAGCCAGCCGATATGCAGAAAATAGAAGAAGGCGACAAAATGCATTGGACAATGGGCTTGGCGTCGCTCATGCTCGTGATTATGATTGGGAAATATATTCGGGATCATCATTATGAAAAACAAAAAATCAACTCTTTATGACAACATTTCAACAAAGAGCGTTAACAGCAGTAATATTTGGGGTGGTGATGCTGGCAGGGCTATTTTGGAACGTTATGAGTTTTGAAATCCTTTTTACCATTATTGCTTTAGGCTGTTTGTGGGAATTTACCTTACTAACTCTGGGTACAGCTGCGCGTTTTAGAGAACGAATAATACTCTACACCGCTGGCACCCTCTTTTACTTTAGTTTAACCATCATCAATCATTATTATATTTATACCATTGGATTTTGCTCTACTCTATCTATTATCAGTGTTATTTTTTTAATGGCTAAACTTTTCTTTCAACCTGAAAAACCCTTATCCAAACCCGTCATATATTTTCTCAGTTTTTTTTATATCGTTTTTCCTTTTTTCCAAATTCAAGGCTTGGCTGACAACCTTTATAATTTCCCTGGCTTCAACCCCATTCTTGTTTTTATTATTCTATTGATGACTTGGGCGAATGATACTTTTGCGTACATTATCGGTTCAAAAATAGGCAAAACGCCCCTTTATCCGAAGATTTCACCTAAAAAAACATGGGAAGGCACTATTGGAGGAGCTATTTGTTGCGGATTGGCAGCAGCATTATTGTCAAAGTTTTTGATTGGCAAAGACTCTCACGCGCTTGGTTGGTTCGAATATTTGATGGTCGGCTTTATTATTGGCGTATTCGGCACTATCGGCGATTTGATAGAAAGCATGTTCAAACGCAACGCAGGCGTGAAAGATAGTGGCTCATTTATGCCAGGTCATGGTGGATTTTTAGATAGATTTGATGCCTTTATTTTCGTCATACCGATGGTATTTTTCTATATAATTATTCTCAGATGGTGGGTTTAATTGTTAAAATACTAAATTTGTTAAAAATTGAAAAAATAGCTTAAAAATACCCTCTCATTATCAAATTAAATTTCTACAAAAAATAATATAAAATATTCAAAATCAACATATTATGCGCATTCATAAAGAAGGATATGTGATACTCATCGTGTTAGGAGCTTTATTGGTCATTTTCAACGTAGCTGCCTATTTTTTCATCCAAACTGAGGGAATATCCATTTTGACATTCTTTGTCTCATTGATTATTTATGGTCTAATACTTCAATTTTTCCGCAATCCCAATCGTGATATTTCTTACTTTGATAATAGAGCTGTTTATGCACCAGCTGACGGCAAAGTGGTGGTGATAGAAGAAGTGTATGAAGCGGAATATTTTAAAGACAAACGCATCCAAGTGTCCATCTTTATGTCGCCCATCAACGTGCATGTCAACCGCAATCCGATTGGCGGCAAAGTGAGCTATTGCAAATACCACGAAGGCAAATATTTGGTCGCTTGGCATCCTAAAAGCTCTACCGAAAATGAACGGACAACGGTTGTGATTAGCAACGGGCATGAAGAGGTCTTGTTCCGCCAAGTCGCTGGGGCATTAGCGAAACGCATCAAATGCTACCTCAAACAAGGGCAAGAAGTGAAGCAAGGAGCAGATATGGGCTTCATCAAATTTGGCTCGCGCGTAGATCTTTATCTACCATTGAATGCCAATATTGAAGTGAAAATCGGTGATGTGGTTTATGGCAATAGGAACATAATTGCGATGCTGGTTTGAGACACCCCCTCAGTAATTTGACTAAAATGACCAAGCGCACCATTCAACATACACCTACTAAACTACAAGCTCTTCTTTGGTTCGTCGCCTTGATGATGATTCCGTTTGTTTATGTTTTTCAAAATAGAATCAATGCTTTTTATTACAATAAAGCCGAATGTGCAGAACCTCGCAAACGGGAATGGCGAAGCTATAATATCCCCATTTCGCCTGGCTATACAGCTCATGGTTTGGATATTAGCCACTATCAATGTGAAGTTGATTGGGATAGAGTGCGAAAAATGAATGAAAATGGTGTGCGAATCAATTTCGTTTTCATGCGTGCCACACGAGGCGTAGATATGATGGATTATCAGTTTGACAACAATTGGAAAGGAGCAAAATCCGCTGCTATACTGAGGGGGGCATATCATTTCTATTTTTTCAATAAAAATCCTGCCCAACAAGCCAATTATTTCCTCAAAAATGTGAAGATTGAAAAGGGCGATTTACCACCTGTTTTGGATATTGAATTTGATGAAAGTACCGACGATAAATTGCTCGCAAAAGACGATATACTGAGGGGTATCGCCACTTGGCTCATCATCGTGGAGCGTGAAACGGGTGTGAAACCTATTATTTATACCAATCTCGATTATTACAAACGCTACATCAGCGGTAAATTTCCCGATTATAAAATATGGATTGCCAATTATAATAATCCACGCGGTGTGAAGCTACCCGATGGAAAACAATGGTCGTTTTGGCAAATTGGCACCCAAGCCCGTTGCAATGGCATCAGCGAACCCGCCGATTTTAATGTCTTTTCAGGAACAAAAGCAGAGTTGACGGCTCTTTTGAAGCAGTGATGAATTTTATGTGATAAAGTGAATAATATAAACCGATTGCCTCCGCTACATAAAGCAGCGATAAGGCTGTTACAAACGTTAGTGAATTTTAAGAAAAGGTTAAGCAAACGTTAAGAAAAACCAAATTTTTAAGCCTTCAAATCAAAATTAAGCGTGAAAGCATCAAATTGACATTTAGCATAATGTGAATTAATTATGCAAATTTTTCACTCATTTCCCATAATTTATTCCGCCATACCTCTAAAAACGAAAGAAAATACCAAAGAAAAGTAAATTATCAACTTAGATATTGGATAATTGAAAACTTTTCTACCTTTGATACTTATTTTTATTTAACTAACATATTTCTTAATCTGAAATCAAATTAGTATGAAAAAACTTTCACTAGTTTTGACGCTGGTTCTCTTTGCGTGCGGTTTCGCTATGGCTCAGAAAACCATTACGGGTTCTGTCAATGACCAAAAAGGTGAATCTATGATCGGTGCAAGTATCTTGGTAAAAGGTACAACCACTGGTACAGTAACCGATATTGACGGTAAATACTCGTTGAACATTCCCGCAGGAGCGACTACTATCGTGGTCAGTTTCGCTGGTTATCAAACACAAGAAGTGACTTTAGGTGCTTCTTCAGTTGTTGACGTTGTTTTAGGTGAAGCAACTCTCGCAGAGCTTGTTGTCACAGGCACAGGTGTGGCTACCGACAGACGTCGTGTTCCGATTGATGTACAGACAATAGGAGCAAAAGCTCTTCCAAATGCTCCCACAGCTTCTATTGATCAAGCCTTAGTTGGTAAAATTGCAGGTGCTCAAATCAGCAGTGTGAACGGTACGCCGGGCGCAAAAGCAAGCATTTTACTGAGGGGTATCAACACAATCAATCGCGGTACAACGCCGATGATTATGATTGATGGTGTCGAGATGGGTGCAACTGATTTAAATACAGTTGACTTAGCTGCTATTGAGCGTGTGGAAGTTGTACAAGGTGCTGCGGCAGCGAGTATTTACGGTGCACAAGGTGCTAATGGTGTTATTCAATTATTCAGTAAGAAAGGTAAAGCAGGGCAATTAAATGTTGATTTTTCAACAAGTTTTGCTAATAATGCCTTTTTGAACATTGGAGGGCTTAAAAAAGCTGACCTTCATGGTTTCAATACTGATGCCAGTAACAATGTCATTGGTTCATCAGGTAAGCCTATTACAACTGACCCGAGTTTAGGAAATTATTCTGAAAACTTGATTTGGTTGAGTACGAGTCCAACGGTTCAAATCAACAAACCTTACGACCAAAATTTCAAGTATGTAGATCATTTTAAAATGTTTTTGAAAGACGCTAATACATCAAATAACTCTTTGACTATCTCTGGTGGTAAAGATAAGTTTGATTTTGCAGTCGGTCTTTCTCACAACACTCAAGAAAGTAACTTTATAGGAAATGGCAATTACAAAAGGACAAATTTTAGAGCTAATTTAGGTATAGAAATAGCTAAAGGTTTGACTTTGCGCTCAACTACTCAATTGGCTTACACACACAGTACTGTCAACGATGGTGGTGGAAATGCAACTATCTACGCTTTGTTTAATAGCCGTCCATTTGTAGATTACTCATTTAGATTACCTGATGGCAATCCAAACGCTTTTTTCGGTAGTGCTCAAGGTGTAAATGGCTTGAATCCATTTTATATTAATCAATACTCTTCTTCGAATGAGAAAACTTATGACCTTATTCAAGGGTTGAACTTGACCTACTCCCCGTTTAAAATATTAGAATTTAGTGCAAAATATGGTTTGAACTATCAGACCAAAGATTACCAATATTTATATCAGAACCAAACTGGTAATGTAAATGCCGTTAAAACTGTACATTATTGGACAGGAGGCGAAGGAGGACCAGAAGGTAATCTTCAAAATAATCAATATACAACAAATTTTCAAAATTTGTTGACATCTGCGACTTTGCGTTTAGACTTCAAAGATGATTTAGGATTAAATGTTCCTATCAAATCAAGCACACAAGTTGCTTACGATTATCGCAATAGCCGTTATAGAAGATATAGAACAATTGGAATTGATTTACCTACATATACTCCTTTTGAAGAATCGCAAGCAAAATCACAACGTGTTAAAGAAGATTATAATGAGCCATTTGTTACATTTGGTTATTTAGTAAATCAACATTTTGATTTTGGAGAAGTGGCGGGAGTCTCAGCAGGTTTCCGTAGTGACTATTCTTCGGCATTCGGTCAAGGTTCTAAACCTTTTACATTTCCAAGAGCAGATGCTTATTTGCGTTTGTCTTCTTTCAATTTTTGGAAAGATGGCGGCTTAGGTAAAGCACTTCCTGAAGTTAAAATAAGGGCAGCTTATGGTGAAGCAGGTATTCAACCAAAACCATTTGACCGTTATGTAACTGCTGGTACAAAAACAATTGGAAGCAACAATGCTCTATATTTTCCAGCTGCTCAGTCAAACCCAGCGTTGCAAGTAGAAGTTTCCAAAGAAACTGAATTTGGTGCAGACTTTTCAATTGCAGCTGGAAAAGGTGACTGGTTCAGTAGCATCGTTTTATCGCCTACATATTGGAAAAGAAGTACTGATAATGCTATTTGGGACGTTGACGTTGCACCTTCTACTGGTTTCAGCACAATTAAAGATAACTCTTTCTCTTTGGCATCAAATGGGTTTCAATTCTCATTGAACACTCAAATTGCGGACAAGCGAGATTTTAAATGGAACTTTATAGTTAACTTCGGTCATCAAAATTCGGAAATTACTGCAGTTCGTGGTGAGCCTGTTGTATTAACATCCGCAGCTGGTAGTACTGGTTATACTTTAAAAGCAGGAGATAAAATTGGGCAAATATTCGGCTATCTTGGTTTACATTCCCTTGATGAAAAAGGGAAAGATGGTAATTTTCTATTACCACAAGACCAAATTGGTAATTATGAAGTAGCCAGCAATGGTTGGGTTGTCAATAAAACGACAAAAGCACCTTATTTCACACCAGATCAATATAGTTTTGGAGATCCTAATCCAAAATTTAACATGGCATTTATTAACAGTATAACACTAAAGGATTTTGTCACCTTGAATTTTCAATTTGACTGGATTAATGGAAGCCATATTTACAATCAAACTAAAGAATGGATGTATCGCGATGGTATCCACAGCGATTATACTAAACCCATTACTATCAATGGACAAACTGGTGCATGGTCAGCATTCTATAGAGGTGTATATGCTGAACGTTCAAGAAACGGTACTAAAAGCTACTTCTACGAAGATGCTTCTTTTGTTCGTTTACGTAACGTGGAATTGGCATTTGATTTAAGTAAAATTTTCAATATTCAATCCTGCAAACGGTTGATGTTAACTGTTGGAGGTCGCAACTTATTGACTTTCACAAAATACACTGGTATGGATCCAGAAATCAATTCATCCAATGTATATTCCAATAACTCAGCTTGGGATCGTGGTACAGACCATAACTCTATGCCAAACTTACGCTCTTATCAAATTGGACTTAACGTAGGTTTTTAATCAACTTAAAAAAAATAAAAATGAGAATCAATAAATTCTTAATTATATCCGCGCTTTTTTTGGGTTCATTCATCGCCTGCAAAAAAAGTGAACTGGATGTTAAAAATCCAAATCGCCCTACACCTGAAAGTGCGGCAACTGAGCCTGGAATTATGGCATTGGCTCAAGGAGCCATTTATCAAACGGGATTCCGTGGTATAGATGATAAATATTATGATGGTGTTTTTGGCTATTTTTGGTCAGGTGCTATTGGCTTCCACGAGATGCTGGGTGATAATATCGGCATTGAAGCAGCCAACGCTTTCCTTAATCAATTGGCTTGCCCTGATGCAGTAATTTTGGATGACGCCTCTACTGTGTTAAATCCAAATTCCCCTAAGTCACAGTACGAATTACTGAGGGGTATTAATAAAAATGCTAACCAAGGTAGTAACCCTGGGTTTCATGAATGGGCATATATGTATGCATTAAACAATGGTGCTAATACAATACTTGATGTAGTAAAAAATGTGAAATTTGGTACAGGTGGTGACGTAAAAACCAAAACACTACAGGCTTGGGCTTATTACTGGAAAGGATTTGCTTATGCACACATTGGTTCCATTTATTACGCAGGGCTTATTAATGATGTTCCTAACACCACTACAACTACTTATGTAACAAAAGAACAAATAATTGCTGAATCTAATGCAAACTTTGATAAAGCTGCGGCTCTATTGGGTAGTTTAACATCAGGTGGTGATTATGATGGTACTCTTGGTAAATTAATACCAAGCTTTTGTAAAGCTGGTAAAGGCGGTGTTCTATCACCATCTGAATGGGTTAGAAGTATCAATACTATGAAAGCACGTAATATTTTGGCTAATACACCTGTTGCAAGTATGACAGCAGCCCAATGGAGTAGCATTGCTACGTTGACAGCTGCAGGCGTTAAATCAACAGACTTAGTTTTTACTGGACGTTCAAATGCAACAGGAGATATTTGGGCTAAAGAAGACGGTTCAGTAGCTGCTTACAGTACAGGCGATCCAGGTGATATTACTTACAAAATAAGTGAGCGTCTAATACAAGATTTTAAAGCAGGTGACAAACGCTTGGCTAATAATTTTGTTAAAGGTACTGCTTGGATTGGCAATAGTGACCGTGGTAATTCTTTTAATACTCGTTATGGTCTTGTAAGCGGCGGGAATAATGTAGCTGGTGCAATCACTATTAGTGATATTGATGCGCCAGGAGCTGTGGAATTTTATTTGGCGGGTACTTATGAAGAAAACGCTTTGATGGCTGCCGAAGCTAAAATCTACACTAACGATATTCCAGGTGCAGTAGCTTTGATAGATGCTGTTAGAACTTTTCAAGGTGCAGGTTTAGCAACTACATTACTAACTTTGACCCAAGCTCAAGCTAAAGAAGAACTTCGTAGAGAACGCCGCAGTGCTTTACCTTTTAGAGGTTTAGCTTTCTATGATGCTCGCCGTTGGGGAGTTACTGAAAAAGGTAGTGCTGGAAGGACAGGTGCGGTTGTAGTTGATGGGGCAGGTAAACTTAATACCAATGCCACCATCAAATACAATTTCTTAGATTATTGGGATGTGCCTGATAATGAATTGGCTTACAATCCAGCTGACGCGAAGAGTGCACCAGTTGTCAATCCTAAAAAATAAGTTAGGTTAAATAATAAAAAGAAAAACGGCTTGCAAATGTTATTTTGTAAGCCGTTTTATTATTGACTAATGTTGTATTAATATTTTTTGACTTAATTGCCCTTGCTTGTTAATTGATTTAACAAAGTACATGCCCCCTAACCAATTTTGCGTTGATATTTTAGCTGAAAGATCAGAATCAAATATTTTTTGAAGAATAAGTTTACCTGAAATATCATAAACTTCAACATTAGTTTCACCTTCGAATTCAGTAGGAAATTCAATATTTACATTATCATCGGCAGGAGAGGGAAAAATTCCAAAGTAATTGTTTTTATTGATATTAGGATTTGTATTTGAATTGAAGTTTGAAGCACTATTTTGAGATCTTTGATAAGAAGGCGGACATTCTATTTGATGCCAACTATAGCCAACTATGGTTCCAGATGTGACACATTTGTCAACAAATTGCCCAGCTGGTATGGAAATTGAATTCCAAGTCGTTGCAACGTTACCGGGTGAAGTAAGAATAGTTAACATAGCGCAACAAGTTTGATTGCCAGAATTCGTTATTCTAACGCAATTACCACTACCTCCGCAACTACCTGTTCCACACTGACATGCACTTAATAAACAATATGGATCTGGTACGTTACATTCAGAAATGACTGTTACATTTATAGTAGCTTTGCGACAAGTATAGAATAAATCAAGTCCTACCCATCCGATATAAGATTGGCAGTCTACGCGACGAGTCCATCGCACCGTTATACACGAAGCACTTGAACTAAGGTTGTTTGTTGTACCGTCACATCCATCCCAAACTGGATGAGCTTTTCCACTACATATTCCGCTGCTTTTTAACTCTGCGATTGCTGCATCATCTCTACAATAAGTAACATCAACATAATTTGCACCAATTGGAATTATTACTGTTGATGTAGCATCATTTCCGAATTGATCATTGATATACCAAGTATAAGCGTCTGGCTGATTGTTGTTACACCAAGGCGCTTGTCCGAATAAAGAACAAGTAATTAAGAAAAACTGAAACATTAGTACTACATTTTTCATGATGTTATGTATTTAAAATGTGAAAAAATATTAATAAAATCCAAGTATTAAGCATAAAAACAGTTACAACTTTTAAGATTGTATAGATATAATAATGGCATTTTACAATTTCTTTACTTGACAAAATAACATACTGAAGTACTATATTCAAAAGTATTGTGATACTTATGAATTAGCTTATTAATTTTAATTGTTTATTAAAGAGAAAAGAGAACAAAATGATGGATAAAACTGTAATCGGATATTTATGTGTTTTATTTTTTATAATTCATATTTATGTTTGAATAAAGTTTAAATGAGTAAATGTTATTATTTGAAAATATTAGTTAAATCTAACGTACTATACTATTGGGGAAGGAGTATTTTAATTGCATACAATTTATTAAGTTCTATGTTAAATAACTTATAACACAAATATAACAGGTAATAAATAACAGATGCAAATTTTTTTTCTTTAATTGTAAAAATTATTGAATATTTAACGATTAAGTCTATTGCCAAAAAATAGCTATACAAATTATACCAATGCCACTATCAAATACAATTTCTTAGATTATTGGGATGTTCCAGCTAATGAAACAGCCAACAATCCAGCTGATGCTAAAAGTGCACCTATCAATAATCCTAAAAAATAAGTACAGGATTTTGATAAAATAATAAAAAGTAACGGCTTACAAACCAACATTTGTAAGCCGTTCTCTTTTTATTTAAACCATACCCCCCTCAGTATTTTTCACTTTTTACTATCACCTTTTCACTAAAAATCACCCCTTTATCGGATTCATATCTGAATAGTAAATCAAAAACCACTCATTGCCACGCTTGTAGTAACGACGAAACATGCCGTAAGGTGAGCCATTTTGAAGAATCGTTTCATTCACCATACCTGGAAGTTTTTCCTCGAAAGTGCGTGTAAAATCGGCACTTGTAAACCCTGCCATCTTATGCATTCTCCAAGTCTCGGCATACCATCTAAATGTACTTTCAGCAACGGTTGCACTGTCCACCTGTGCAGGATAGCCCTCCAATGGAAAGATAATATGCGCCATTTGGTAGGCACTGTCTTGATGAAATTTTTCATAAAAGGCGACAAAATCGGCAGGCAATTCGTTGCTCACCTCCTTAGAAAGGCTTTCTTTTGCTTCTTTTTGACGATTGCAATTCGTCAACATCAAAGCCATAGAAATAAATATACTAATGACTGATAGTGCTGGGTATTTGACCTGATTCATCTTTCTCAATTGCATAAACTAAAATGTATTGTTCTATTTTTTTATAAAATATATCAAACTCTCTTTTCAAATTCTCTTTCAATATCGTTCCGTGCGAAACCCCTTCATCATCCAAATAATTAAAAGGCTCAACAAGAATATTTTTCTTAAAATGCAACTCCTTCTGACCATAAGCTTTGTACAATGCCTCTTTCGCTCCCCAATAAACGTGTAAATGCTCTGAACGTTTCTCTTGACTCAGGTTTTTTAATTTTGTTTCGTTCATCACTCGCCAAGCTACGCCTTCCAATTTTGATGTCAATAGTTGAATATCAATGCCTACAACATGCGGTGCAATGATAGCCGCTGTAAACTCGCCCGAATGTGAAACAGAAATATGGTACTCACTACCCATCAAAAAAGGTTTTCCAAACACGTCTTTCACTAAACTATATGCCCAACCAGTCATCACTTGCACCAAATACCGCGCAGCTAGCCACTCTATGCGGCGTTTGCCACGCAATGGTTTCAATTCAGCTCTATCGGCATCTGAAAGTGGCAGTTTTTTTAGAAAAAAATCTTCCCCCTCAGTAATATGCCATAAGCCAAGCCGAGCATGTTCTATTTCGATATGATAATCTGTTAAAGGCATTGGTTTGTGGGTTACGTTTTGTCGAAAAAATAATATAAACTAAAGGTATAGTTTTCAGCGTGTCATTTCTGTTTAAACGTATATTTGACTACTAAAAATTGTGTATGCCTCAGTTTAAATTCCTAAAATCCGTTAATTTCATATAATTTCACACAACTAAAAGGGCGAAAAGCGTTTTATACGATATGTTTTTTACTTTAAAAAAAATCCTCCATCTGTTGTTTAATGTATCACACCTTTACGTGCTACACCTTTACGAGGGTTTTAAAACCCTCGTAAAGGTATGTCGCTTGAAAAGTTTGATCTTCATAAGTATCTTCATTTCAACTCAAAGTTTAAAAGCACAAGAACCACTAAGTAATCAGCACATTTTCAACCTCAAAATTACGTCCGATACGCTGACTTATGATACCATGACAATTATTCCAAATTCTATACAATTATTTGATTATCAAACCAATACATATCTTGATTCTAATTATTTTACTGTTAAAGACAAACTCATTTTACTTAAAAATAAATCATTGAATTCACCTCTCAAATTGGATTCAATTCGCCTGACCTATCGAGTTTTTTCTTTTGATTTAACAAAAAAATATTACAGAATTGACTCTACTCAAATCAACCCGTTAGCACCTGAAATACCTGTCGAATTTGAGTACAATACTGAGGGGGTCACCAATGCACCCATTTTTGAAAAAGGTTTGGAATACAATGGCAATTACACGCAAGGGCTGTCCGTAGGCAATGCTCAAAACCTCGTGGTCAATCAAAATTTTAACCTCAATTTGGCTGGCAAACTCGGTGATATGGAAATTTTAGCGTCCATGACCGATACTAATTTGCCCATTCAAGCCGAAGGCAATACACAATCTTTAAGGGAAATAGATAAAATTTTTATTCAATTAAAAAAAGGCAATAACACATTGGTAGCAGGCGATTATGAGCTTAATCGCCCACTGAACACCTATTTTTTAAACTATTCTAAAAAATTGCAAGGCTTATCTTTTACCAATAAAACACCGCTTTTATTTAAAAAAAATCTGACCACACCACAATCAGGCAATCTTTTTACTAAAGCCAATGTGGGCATTGCAAGAGGAAAATTTGCTCGAAATATATTGCCTGTTCAAGAAGGCAATCAAGGACCTTACAAACTGTTTGGTACTGAGGGGGCATCATTTTTTATCATTTTATCAGGCACTGAAAAAGTATTTTTTGATGGTAAACTCCTCGTGCGAGGTGATGAAAATGACTACATCATGGACTACAACAGAGGCGATATTGTGTTCACGCCCAAGCGATTTATTACAAAGGATTCGCGCGTCATTGTGGAGTTTGAATATGCTGACCAAAGCTACCTGCGCTCTACGGCTTCGCTCTCTAATGAGTTGACTTACAAGAAATTACGCTTGAATTTTAATTTTTATACAGAACAAGATTCTAAAAATTCGACGGGTACGCAAGCTCTTGATTCGTTGGATAAAGCGGTGCTGCGACGTTCAGGCAACGACTTTGATAACAATGCACCCCTCAGTATTAGAGCCGCTGACGATGGTTTTAGGAGCGATAGGATTCAATATAAATTGGTGGATACGGTGGTCAATAAAATTTTATATGAAAAAGTGCTCGTCTATTCTGCAAATCCCGATTCCGCCAAATTCACGGCGACATTCACGCCCGTAGGTGAGGGCAAAGGCAATTATATACAAGTGCCGACGGCTGCAAATGGGCGTGTGTACCAATGGGTTGCGCCCGATAGCGGCAAAATACTGAGGGGTAGCTTTGAACCCATCAGAAAATTAGTGCCGCCGAATAGACAACAAGTCATGACCTTAGGGCTTGATTATCAATTGTTTAAATATACTAAAGTTTTTACAGAAGTAGCTTTGAGCAATAATGACCGCAATCGTTTTTCTACCATTGGCGATTCTGCGAACGTTGGTTTAGCCGTTTTTACAGGCTTCTCTAATCGTCTTGATTTTGGAAAAAAGCAGTCTTGGGCTTTTGAAACGACCGTAAAAACCGAGTTAACCCAAAAGACATTTAGAGCTTTGAATCCTTATCGCTCCGCTGAATTTACCCGCGATTGGAACATCGGAACAGTGGCAATTGGTACGAATAATACCATCGGTAATTTGAATCAGAATCAAACGGCAGCGAGTGAAGTTTTTTTGAATGGCAATATTTTATTAAGCAAAAAAGATTGGTTTTCAATGAGTTATGACTATGGAAAATACAATCGGCAATTTTTATACAATGGCGAGCGACATGCAGGGCGCATTAATTTTAACAGAAATAATTGGGCAATAACTGCGGATGCCAATGTTCTGAATACTGAAAGTCAACCATTGATATTAGGTGGTGTAAAAGAAAAAACCAATTTTACACGCCCTAAATTGGATTTAAATAAAACTTTTAAAAATAATATAAAACTCGGTGCTTACGCTGAAAGAGAAAAAAATCAACGCTTTGATGCTTCAAAAGATACCTTGACAAGAGCCAGTTTTTACTATGATTTATGGAGAATTTATGCTGAAATTCCTTTAAAATCTAAGCTTAATAAAGATTCGACTGATACGCCTTCTGAAGCCCAAAATACAGGAGGATTCGGCATTAATTATTCACAAAGATTTGATTATCAACCGATTACAAATCGTTTTTTTCAAATTTCAAAAGTGAATGAATTGAATGTGAATGGTATTTTGAATAGAAATGAACACTCGCAACTCACTTGGAATATCAGCTACCGCGACCTCAAAGTCAACGACACAACTAAGACAACCTTGACACCTCAACAGACTTATTTAGGGCGTTTGGAATACAATTTTAATGCTTTTAAAAATGCTATTTATGCGAATACGCTCTACGAAATAGGCTCTGGTCAAGAGCAAAAATTGGAGTATCAATACGTGAAAGTGAACAAGGGCGAGGGGCAATATATTTGGAAAAATCGGAACGCCGACACTATTCCGCAGATAGATGAATTTGAAATTGCGCCCTTTGCCGATCAAGCGGATTACGTGCGCGTAACGCTTTTGACCAACCAATTTATCCGCACCAATAATGTCTCTTTTTCTCAAAGTTTAAGGCTCGACCCTCGTGCAATTTGGTTTGAGAAAAAAGGTTTTTTAAAATTTATGAGCCTGTTTTCTACCAATTCATCTTTGCAAATCAATCGTAGAGTAAAAAACCAGTCCAATACTGAGGGGGGTGAAAAAGTATCTCAATGGAATCCTCTTGATTTGAAAATTTCAGACACCACACTCGTAGCATTAAATATTTCTATGCGTAACTCCTTGTTTTTCAATCGTTCCAGCCCGATTTGGGATTTTGAAATTGGTCAATTGGAAAATCGCAATCGGATAGTTTTAGTCACTGGTTTTGAAGAACGGGGACGCGATGAATGGTTTCTCCGCAGCCGTTTGGATATCAGCAAGTCTTTTGCTCTACAAAACTATTTTGCTATGGGTCATCAATCCAATAATTCGGAAGCGTTTAAAAATAGAAATTATACAGTCTCGTTGATTAAAATTGAACCTGAATTGACATGGATGATTGGCTCGGATTTCCGCTTAGTTTTTGCCTATAAATTGAAAAATGGATACAATACTTTGCCCAATCCATCAGGCATTTTCAACAACGAACGCATCAAAAACAACGACATTTCGACGGAAGCCACTTGGAACAAATCCACGAATGCACAATTGCGTACCAAATTTAGTTTCGTGCAAGTAGCATATACAGGTGAACGCAACACGCCCTTAGAATTTGCCTTGCTCGAAGGCTTACAAAATGGTAAAAACTTCCTTTGGAATCTGAGCCTCGA
The DNA here is from genome assembly GCA_043744275.1 of Saprospiraceae bacterium. Classification (GTDB taxonomy): domain Bacteria; phylum Bacteroidota; class Bacteroidia; order Chitinophagales; family Saprospiraceae; genus JAAFJT01. Next base: position 15,786 of record JAYTUY010000158.1, read on the forward strand.
CCGCGTTTTATCGAAAAATATTTTTCTCAACCTGAGTTACGAAGGGCGCAAAACGGGCGTTGTACGGACGGTGCATGTGGGTAGGGCGGCTGTGAGGGCGAATTTTTAGAAATTGTTAAATAAATTTTTGCATAAATGAAATCTTTTATGCCAATTGAGGAGGGTGAATACCTATTGCAATCATACCTTTTCTAAGGTTGATAACAGCAGGGCGATTCATTTTCAGAATATCAATTGTTGTACGTCCAATAGGCGTTTTACCTACAATAACAGTCGCAGTAGAATCCCACTCAAAATGATCATTCCAAATATCCAAACGGGGATTGAAAAATATAGTTAATTGACCTAAAAGTGGATCTATGCCTTGAGTTTTAGCGTGTTTATGTCCGTTACAACTGCCACAGGCATAAGCCAAATTGTCAGGGTCATTGCTACCGTCATCAGCTAAAGGCGATATATGTTCCATGCAAAATGAGTCAGTTGCAAAGTCTTTATGACATAAACAATATTCGCAATAGCCTTTGGCTCGGTTTTCGACAAAACGACGCACTACGATAGGGAGGTTAGTTTTACTCATCGTCTTGGTTAGAAAAGGAAATACCTAAGTCTTTAACTAATGAAAAATAATCCGTTTGGCGCAAAGCGGCTAATTCAATCAAGTTTTGAAGCCGATTAGCTGACCAAATTTCACCTTCTTCTACAAGATGTAAGAACTCGTTATTTTCAATATCAGTGATGGTTTTATTTTCTAATTTGTCTCTTAATACAGCAATGCGTTGACGTTTATAATTGGGAAATTCTATCAAAACGTTTTTCAACAAAATAGCCTCCTGTTCTAATTGTGTTTTTGGATTGCGCTTAATACGGCTTGTATTCACAGTAGTTAGGAGTCGAATATAGTCTTGAACGGTCAGTTGTTCAAGATTGTATTGCAAATCTGAAAAAGACATTATTGTTTGCATGGACAGTGATTTTATTAAGCAAAATTAGGTAATTTTTTTATTAATTTAAAATAACTTAATAACCAATAACTTTTGAGACAAGCTCTTTGTATTGCCATTCTCTTAGATTTTCTCCTTCAAATACCTAAAATCAAAAGCAAAATCCGTCGCGCCATGCTCTCGCAGGTGTTCAAGCCTTTGTTTTGCCTCTTGTACTGAGGGGGTATGTCCTTCGTCAATATGCCATAAAACGACCATTGCTTCTATGGATTTTTCAAACCATTCACGCCTATTTCTGAACACCTCGACATGGCGACCTGTGTAAGCAAAATTTTTCAAAGCCTCTATATTTTCCCAAACCGACAGGTTGACAATAACCCGATTGTCATCAAACGGGCGAAAACTGGTGGCATTATTCTCTTCATCTTTGAGTCGCCAAACGAAGCCTTCGCTGTTTTCAGCAATGGCATTCACTTCATCAAGCTGAGAGACAAAGTCTGTCATCAAAGGGGCATTAATATCTTCGCCGAGCATTCGGGCGATATTGAGTTGGGCGAGGTGTTGTTTTTTCATGTGGTAAAAATAAAAAAATCCGTTGATTCGGAATGAATCAACGGATTATCATCAAAGTTAAAATAAATTTAGTGAAATAAATTTTTCAATGCGTTGCAATATTGAATGGCTATTTTAGTGCCAAAAGCTAAAATACGTGACATAATAAAAAATGAGCTAAAAAAAGTTAACAAAAGTTAACGATTTGAATTTTCTGTCAACATGTCGAAAAATAATGTTAGACTCATTGATTTGAATATAAAATCTTAACTTTACTCTATTACTTTTTTTCTAAAACAAACCAATAATAGGTATGAGAAATTTTAAAAAACTACCCCTCAGTATATTCGCCTTTTTAGGCATTATTTCTTTTTTTCAAAACTGTAAATCGCCCCAAACGGGGAGTTTGAAAACGGATAAAACCTATCAAGAATTAACAGCTAAACGGGTAATTTTGCCTAACGGTTGGTCATTGACGCCTGCTGGTAAAAGTTTGCCGTTGGATGATTTGCCTTTGAATTTAGCTGTTTCACCGTCAAAACAATTGATAGCTGTTACGAATAATGGCGTTTCCAAACAAAGTGTTCAAGTTTTTGACATAAAAACTGAAAAACAAATTTCAAACGAACCTGTTGCTAAATCATGGTACGGCTTGGCTTTTAGTGAAGATGAAAATCGACTTTTTGTTTCAGGTGGCAATGACAATAGAGTTGTTATTCTGAAAAATGAGAAAGGAAAAATCCAACATGATACGGTTATAAAACTCGGTGAGCCTTGGGGTAAAGAAAAAATATGCCCCGCTGGTATTGCTGTTTCAGGCAATCAAGTTTTTGTAGTGACGAAGGAGGATTCGATGCTTTATGTCTGCAATTCTGTGACACTAAAAATTGAAAGAAAGATACCCCTCAGTACCGAGCCATTTTCGGTGATGGTGAATAAAAAATTGAATGAAATATATGTTTCTCTTTGGGGATTAAAGAAAATAGCTGTTTTTGACTTGAATAATTTGAATAAAAAAAATGAAATAGCGGTAGGTGATCATCCCAATGAGATGATTTTGAATAAAAACGGTGACGTCCTTTTTGTAGCTAATTCATTGGATAATTCAGTGTCAATTATTGATGTAAAATCTCAAAAAGTGCTGGAAGTGCTGAATGCAGCTCTTTACCCCAATGCTCCAAACGGCTCAACCACGAATGGTTTAGCCCTTTCGGAAGATGAAAAAACGTTATTTATTGCCAATGCAGACAATAATTGCTTGGCTGTTTTTGATATAACAAAATTAGGAGAGAGCCGCTCAAAAGGCTTTATTCCGACGGGTTGGTATCCGACTTCAGTGCGGGTGGTGGGCAATAAAATATATGTGGCGAATGGAAAAGGTATGTCGTCAATGCCCAATCCAAAAGGACCCCAGCCCTATAAAAAATCGAGTGATAACAAAGCAGGGCAATATATCGGCTCACTTTTTTATGGCACTTTGAGCATTATTGACATGCCTAATGAAAAAACAATGGCAGCCTATTCTAAATTAACCTACGAAAACACCCCATATTCTAAGGAAAAAGAGCTGATTACTGAGGGGGAGGCAGGCAATCCGATACCGATGCGCGTAGGTGATGCGTCGCCCATCAAATATGTTTTTTATATTATCAAAGAAAATAGGACGTATGACCAAATCCTCGGCGATATGCCAGAAGGCAACGGCGACCCGTCAATTTGCCTTTTTCCTGAGAAAATTACACCTAATCAACATGCTTTGGCAAGGGAATTTGTTTTGCTGGACAATTTTTATGTCGATGCAGAAGTCTCAGCCGATGGGCATAATTGGACAACGGCAGCTTATGCCAACGATTTTGTTGAAAAAACCTGGCCCACAAGCTATGGCGGACGAGGCGGCAACTACGATTTTGAAGGGCAACGAGAGGTAGCCTTCCCTAAAGGTGGCTTCATTTGGGATCATTGCCAGCGGGCGAAGATAAGCTTCCGTTCTTATGGCGAGTTTGCCAATGAAAATAATGCTAATTATGCAACGCTGAATGGGCATTTTTGCAAAGGCTATCCTGATTTTGACATGGATTTTAAGGATGTGAAACGAGAAACCATTTGGGAACAAGATTTTGATTCGCTTTTGAGGCTGAACCAAGTGCCGCGTTTTAACACTGTCCGCTTTAGCAATGACCATACTTCTGGTTTGAAAAAAGGGGCATATTCGCCCGAAGCAGCCATTGCTGACAATGATTTGGCAGTCGGTCGCTTCATTGAGCACCTTTCAAATAGCTCAATTTGGAAAGAATCTGCTGTATTTATTTTGGAAGATGATGCTCAAAATGGCTCTGATCATGTAGATGCGCATCGCTCGACTGCTTATGTGATTAGCCCATACACGCGCCGCAAATTTCATGATAAAACGATGTATTCAACCAGCGGTATGTTGCGGACAATTGAACTCATATTAGGCATTCCGCCCATGAGCCAATACGACGCGGCGGCTACGCCTATGTGGCGTTGCTTTACATCAAAACCCGATTTGACACCATATAAAGCCATTGACTCAAAGGTTTCGATTGATACACGCAATGCATCAGTCAATAAATGGAGTGAGTTATCCGAGACTTTCAACCTCGCTCAGTTGGATGCTGTGCCTGATGGCATTTTTAATGTGGTGCTTTGGAAAGCGGTGCGTGGTACGGATAGCGAAATGCCTGCACCAAGAAGAGGGGCATGGGTGATGATTGCGAATACTGAGGGGGATGATGATGATGATTAAAATATGGGTAATTGGTAATGGGCAATAAGTAATGAGCAATGGGTAATTCGTAATATTCCTATTACTAATGCGAATATTGGGTTAAAAGAGCCAAAAAAGTAAAGCGGTAGCGATAGCCCCAAAAATATGGGTAATTAAACCGTTAGTAGCTCTGACTTTAG
>JAYTUY010000159.1:0-20105 GCA_043744275.1 Saprospiraceae bacterium
GGCGGTACTTTTTGTTTAGCACCTCTAAGTTATCTTTTTCCACGGTGTCCGACCTTTTTCTTAACTAGCAACTTGAATTAGTTAAAATGAAGAGGGCTAAGTTGAAAGTAAATTAATAAATATTTTATTAGGGTTATACCTATTATTTTTTAAAAAGATTGTGTCACTTGGATTTATTTTAGTAAACTTAGAAAAATAGTTTTATGAGGCATTTAGCCTCATAAATAGGCTGTTGCAAATATAAGATGAAAACTATATTAATATCAAATAAAATAACTAAATTTTATATCCATTAAATAGTTTTTATCTTGACAAAACTAACTTTATCAAATACTTCTGTCGAATTTCGCCCTTAATTATATTAAAAATAGGAGAAAATAATATTTTTATGCAAGAATTTGAGTAACATAATGTGTAATAAGGTATAATTTAAAATTATTCAACACCATTTTACTGAGGGGTACAAACCCAAAAAGAACTTCTACACCTTAAAATAAAGCATCCACAAACCTTTCAACCCCAAAAATCAAGAATAATACAAACACAGTCAACAAAACAATCATTTTTGGAATGAATATTGATATTATTTAATTTTTAATATTATATTTTATCACATTCTAAAAGCACATTCATACAATGGCAAAACTGTTAAAGTACTCGACTAAGTACACCAAAGCGCGGAATCAATTCTCGGGCTTGAAAACCATTCATGATCAATTTTCATTGCATGACGACATTAATGTGACGACTTTTGATGACAAACTCAAAGCCGTAGAAAATGCGTATTCGGAAGTGAATCAACTCAAAAAGCAACAGGATGCCAAAAGGGCGTCTTTGAAAAAGTTGGAAACAGAACTGAATGATTATACTCAAAGAGTGTTGAGTGGCATCGGTTCTAAATTCGGTTTTGATTCGGAAGAGTACGAAAAGGCTGGCGGCATACGCAAAAGCAAACGTGCAGCACCCAAACGCAATGGTGTAAAAGCCATCCGCGTTAAGAAAGTGAAGGAAACTGCCATGGTATAAATGATGCGTTAATCATCTAAAAATATCATAAAAACGTTTCATTCTCTTCAATTGCGTCAACTTCCAATGAAAGCAACTATGAATAATAACACACAGCCCAATGAAATATGGTTTCATTGGGCTGTTTTGTTTTTACTTTCAATAGACTTGTTGTAATGGGAACGCGGATGATGCAGATTAAGCAGATTTTCACAGATTTTCACAGCTTCTCAATATAACTCACCACTGCCAATATCAACCGATTCAACGTCCTCTGCAATTCATCGGCGGCGAGCAGATTCATATCGCGTTCTTGTTGCCATTCGGTGTATTGGCTTTCTAATAAAACAATGTCGTTGGTGGAAGATTTCAAACGGGTTTTTAATAAATCCAAGACTTCGGGCATTTTATCATCGGCTATCAATAATTCAAAGGCTTCTGATTGGAGGATATTGCCTTTTCTTTGAGCAAATTCCGCTTTTTTACTGACAAACTCTTGCATAATGTCTGCATCCGGTCTGAAAATCGTTTCCTTTTTGAAATATAAAATGCCAAATGTGATAAGCAAAATGACTTGAAAAGGCACTAACCAAAGGTAGGATTGATTGAAATATTCTTCAATGCTTTGATTGATTGTAGCAAAAGGCAAAGCTAAAAGCGTGATGAGGACTAAGAGTAAATAGATGGATGTAAAAATAAATGCCATTCGGAAAGTAGAAGAGAGCAAGACTTTTGATGGGTTTTTATTCATCAAAACGGCTGTAATGAGCAGCAATAAAGCAGGTAATAAATGCGTAAAAGCCCATAACCAAGCTTTGCTTTCGATGTCTTTAAACTTACCGTTGATGGTTTGAATGAAAATCAATAAAACAATAATTGCTGTGAATGCAAGCCACATCCACAGCAATTTTTTACGGGTATCAGCAAGGAGAATCAGCATAATTATTAGGTTATTTGGTGATAAATGATGCAAATATACCAATAACTAATAACCAATAACCAACTTATCGTCTGCTGAAAGGACTATTTTGTCTGTTACCTCTTTCATTCATACGCGGACGACTTGAATTATTGCTGAAAGATGAGCGTTGATGATCAGGTTCTTTGACAGGATAATGATTGACCAATGGAAAAGGATGGTTTTCAATAACCGGTATTCTTTTAGAAATCAGTCTTTCAATATCGTTCAAATATGCTTTTTCTTCGGCGTCGCAAAACGATAAAGCTGTACCTTTTGCACCTGCTCTACCTGTCCGACCAATGCGGTGAACATACGTTTCAGCAATATTTGAAATCTCAAAATTGATAACAAATTCAAGGTCATCGACATCAATTCCCCGTGCTGCAATGTCCGTAGCCACTAAAACACGTGTCGTTTGAGCTTTAAAATTGGTCAAAGCCCGTTGACGAGCGTTTTGTCCTTTATTGCCATGAATCGCTTCTGCCGTGATATTGTGTTTCAAAAGCACTTTTACTACTTTATCCGCACCATGTTTTGTGCGTGTAAAGACTAAGGCTGTTTTGATTTTATCATCATCCAAAACATCCAATAAAAGGGCATTTTTATTTTCTTTATCTACAAAAAACACATATTGTTTGATAGTATCTGCTGTTGAAGAAACAGGCGTAACCTCTACTTTTGTAGGATTAATAAGGATAGTTGAAGCCAATTTGACGATTTCAGGAGGCATAGTTGCTGAAAAAAACAACGATTGCCGTTGACGAGGTAAAACCGCAATCAATCTTTTGACATCATGGATAAAACCCATATCAAGCATTCTATCGGCTTCATCTAATACGAATATTTCGATTTCTTTTAAACTGATATAGCCTTGACCCATCAAATCGAGTAACCTGCCTGGCGTGGCAACTAAAATATCGACGCCTCTTTGCAAAATAGACGTTTGTTGGCTTTGATTGACACCGCCGAAAATGACAGCACATGTCAAGCCCGTGTGCCGACCGTAAGCCTTGAAGCTCTCTTCGATTTGAATCGCCAACTCTCTGGTAGGCGTCACGATGAGGCTTCTAATTTTTCTCTTCTTATCGTAAGTTTTGTTCGCACTTAATAATTGGAGAATGGGAATGGCGAAAGCCGCTGTTTTTCCCGTACCTGTTTGGGCACAGCCTAATAAATCTTTACCTTCTAAAACGAGTGGTATGGCTTGGGCTTGGATGGGAGTTGGGATTGTGTAACCTTCTTCTTCTAATGATTTAAGAATCGGTTCAATAATCTTTAACGATTGAAATTGCATGAAAATGTTTTAATATAAAAATCTGTTTCAATGATTCAAAGGAATCATCGGTATTTAACTTTGCAAAGATACGATATTAAAGCGGAATTGTTTGCATTATGGCAAATAAAACCCTAACGGATAAAGCACATATTCGAGAAAAAACAAGCCCCAAAAAAATAAATAAAAGCGTTTAACTTGTTGATTATCAACAACTTGCAATGCTTTAGCTTGCCAAAGAAATAGGAACAGAGCAATGCTATGGCTCACAACATAATAAGTTGTGGCAGGCAACAATCCCACTAACCCAGCCATTATAATAAAAACGTAAGCGAATGAAACGACTAACACACCTGCCATAAATGCTCGTTGACGTCCGCTCGTAACTGCTAATGTACCGAACGAATAAACAGCATCCCCCTCAGTATCAGGGATGTCTTTGAACCAAGCAATGCCCAAACTAAAGGCAGTGACGAACACCGTCAAAGGTAAAATGGCTGGCGTCAATGACCACTCACCCCTCAGTATTTCATGTCTAAAATGTAGATAAAAACCGATATTGACCAATAAACCACGTACCACCGAAATAGCGGCAGCAGCTAATACATGACTGCGTTTGAGTTTCAAAGGCGGCAATGAATAAGCTGTACCGATGGCAATAATGGTGAGTATTAACCCCAAAAAAGGCAGTGATAGATAGGCAGCAGTGACTAAAGAAATCATTCCGCAGACTAAAACTATGCGTAAAGCATTATCTTTACTCAAAGTACCAGCGGCAATAGGCAGCCAGGGTTTATTTATTTTATCGACTTCAATATCCGACCATTGATTCAATCCCGTGATATAAATGTTGCAAGTCAATGCAGTCAAAAGACTCAAAGGGAGTAGGAGAGGGTCGATATAAACGAAATCCGTAGTGCCCATGGCGATAGCAAATATGGATAAAATGCTAAGTGTACTACCAATAATAGTATGCGGGCGGCTAAATTGCCATAAAATCTTTAAACTATTCATACTTCATATTTATTTTGAACATTGAACACTTACATTAAAGTATTGTTTTTGAAAAATAACTATTAATTCATAATCTAATTTACACCTATTATATGAGTACGTACATAGATGATATTGATGCATTGAACAAATCGCAGGATGAACAGATAAAAAAATTACATGCTATCGTCGAAGATGCCATCAATGAAGAAGCTTTAATTATTGATAATTTACAACATCCTGAAGTAGAATTTTTAACAAAAGGACAAAAGTTATCTGATAGCGTGGCACTGTTTGGCGGGAGTTGGAAATTCATAATTTTGTTTGCTATTATATTGGCTGTGTGGATTTTTTACAATTCAACTGCGACAGGGAAAGCCCAATTCGACCCATATCCTTTTATTTTGATGAACCTTATTTTGTCGTGCATCGCAGCACTGCAAGCACCTATTATTATGATGAGTCAAAATCGACAAGAGGAAAAAGATCGTAAGCGAGCAGAAAATGATTACCTTATCAACTTAAAAGCTGAAATTGAAATCCGCAATTTGCATCAAAAAATTAATCTTTTGATGGAAGAACAATTGAAAAAACTGATGGAAACGCAAGCTATTGAGATAAAACTTTTGCAAGATTTGCATACAAAAATGGACAATCAAAGCCCTTCTGCAACTTAAAATGGTATCAAAAGTCTAATAAATAGCAACATGAATATGATCATCATGCCTCACTGCTTCGCAAGGCGGGCGACGCACTTTAGGCGAAGTTTCAAAGCCTAATCGCTTTTTCAAATGTGGTTCTATCAATATAAAATTAACATGGTTATCAGCTAAAAAGAAGCGGATTAAATCATGTGTTTGGTTAGCATTAAAAATGAAGTCACCTTTATGACCTTGAGGAATGATATATTTTCGCATGAAATTATATTGCCATTCACCTCGTTCATCGCACATTTCAGGCAGATTCTCTTCACCTGCTTTTGGCTCTTCGCACACGCCATAGCCGAGCCACGAGGGGCGTTCAGCTGTTTGTAATTTGGTCGCTTCATCCAAATATTGAAACGATAAATCTATTTTTTGACCATCATTGTGACTTTGATGTGGATACAATTTATAACCATCAATAAAAGGAAAATTACATTCTAAATAGGCTACCACACAAGTATCTCCATATTTCAAAGCCATCTTTGCAGCCACCCCCTCAGTAACAGCCCGTAATTGTGGGGTTACATAATTTCGATTTAATAAAACAGAATAAAAATTATGGGGTTTCAAATTAGGATTTTCATTTCCATAAGGCATCTGCACACGCCCAAATGAAGCAGCCAACGGTGGCACAATATAAAAAGTCGTGAGCGCATAAAACAAACAGAACGTGCTGATTTTCAACACATTACGCCCTATTCTTTGATTTATTTTTTGATTGATAACATTGAAAATAGGCACACAGGCAAGCAAAACTAAACCGCCGATTTGAGAGACTAAAGTCAATAATGCGAACAGCAAAACCAAACCGATATATTTTCTAAAATGATTCATAGTTGTTACCTGTATTAAAAATTAGTAACCGCAAAATGCAAAATTTTAAATTCAAAATGTAAAAGTATTAAATGCAATTACGTGTTACACTTTTGCAGTTTTATATTTATCATTTTTTATTTTACATTAAAAAACTATTTGCTCAAAACATTTTTAACCGTATCCAACAACTGACGACCCCCCTCAGTATAAGCCTCCAAACTCTTTGCATTTTTCATAGAAAACATGAGAATTGAGAAGTTATCGGCAACGATTTCATCAGGATGAATAATATAATCGGTGTTCAATTTTTGATGAAATAAATCATTGACCCCCTCAGTATTTAAGGTGCTTTTCTGTTGATTACCAATGGTTCGCACATTTAAAAATTTGCCATCTGAGGTTGAATCTATTTCAAAATAATTGAAACCTAAGTATTCAAAAAATTCTTTTTTATTTTGTTTATAACCCGTTTCATTGGCATAAATAAGCGGAATGGCTTGCACATTTTTACCATCTGCTGTTGTTAATTGGGTAGACCAAGTCAATTCATGTCCATCAGGATTAGTCAATAACCTTTGACGCAACGAATCATTGATTAACAAAGGTAATGAGAGTTTTTGAAAGCCAATAGCGGCATATAATTCAGTTTTCAAACTCGGATTTAGTCGCGTGACAATATGCGAAATTTCATGCAATATCACTTTTAAAAAAACATCATCCTCCTTTTTATTCAAAGCCTGTTTAGGAATCACAATCACATTTTCGCGCGTATAGTATGTGTCTTCGCCATAATGCTTTCCATGCGTTTTGATGAGTTTAATTTCTTCTGGGAAGTGTTGAAATTGTGCTTTTTGACATAAATCGAATGCTTCAGCCATTGTTTTGGCTATATAATCCATTTCTTCTTTTGAAAAATCCAGCACATCAGTTTGAATAAATTTTTTATAATCTGCTACAATCAAATCTCGATTGGTATTAATTGGGTAATCTTTATGCATTTGAATCATCATATCAACTGGCGTGATATTGTCAAAAAAATGCTCTAAATCATCTTTCACAATCGTTTGAGTAGCTGAAAGGCTATCTAAAAGCAAGACTTTATTAAGCCCCGAAAGTTGAATTTCCGTCTTTGCTTTTTCTGTTCGGCAAGCTGTATGGATAAGTAAAAAAACAAAACAATAAAAATAAGGAAAATTGCGATAAGTCATTCTTAGTTAGTTGACGATAGTTAATCTGTATAAAAAATAAATTTAAATAGTAATCTGTATAAGTCTGTATAGTTAAATGAAATAAAAAAAAATGCCACCCCTCAGTAGGGATGGCAAAAGTAGAACTTTAGTTGGTTTTTTTGATGTTTTCTCATCAAAGAATTCTCGTGATAGTTACTTTCGTTTATTCACTCTGGCTATCGGTATCTGCTTTGATTCCGATACAATATCTTCTAAATAATTGATTAATTTATCCGTCAAATCTTTATTTTTATGAATAGAAACCATATTGGATTTCATGGATTCAGTATCTTCATTTTCGGCTGTATAAGTCATGGATTCATAAATTTGCATGGTTTTATCAAAATACCCTTTCGCTTCTTGAGCATCTGCAATCATATTTTTATAATCCTTTGTCGTCCATCTTCTTAATTCAGCATCACTTTTATTTCTAAATTTATCCAATAAAATATTGGCTTTTTCAAATAAATCATGCGCTTTTTCTGATTTATAATAATTTAAAACATCATGCAAACGTTTTTCTTCGGGTATGAAAGCGACCGACCGTTCAAAACTTCTAAGATTTTGTTCCATAGGCAACATCGTGGATTCCTCTTCCAAAATTTTATTAAAATCGATAAAAAAATCGGATGCTAACCAATTGGTAGCAGTATCACTAAAAAAGAAATAGCGTGGAATAACCTGATTATTCAGTTGCCAAAGAGGATCGAAAGGAAAATGTCGTTTGATAAAATTCTGAGGGTTTTGAAGAAAATATTGGTCAAATCGACCATCAACTTCTCCAGTGCGTTCGAGATAATTAGATGCCCAAGTCACATCGAAAAGATGCCATTGACCGCTAATTCTGATGGCATTCCAAGCATGAAAATCCGAAGAATCCGCTTTATCACCTGATGATTTGGCGTAACCCGTTACAGTGCGGGCATATATACCCGCTTTTTGACAAAGCAAAGTCAACAAATCAGCATATCCTCTACAAATCCCTTTGCGATTATGAAAAACAGAATCTGTTAATTGCTTGGAAGTAGTCCGTTTGAGAGCATATAATTCAGACGAATCGTAGTGAATATTTTGAGCCAACCAAACAAATAAAAACCGCGTCATTTCAAGCTCTGAATGCGTATTAGATTGACCGTATGCTACCAGTGATTCCATATTTTCGGCAATATACTGAGGGGTATTCAGTGCAAGATTATCCGCTGAATTGAAGTTCAATACATTATAATTAGCTTTTATGTCTGAACATAAAAACAATAGAAAGAGCGTCCCTGCTAATAGGTGCTTCATGATTTACTATGAATTTAATTTACAAAAAATAGTGCTGCTTAAATCAAAAAATGGGATTTTCCCTTGAAAAAATGTTAAAAACAATGTTTTTAACGCATAAATTGTGTCCAGACTCAACATTGCGTTAGGGAAAAAACGCATGTAATGAATCTCATTAGTTTTTTAAAACAAAAATTGTAGGGTTCGTACCGAAGTGAGATTTAGCTCAGAAATCGAGCTTTAAGTTCGGGGGTTGGTATCATACATTGTTCCTTCTTTCCAAAAAATTTATAGCGGTTTCGTGCTACAAAGGTATAAAAAAAATCTCTAATAGGTGCAGGTAAAATTATTAAAAAAGAAAAAAATCTATAAAAATTTTTGAAATGCTTGATAACATTTAAGACGCCCGTTGATTTTGTATAGGCTTTGCCGTTTTCAACAAATATAAATGTATCAAAATCATTGGTAGCCATGCCAAGTTGTTTCAAAATAGCTTGCCCTTTCTCTGATTGCAACGATGCAAAATGAAAATAACCTTCGGGATCATTGTCTATGACAAACTGAACAGAGCCATTGCATAAATTGCAAACTCCATCAAATAATATAAGTGGCTTATCCATAATTTATATAACGATGTTTTTGAATTTAAGTTATTGATACCCCTCAGTAATTAACAGTTTGGTTGGGCATAAAACTTCATATTTTTCATATAAAAACAAAAAACTTATTTAGATTTTAACTAATAAATTTGTTGATATAACATTTCTTTTTTAACTTTATAACTTACAAACCATGCAAAAAACAGTTAACCTTTATCATGAAAAGACCCATAGTATTGCTTTTTTCGTTGACATTTCATTTATCCATACTTGCCAATGTACTGGATACAGCCAATTTAATGATTAAGCAAGTGTTAATTAATGACAAACCAGCTCTTAATCTAACTTCTTTGAATGTTAAAGCTTTAGAAGAAGATCTTATTTTTGAATTTTCACCACCTACTACCCAACAAGATTCTGCTGTTTATACTTATTGCCTCGAAGGTTTTGATAGCGGCATTAAAAGTACAAAGCATCCCACCACCCGTTATACTCGTTTGAAAGGCGGCGATTACAAGTTTTGGGTAAAATTCAATAACGATACGACAAAAATTTTCAGCAAAGTCCATGTCGAGCGGTCGCTTGATGAAGAATGGTGGTTTTATCCGTCCCTTTTGCTCTATGGTTTGTTAATAGCGGGAGCAATTACTTATTTTTGGAATATCTACAACTTGCGACAAAAGTTAAAAGTGCAAACCATTCGCAACCATATTGCCGCTGATTTGCATGATGAAGTCGGGGCAACGTTGAGCAGTATTGGTATTTCTATTCGCACTATTCAAAAACGCTTAGGAAAAAATGCGCCCGAAGTCGCTGAGATTTTAGAACGTATGAAAAATGCCACCGACCAAACCAACCACAATCTGCGCGACACCGTTTGGTCTATCAACCCTGAAAATGATTCGTTTGACCGCGTATTCGACCGCATGAGCACATTCGCCTGCCAAATTTTGCAAGATCGCGAAATCCTCTGCACCATTCACAATGAAGTGGACATGACCAAACCCTTCAAAATCAGTATGGAACAACGCCAAAACATCTATCTCATTTTTAAAGAAGCCGTCAATAATATCGCTAAACATTCGGATGCTACTAAGGTCAGCATCACCATGAAGCATGAGAAAGAAGGCATCCGATTGACCATAGAAGACAATGGCAAAGGCTTCAATATTGCCGATAACTATGATGGCAATGGTTTGAAAAACTACCGCCGCCGAGCCGAAGAAAGTTTTATTGAGTTTGATATAAAAAGTGAAAAATCAAAAGGAACAGTGATTAGTATGTTGATTCCTGAGTTGTGATTTGAATTAGGATGAGTAGGATTCTAAAGATGTTTAAGGATTCGATTAAGTGCAGTTGGCAATCCTTAAACATTTTTAGAATTCTACACATCCTAATTCTAATAAATATCAATCCTAATTCTAATTGATTCAATTCCCTCCCCAATATTGGGGATATGCAGAACAATTTTTATGATGGACATTTGTTAAAAAACCTATGGTACTGATGATACGGGCAATCATGTTTGAAGACGATAAACAATTTCGGCAGAGCTTTCAAGGGTATTTTGAAGATTCTGAAAAAGTATTTCTGGCAGCAGCTTTTGCCGATGCTGAAAATGCGGTGTCGCAAGTGAGAAAGCACCAGCCCGATGTGGTCATCATGGATATTCAGATGCCCGGTATCAATGGCTTGGACGCTTTGCAAAAAATAAAAAAAGCATCGCCCAATACGCATGTGATGATGTTGACCACCTTCGACGATGAGGAAAAGATATTTGCGGCTATATGCGGAGGCGCATCGGGCTATGCCATGAAATCTGATGAATTGGATAGGGTAGAGAAGGCGATGAGTGATGTAGGGCAAGGCGGCGGCTATATGTCGCCGAGCATAGCAGCAAAAGTGATGCGGCTTTTTCAAAACCAATTTGTCCGCTCTCAACCTGATTACGCTGACCTGACGCATAAACAAAAAGAAGTGCTGCAATGCTTAGTCAATGGCATGACTCGTAAAATGATAGCTGTAGAATTGCATATCGGCTACGAAACAGTGGGCGACCATATCAAAGAGATTTATCGCAAACTGCATGTTAATTCGGCTTCAGAGGCTGTGCGGGAGGCGATTTTGAGGAAGATAGTTTGAAAATCAATTACTTACACAATCAATAAAATTAAAAACTATGGCTTTAGACTATAACATGATTGAACCAATTGAAAGAGTTAGACAAACAGGCGAAAGTTGGTGTTGGGCGGCTTCAACTCAGATGATTTCTAATTATCACTACATAAAACTTGCTACGCCTACTGTTTTCACTCAATGTAAAATTGCTGCTAACCAAATCAATCGGTTAAGAGGAACATCTCTTACTTGTATGAATTGTCTTAGCGGAGTTCCTAGTGAACCCATATTAGCAATATGTAATGATTATCTTTTTATGCAAGAATTCAATACATTACTGAGTGTCGATTATAATTTAGAAAGTTCTTTTATAGATAGTATCGGTTTTACATTTTTGGATATAATATCACAAATTAAAAATAAGGAACAACCTTTAATTGCCTCTATTATCGAAGCTGTTAATGCTTGTGATGCTTATCATATTGTTGCAATAAAAGGCTACTGGAATTTTCCAAATTTATTCTCTCTTATTATATGTGATCCGTCTAACCCTAATAGTCAGACTATTGGACGGTTGCGAATTATACCCTTACGCGATTCATCTTCAAATGCAGCAATAAAATTCTGTTCATTTATTTCTGATATAAAATTTAATGCGGCATTTTTTTTATCGCATCGTAGAATTCAAACTACAGTTGTTAAGAGTTTAAAACCTAGAAAAAAAAGTAAGGACGAGCTTTTATTTTTAGCACTTGCAGAGCAGTTAATGCAAGATTTGAAGGATATTGAAACTCAAAAAATCACCAATAAAAATACAATAATTATTCCCGTAAGGTATATTTCTCGACCCAAACTTGAAAATAGTGCTAATCTAAATTTGGACAATGTTTCAACAGATTACATTGTGAATACTTTGATTACTGGTTCTGATACGTTAAAATTTGAAACCACTGTGCAATTTTTAGATGGTAAATGGCAAGTTATTAATGCAGAACAATCACTTAGATCATTGCCTAAAACAATCACTGTGGCAGAGAATGTAAAAATAAAGTTTAGCAATGATGATATTACTCAATTTATAGACTATAATTTCTTAGAAAAACCTGAAAACCAAGCAACCAAATTATTACCCCAAGCACATTATGAAGTGGTAAAAATTCCACCATTTAATTATGAATTTTACAGATTCAGTTACGAGGAATCATTTTATTGGATACCCTTAGACAATTATCCCGATTTAGATTTATTGAAAACTAAAGTTTATGCTGAAAATATAGCACTCTCAATTTTACGGAATAAGTCTTATAGTTTTTCTAAAGATTTTGGTAAATTCATTTCTGAAAAATAATTTTAATCACTTTTAAAAAATTTCAATCATGGCTAGAGAAGACATTAACTTTGAAAGCAGATGGGTCGTAGGTGATGGACGAATAACCAACCCTCCCCATATGTTTTCCCCTGAAAGAGATACTATGATTACCAATTATTGGAGCGGTATTCCTGAAAAACACTTCGTTAAAACATTAGAAGAAGTAGAAGCACTTTTTTCACAATGTACAACAGGTAATGCTGATAGAATCTTAATTGAAGTATCTAACATTAAAACTCCTAATTTAGTAAAGGTTATTTGGAAAAATTATGATAGTGCTGAAGTCAGTACAATTATAGCGACAAATCCTTCTGGAAATAACTTTTATGTATTTGATAGAAGTTATTTTGATGTCACCAATAACCAAGATCCCAAAGAACCAAATGGAATGAGATCTGGTAGGGAACAACTTTCTAATGGTCAAATTATAACTACAAACGTTATCGGAGTGCGTATTTATAAAAAAAAGAAAGGCAATAAATTCATGTACGGCATTTTTGTAAATGCTGCTCAAAAAAATGGGAATTCCGTAATTTATATTAGTAAACCAGGTGCTGGGGGTGGTGAACCACCTGGATCTGGCGTAATTATACCACCAACAATATAATATTATTTATACAATGAATGAAAAGCAGTTATTTCTAAATCTAATTTCAATATACCTTGGCAGAATTGCTACTATGGCTATGATTATTCCAATTTTCATGGCTATAGTAAAATTCTCATATTGCAATAAACCTTTAAAGATATTATTTGCATTTTCAAGTGCTCGTTTTATTTCATCAGTTTTCATACAAATTTTAATATGGGCTACTGTCACCTATAGAAATTTCTTTTTACCAATTTTTTACCAATTTGATATTCAAGATTTCAACTTCACCTCAATATTAGCTCATGTAATTAATTTTAGTTTATTAGGTTGGTATTTCAGTTTAATGATTGAGAATAAAAAATTTTCATTATTGATAAAGCAAATCTCTATTCTATTGTTTTTGTCTGTTATAATTAACTATTTATTTGTTGAGGGATATAAAGTTTATAATGTATTCAACTCAATTTCATCCAATATTTTTTGTTTTATATTACCTCTTATACATTTATGGTTTATTTATAAGCAAGATTCAAAAGTGCCGATTAATAAAAATCCATATTTTTGGATTAGTCTTGGTTTATTAATACCAAATCTATTAGGTTTGATTACTTCTATTATTGGTAAAAAACTAAGAGAAACTGATATAACTCTATATCTTCAAGTAGATATTGTTTATGGTGTTTTGCAAATACTAGGGTATTTATTAATTGCTTTAGGTTTTTATTATGCTCGCTATACAAAATACCTCTCTCAAAAAACAACAGTATCCTTACCCCCTCAGTAAATAAGTAAAAAAAACCTCTAAATCCTTCATCTTAAACAAGGTGAAGGATTTTTTATACCCCTCAGTAAAAACAAAATTTTTTCAATAAAAAAAAATCCACCCCCCAATATTGGGGATTGGTGAACCCCAACGAGTTGCGTAATTTTGTCATATAAAATAAAGAGAATATGGAAAATTAAAAAAATCCATACCAATACCAAACACAGCCTGACCTTTTACTATACCGAGTAACCGATAAGAATAATTTTAAATTTTTAACTTTAGTTTGATGACCATGCTTATTGTGCGGACAAGTCTGCATACTAACTCTGTATAACCCCCAAAATGGTTTTGTATTTTTTTCAACGATGTTAACCCCTAATTTAAAAATTCCAAAAAACGATTTTTTTATTCCAAAACAGCATTTTATTGAACTCCAAAAACAACATTTTTTTTGAACATCTTTAATTAAAAACCGCTTACTTCTAACTTGAAGCAAGCGGTTTCTTTTTTTTATTTTATTAATATGAAAACATCTAAATTAAGGCTATAAAAGATTATAAATCAACTGAGGAAAGATACCAAGCACCAGTAACAATAAACAACAAAGCAAAATCAGCATATTTTGAAGCGGATTGGCTTTTATACTCCCAAGGGGATAAATGAGGGGGTCTGTATGAAGATGTGAAGGATGAGTTTCATCATCAAAATACATGGCAATAATGATTTTAAAATAATAATAAACACCCACCAAAGACATGAGGATAGCGAATATCACCAATCCCAAAAAGCCCTCAGAAATAGCGTTTGCAAAAATATAATACTTCGCCATAAAGCCAGCTAAAGGCGGAATACCGCCCATCGAAAGGAGCGCAACCGTCATAGCTGCAGCCATATTGGGATTCTTTTTGCCCAAGCTGTTGAATGCCTTTATTTCTGTAGTACCAGTTTTTTCAGACAGAATATAGAGTATCATGAAGGCTAATATCGTTGCTATCGAGTAAACAGCGGTATAATAAAGAAGAGAATTATCGGAATCTCCATTCAAACACAACGCTGCAAATAGCATATAGCCCGCATGAGAAACTGAGCTAAATGCCAACATTCTCTTAGTATCTCTTTGCAAAACGGCTATAATATTGCCCATCAAAAGAGAAAGCACAATCATACCTGCAATAATATCTGCCCAAATATTGGTTGCACCTGGAAAACTCGTAACAAAAAGGCGATAAAGCGCAGCAAATGCAGCCGTTTTAACGATGGTCGCCATGAAAGCAGTAATAGGCGTTGGAGCTCCTTGATAGACATCGGGTGCCCAAAAATGAAAGGGTGCAGCCGCCACTTTGAAGCCTAAACCAATCAAAATCATGATAATACCGACAGTGAGCAATCCAGTAGTCCCCTCAGTCGCTTTGCCGACAGCTGCGCGTATGGGCATCAAATCGAAAGAACCACTCATGCCATATATCAAAGCTATCCCAAATAATAAGAATCCTGATGCAAAAGCCCCCATCAAAAAGTATTTCAAAGCCGATTCGTTGGAACTCAAATCCGTTTTATTACTACCTGCCAAAACATACATGGAGACCGACAGGATTTCGACTCCTAAAAATAACATCACCAAATTGGTATATGAAACCATCACCAAAGCTCCGACTAAAGAGAACATGACTAATGCGTAACGGTCAGTAGAGACAATCATTTTACTAAAATAATCCTCAGACATCACCAACCAAAGCAACGCCACGCTACACATCACAGCAAGGAACGCCAGCGCATAATTGTCAATTTTCATCATACCAAATATGCCTTGACCGATATTCCAATCAAAAATACACCATGATATAGTCATAGCCAAACCAAGCAACACCAACGGAAAAACCAGTTTCCGAAGGTTGAACATATCTGCCAGCATAACAAATATGCCAGTGAGAGACAGCGTAACGAGTTCTTTCATAAAAAAAATATTTGTATCGCGGAACTCAAGTTCCGCATTATCTATTTATTGCGGAACTCAAGTTCCGATTTCGTCAATTGATTGCGGAACTGGAGTTCCGCGATACTCTAATTACCCAATCAATCCCGCTTGAAATGCTTTCAACACTTCTTGAATCGCTGGTGTGACAATATCCATAAGTGGTTTTGGATAAACACCCATAATCAGCACCAAAGCAGAGATAATTATGAGCATTATTTTCTCATTTAAATCCAAATCAGAGAACCCCTCAGTATTTTTATTGGTTTCTCCCAACATCATGGTCTGATAGCTGCGCAACATATACACCGCTCCGAGAATAACCGTCAAACCTGCTAAAACCAAGACCCAAAGAGAGCTTTTCATAGCAGCATATTGATACAAACCATTCAAAAGTAGGAACTCGCCTACAAATCCATTGGTCAAAGGCAAAGCTACTGAACCCAACAAAATGATTAGAAAAAGCAAGGCGAAAGTAGGGGCAACGCTTCGGATACCGCCTAAACTCGCTATATCTCTTGTTTTAGTTCTATTATAAATGATTTCAGCGATATAGAACAAACCGACAACATTAATACCATGCGCCACCATCTGAACCATCGCACCAGTTAACCCCTCAGTATTCATTGAGAAAATACCTGCTGAAATCAACCCAACGTGGGCAATAGACGAATAGGCAATCAATCGCTTGTAATCTTTCTGCACTAAGGCAATACACGAAGCATAAACAATCCCGATAACGCTCAAAACGATAGCCGTGAAACCCCAAGCGTTCCAACCTTGAGGCACCATCGGCATCAGCCAGCGAATTAAACCATATGTACCCATTTTCAGCATAATGCCCGAAAGAAGCATCGTACCGGGCGTAGGGGATGTCACATATGTGTCAGGTTGCCAAGTATGGAAAGGAAAAACGGGCATTTTAATAGCAAAAGCGACAAATATTGCCCAAAAGACCCACGCTTGCTGAATATCAGATAAATTTCTACCTGCTTCGTAAAGGGTATTGATAGCAAAAGAATGGTCGCCTGGTGTTGCATAATAGACGAAAAGAATGCCCGCCAACATGATAAGCGACCCTGCGAGAGTATAAACGAAGAACTTGAAAGTGATGCGCCCTCTATTTTCTCCACCCCAAATCAAGCAGATAAAATAAATAGGAATCAAAGCCAATTCCCAGAAAATATAGAACAAAAAGCCATCCATAGCAGTGAAAACGCCGACTAAAGCCATTTGCATCAAAAACATCAAGCTATAAAAACGACTTGAATAGTCATTTTTAAATGAAGCCAAAACAATCAGCGGCATCAAAAGCGACGTCAACATCACCATCAAAAAAGAGATGCCATCCATCGAAACAGCGAAGTTCGCACCGAAAGGAAGCCAAGGCAGATTCAGATTGAAAGCCGCTTGGTTAGTACCCAATTGAGTCGCCGCAAAACCGAGAATGCCCAACTCCACAAGAGCCAGCAAAAGTGCCAACTGCCGTTTGAAGCTGTCAGTCCCAAAAACCAACATCATGACGGCTGCAATAAGCGGAAAAAATATAAGAGTTGCTGTTAGCATAAATTATAAATCTAATTTTTTATTTATAAAGCCTTTAAAGCTAAAATCAAGACAATCGCTACGACCATAGCGAAAAAATAGACATCTACACTACCTTGCTGCGTCCGCCTCAAAGTATTCGACATCCACCGCGTCAAAACGCCTACATTATTGACACTGCCATCAATGCCCAACTTTTCGATGATATTATAAAAGAATGCAGACGCGCCGTTTAAAGGTTTGGTTATCAATGAGTTATAAATTTCATCGACGTAGTATTTATTGTACACTGTTTTAGTAATGCCTTGCATTTCGGCATCTTCTGGCAGTTTTCTATCTTTTAAAAACAGGTAAAAACCAATGCCTGCTACCGCTAAAACCACAGCCGTCACGCCCCACATCATGCTGTGTAAGCCGTGATATTCGCCTTCAATTTTCATGTCCATCAAGACAGTATTGAGGTTGTGCTCGACATATCCATCCAATAAATACCCGCCAACAACTGAAAGCCCTGCCAATACCATCAAAGGCAGCGTCATACTGAGGGGTGACTCGTGGAGGTGATGCTCTTGCTCGTGAGTGCCTCTAAACTTGCCCCAAAACGTCACAACATACAAACGAGTCATATAAAATGCTGTCATCAAAGCACCAAGTATCAATAAATAGCCAATCACGGGCTTATTTTCAAGAGCCTTCAAAATGATAAGATCTTTTGAATACCAGCCAGCAAAAAACGGAAAACCGATGATGGCTAAATAGCCCAAAAGGAAAGTAGCATGTGTAATCGGCAATTTACTCTTCAAGCCGCCCATTTTACGAATATCTTGCTCGTGGTGCATTGCATGAATGACTGAACCTGCGCCCAAGAATAATAATGCCTTAAAAAATGCATGAGTCACCACATGAAAAACACCTGCCGAGAACGCGCCAACGCCCAATGCCGCGAACATAAATCCCAACTGCGAAACGGTAGAGTAGGCGAGGACTTTCTTAATATCCATCTGTTGAAAGCCAATCGTCGCTGCGAACAACGCCGTGAGCGTACCCACCCAAGCCACTATGTCCATCGCCAACGGTGCGTGCATATATAAAGGTGAGCAACGCGCCACCATATATATACCTGCCGTCACCATCGTCGCCGCGTGAATCAATGCTGAAACAGGCGTCGGACCCGCCATCGCATCGGGCAACCACGTGTATAAAGGTATCTGAGCGGATTTACCAATCGCGCCGATGAAAAGCAAGATAGTGGCTGCATTAGCGACCCCCTCAGTAAAATTGCCTAATTTATCGCCTAAAACGGTAGTGAATTCAATGCTTTGAGTCGTTCTGTAGATTAAAAAGATGCCGATGAGCAAGCCTAAATCGCCAATGCGGTTCATAATAAATGCCTTTTTAGCGGCACTCGAATACTCTATATTTTTAAACCAAAACCCAATCAATAAATAAGAACACAAGCCAACACCTTCCCAACCCACGAACATAACCAAGAAATTATCGCCTAAAATGAGCAATAACATGAAAAATACAAACAAATTCAAGTAGGAAAAGAAGCGGCGGAAGCCATCATCGTCGTGCATATAGCCCGTCGAATAGAGATGAATCAGAAAGCCCACGCCCGTAATAACCAGTAAAAATATACTCGACAAAGGGTCAATCAAGAATGACATCTTAGCAGTGAAGCTCCCTGCCGAAATCCAATCGAACAAGGTAATGATTTCAGGAGCAGGATTATGAAGTTTCTCCACGAATATCAAAACGGCTACAACAAATGAAGCCAAAACGCTGCCACTCGCTATCGTACCCGTCAAACCCTTTGACAGATTGCGGTTCACTAAACCGATAATTGCCCAACTGATGAGCGGAAAGAGAGGTATTAAGTAAATATAATGTACCATAAATTCTATTTCTAAATATCGTTTTTAATTTTTTCTTTAATTTTCTCAGTTTTTTCTATTTCCTCAATTTTTTGTTCTTTCATTTTGTTAATTTGATACAAGTATCTTTTTTTCTTTATTTCTAAGTTTTTTTGTGTAATATACTCTATCTTAAGATCATTTATTTGTTTCATTTTTATTGTAGATGGCTTTTTTTGACGAATATCTCCTTGGAACAGATTATAATCTTTTGCAATAATGTAGCTTAGAATAATAATTTTATTATTTTGATTCCATTTTAAGTATACTTTATCAAATTTGGGTGTTTCATAATGTATATTAATATCATCAGTCTTTTCTATTATCGGTTGACCATATTTGCTTTTATATAAATTTATTATTCTATTTACATTTTCTTCAGTATTAAACCAACTAGGATCTCTATACAAAATTTGTCCTGAACTGTTCATAGGCATCCTATACATATCATAATCAATTTCCAAAAATAAACTTATCAATCTACTATTTTCAAATTCAGGAACCAATTTCCCAGAAATTGAAGCATAGTAATACTCCAGAATACCTTCTCTTAATGAACAGGTTAAAATATTTTCATCACAGTAATATTTTGATAAAATTTTGTATGAATTAAAAGTCATACCATCGAAATAATCAAGAAACAATTTATTCTTATTTAATATAATTTCATTTATTTCCAAAGTATTTGAAGAGTCCGAAGAAATATTTGGTTGAGTCGCTTCAGTTCTTGGTGCATTATCAGAATTATTACATCCTAGTAAATAAAACAAGTTAAATAAAAATATATATTTATAAATTTTCATTTTTTAAATCTTTAAAATTTGCGACTATAAAAACAAGAATTATTAAATAAGATAATATTTCAAATGAAACTATTATCCTTCCAGTAGTTGAAGTAACATAAATATCTCCATATCCTACTGTTGCAAATGTTACAATTGAGAAATATACAAAGTCAATAAAATTTAGAATGCCAGAATT
>JAYTUY010000160.1:0-20072 GCA_043744275.1 Saprospiraceae bacterium
GATGTATGCAACCTTCATACTCTTTTTTTATATTATCTTTTTTTACTGTACAGTAGTTTGATATTTTTGAATTGCATGTGCAAAAATATATTAGAAATATTATATTTTTGAAGACCTTGTATTCGACCATTTTATGCCTGATAATTCATATTTTTTATAGATAAACCAGCCCAACAGAGCAATCAAAATAACAGACCATAAATTCACTATCAATAAAACAAGGCTCATCAAAACACTCCAACCTCTCATCAAAGCCTCTTCAAAACGGTAACTGAGGTTTGGAGAAGGCTCTAATACTGAGGGGTTCACTTTTACGGATTGTGAAATAACAGCTTCTTGATACACTTCCATATTCACAAGGCTATATTGAATGCTATAATCCGTTTCCATATTCCTAATTTGTTGATCTATTTTAGCATCGTTCATAGCCAAGGCAGTTTGCTCAGCTTCTACAATATTGTCAAGACGTTTGCCTTTATTATCGCTGGCATTTTCAATTCGTTTCACAGAATTGAGGCGCACCAATGCCTTCATTTCATTGCTTAAAAAATCGGCAGTCAAGTCGTCAGCGTGAACGCGACGATAATCCAAAAACTTATAAATCGAACTAATTTCATTCAAAAAAGTATCCAAACGATGAGTCGGTATGCGCAAACTGATGGTATTCGATACCTCATATTGCCTAATTTGAACCATTGAATCTGAACTGATAGGTGTATTATTTTCTCCAATAATACGGCTTTCAAGGTCTGTTTTTGTAACAAAACCGTCAAATTGGCGTGCAATACGCTCGATTTTGTAGGTCGCTTGCTCTGTATTGGCTACTTTTGTTTTTATATTTGCGGTGCGAATTATTTTACGACCAGCACGAGGATTATTGTTTGAAAATGGTGAAAATACTGAGGGGGTAGTGGTAGGGCTTTGAGGAGCCTCTTTTTTTTCAGCATCATTCATAGGAGTAGCATTTGCTTGTATGTCTATTTCTGTTTTCGACACTTGAGAGTTACCACTTGTTATTTCTTTTGAAGATTGCATTGATTCAGATTTTTGACAACCCACCAATAAAACAATAGCTGCGAGGACAATAGATTTTTTCATTTTTAATAGGATTTAAAATTTTATAAAAAAGTATTTTTGAAAATAATTTGCCCTTCTTTTCAACTTATTTAATAGATGTTTTCGTTGAATCTTCTGACGTGTTGTTGAGATGCTTTTTTATAAAAAAATCCATAAAATAATTTAAACTTAGATTCATGTTTTCTGATTGGCATTTTACAGACACCAGCAACTTCCTTACTGATGTAGTCCTCGCTCTTTCCCTTTTTTACTGGGGTAAAAAGCTGAACGAAATAAACACTGATACGGCTTTCGCTCAAGCCTGGTCACGTTTTTTCTATTTATTGGCTGCTTCGGCTTTTGTAGGTGGGTGGGGGCATTTATTGGGCTTACATGTAGGCGTGTGGGGCAAGTGGGTGTCGTGGCAAATGTCCATGATTGCCGTTTTAGTCCTCGAAATCGGTTTATTAAAAGCTATGAAATTACCGCGCGAATATGCCTACCTCGCCCTCCTAAAAGGTCTCGTTTTCTCAACTTTGCTTTTGATGGATAAAAATTATAATTGGGTAAAAATGGATATGACCATCGGTATTCTTGTCATCATTATACCCATTTTGTACGCTTTTTTTTATAAATCTAAAAATCAGGGCTTCGGCATCATCATCGGCGGGCTGTTAGCTAATGGTTTGGCAGGAGCCGTTCATACACTGAATATCAATCTCGCGCCCAATTTTGATCGCAGCGATTTGGCTCACGTCATTTCTATTATTTGCTTCGGTATTGTCTTTTGGGGATTAAAATATTTATTTAAAGATGAACCTCTCAGTATTTTGAGTGATTAAATCACAATGTAATATTCAAACCCAGCCTTCCATTCGCATTCTTAGAATCATATGGTCGAAATGCAGAAATAATATTGTCTGTGACGCCGAAAAGTTGAACGGGTCCAAGCTGAGCAACGAAGTGCATACCTAAATTATTGAAGCTGCCATTTCGCAAGCCCAAAGTGCCGCCCAATTCTAAGGCTTTCATAACTTTATAAGTCGCATTGACTGCAAAACCTGTATGACTTGCGTTGAGTCCGCCATTTTCATTGTACAATAATGCTCCTAATCGCAGTTTTTCAGTGAGTGCATAGGTAGCACTCAGGTATATTTTAGTCGGCAATTTTTGAGTAAAAGAAGGGTTGTCCGTTTCTGTAAATCCGATAATACTTTTCAAAGTATCTTTAAAACTCTTAGAACTGAGGGAATCAATATTGAAAAAATCGTTTGAATTAGCACCTGAATACGTATATTTTCCTTTAGAAGCATAGCTTTTTCCATCATTTTGCCATTTGATAGAGCCTGCGAGGTCTATCACACTCGCTGCAAGGCTTATTTTACCAATTTTAAATGATGCGCCTAAATCAAACGCCATTCCTTTATTTTTTCCTGAAAAACCTTGACCGACTAAATCTGAAGCCGTGTTGATTTTCTTAAATTTTGAAAATGAATAAGCCAACACTTTAAAATCATTATCAAAACTTAAACTATAATCATTTTTATCAAAAGACACATTGAGCTTATCCCCCTCAGTAAAAACGGCTGAGATGCCATTCAGAATCTTAACTCGCCCTCCGATATTAAAATTACTTTGGATTTGATAAGCAGCACCCAAGCCAATTTCGCTATAAACGCTGCCATTGCCCGATGAATTAAAAGCGACTGTTTTACCCAAAAACGGCACGTTGCCATTCGCCACCAAACGCACCAAATCGCCGTTCACATTCACGCTCGGATTGCCGTTGACAGCATGATAGAGACTGACAGTTAATTTATCCTGCAATTTGTAAGAAATACCCAACGATTGAACGCTCACATTCGCATCCATCCTATTTTGAGATTTCACGCGATTCGCTACGTCATTCAAATTTAATTTGCCTTCGCCATCTTTTTTAAATAAATCATTGATGGTAAAATCTTCACTATTCACATTAAAATATATGCTCGGCAGCATAATAGTCAATTTTTTATCCGACACCAAAGCTGGATTGGTCAAATTAGATTGCCAAACGTTTTGTAGAAAATGGAGCGATTGCTCTTGTTGAGCCATGATTTTTAAGGTATTTAAAATCAAAATGGCTGCTATGATGGATTTTTTAATGGTCATTATTCAATTGTTATTATTATAATTTTCAACTCAAAACTCTCAACTCAAAACTCTCAACTTTCAACTCAAAACTATTTCTGTTCATTCAAACTCCAATCATAATCTTGATAAGTCAACTCTGCTTTTTCACTCAATTTAGTGGTTGCAAACTTATTAATGAAAGCAATGACTGAGGGGGCAGCTTTTTTAAAATCGCCTGAAAACCAAGTAAAAATTTTGGATATATCTGCTTTGGTTGCCGATTTTATTTTATTTCTATTTCCATCATTGATAAATGCTTTCGCTTGACTATCTAATTGCGCTTGAAGTTTCTCCCCCGTATAAGCCTCATTCAGAAGCGGCGGACAGCCTTTTGAAGCACAATTGACAGCAAAGTGAATGCGCGGGTCATTGAATTTGGGGCGGATAATACCATGCTCAATATCATTCAAATTATAGGTATTCCCTTCAATTTTGATGAACTTGATTGTCCAAGTATCGCTCACGAAAGGCACGCCACTTTTGATGTCTTTGATACTCTTTAAAGGATAATGCATACATATCAGCTTGATTGTGAACGCATTATACGCATTTATCCAATAAGCAAGTCTTTCGTCTTTGCTCCAATTTTTATCGTTGGGGTAGTTCTTAGAGAGCAAATCGAGGTAAGAATTGAATTTCACACTATCTTTTATAAAACCTTTATAATCTACAGACCCCTCAGTATTGACGTACTTTTTGAGCAAGCTATCAAACATGGCATGATTAACAGGCTTGGATTCAGATTTGTAATCTTTAACTTTAATACAACTTTGAAGAGTTGAAAAAAGAAGAATGGCAATAAAAACTTGGATTGTTTTCATAAAATTATTAACTGATTTAAATTGTAAGACTTTCATTTTTTAATCTGCTTTAAATACGAGGTTTCTTTAAAATCGGATTTATGAGCTATATTATTGCAAAAATATTGCGGAGGTATCACAAGGCTATCACAAGGCTATCACAAGAATATTATGATTCAGATCATCTTCTTCCTTTCCAAGTAATTAAAAACACGCCAGCTAAAACTATCCCCGTTCCCAATAATTGTAAAAAAGAAATGCGTTCCGCCAAATAATAATTGGCTAAAAATATAGTCGCAACCGGACCTACAAAACCGATGATGGAAGAATTACCCGCCCCAACGATGCGAATCCCTTCAACAATTAAAAACGTCGGAATCACCGTCGCCACTATCACCAACCAACCTGTCAACCAATAAATCTCTTGCGGATAGTTGAAAATAGCCATATTATTATGAAAAAATGATTGCAAAAGCGATGGAACAGTCGCCGCCATCATCGCATAACACGTGAACTTGACTGAGCCAAAGCGGTGCGCCAATTCCCCCGTGCCTATCACATACAGCGAGTACGTGAATGCACACGTAAAAACATACAAACCGCCTTTGATAAAGTCCTTTTGTTCCCCCACTCCTTTCTCAGCTACGAAGGCAATGATGACACCGATATAAGTCAAAATCAGGGCGATATACTGAGGGGTCGTTATTTTTTTCTTGAAAAAAAGAGCAGATAAAACCAATACCATCGTCGGATATGTAAACAAAATCAATCGCTCCACCCCTGCTGTAATGTATTGCAAACCTAAAAAATCCAACATGCTGGAGATATAATAACTCAAGATGCCCAAGCCACTGATCATGAGCCACTCGCGCAAGGTCAAACGCACATTATCTACTCTTTTACTTAAAAAATAAGCAATAATGATATAAAAAGGCACTGAAAATAGCATCCTCAATGCGATAACCGAAATCGTATCCACATGATAGAGATACATTATTTTTATTAAAACCGCTTTTGATGAGAAGCCGATATTGGCAATCATGAGAATAAAAATGCCAATGAAAAATCGAGTTTTGGCAGTGGTGCTGCTGTAAAATGTTGTTAGGTTCATAAACTAAATTATTGAGTCGGGTTTGAATTATACACAACAAAATAAAGGCTTTTTAACCGATAATGAGTTCTAAAAATTAGCTGATTATACGATAGATAAACACCTTTTATTTAAAACAAAAAGTAGTATTTTGTCATTTTAACACCGTATGAAATCTATTTTTTATCTTTGTCGAAATATGCTTCTTAAAATAATGAAAAAAACGATTGCAGGTTTTTCAAAACTAACGAAAGAACAGAAAATTCAATGGATAGTTGACACTTTTCTCACTGAAGACACTACCCCCTCAGTAAAAACTGAAGCGAGCCGTACATTGAAAAAATTTTGGCATTCCGATACCGAATTTCAACGAGTGTTTGACGGTTTTTCTGAAAATACGGTTTCCAACTTTCCGATTCCATTTGGCATTGCCCCTAATTTTATTATCAATGGAAAAACCTATGCAGTGCCGATGGCAATTGAGGAAAGTTCAGTAGTAGCGGCGGCGGCGAGTGCAGCAAAATATTGGATGGCGCGTGGTGGCTTTCATACAGAGGTATTGAATACTGAAAAAGTCGGGCAGGTACATTTCACATGGTCAGGTGATGGCGCATTGTTGAAAGGTACTGATGGTTGTTTTTCCAATTTAAAAAAGACTCTTTTGGAAGAGACCGCTTTTCTCACTGAAAATATGAACAACCGAGGCGGCGGCATCTTAAACATTGATTTAGAAGACTTTACAAATATAGAAAAAGAATACTTTCAACTGAAAATCACTTTTGAAACCTGCGATTCAATGGGCGCAAATTTTATCAACAGCGTCCTCGAAGAAATGGGTATTATCCTCACTCAATTTCTGCAAGCCCAAACAGGTATTTCGCCGACTATTATCATGGCGATACTTTCCAATTATACCCCTCAGTGTGTGGTTCGGGCGTGGGTTGAATGCGATATTGAAGACTTTGCAGATAAAGATGCTGCGTTTTATGCTGAAAAATTTCGCAAAGCCATCCGCATCGCTCGCATTGACCCCTATCGCGCGGTGACGCATAACAAAGGAATTTTCAATGGTATAGATGCCGTTGTATTGGCTACAGCAAACGATTTTCGAGCGATTGAAGCCTGTGGTCATGCTTATGCGGCGCGAGATGGACAATATCGCAGTCTTTCGCAATGCACGATTGAGGGCAACCGCTTCAAGTTTTGGTTGGATATTCCGTTGGCACTCGGCACGGTGGGCGGCTTGACGCGCCTTCATCCGTTAGCCAAATTGAGCCTTGAAATGCTCGGCAATCCGTCCGCTCAAGAGCTTATGCAAATTATTGCAACAGTGGGTTTGGCTCAAAACTTCGCAGCCGTGCGCTCGCTCGTCACAACGGGCATTCAGAAGGGTCATATGAAAATGCACCTCTCCAATATCCTCAATCACTTCAATTGCACTGAGGGGGAGGCGGCAAAAGCCCTTGTATATTTTAAGGATAAAACGGTCACTTTTTCAGGAGTGCGGGATTTTATAGAAGATTTAAGAAAAAAGGCTCTGGTTTAAAATCTCCATTTATGATGCATCCACAAACTTTTCAGGCTCATGGCAAATTGCTACTCACTGCCGAATACTTCGTATTGGATGGTGCAGAGGCTTTGGCTTTGCCGACTGCCTTCGGACAATCTTTAAAAATGATTGAAAATGATTCAGAAAATTTAATTTGGAAAAGTTTTGACAGCGATGGAAAAATTTGGTTTGAAGGCATATTTAATCCTCAAAATTTTGATTTGCTTCAATCCAATGAGCCAACAGTAGCAGAAACCCTCTCCAATATTTTAAAAAAAGCCAACCAGCTATCCATTACCCATGACTTATTACCTATTGCCCATAAACAAATTGAAACGTATTTGACATTTCCAAAAGATTGGGGATTGGGTACAAGTTCAACTTTGATTCATGCCATTTCGCAGCTTTTTAATATAAATCCTTTCGACTTATTGAAAGAAACTTTTGGTGGCAGCGGATACGATATTGCTTGTGCAGGTGCCAATTCGCCCATTATTTATGCTTTAAAAAAGGAGCAACCTGTTTTTAAAGAAGTATTATTTGAACCTATTTTTCAGAATAATTTGTACTTTATTTATCTTGGTAAAAAACAAAATTCGAGAGAAGGCATTGCTCGCTATCGATTGAAATCGAAAAACCTACCCCCTCAGTATATTGACCAAATTTCCACCTTAACATTGGCTTTTTACTGCGAAGAAGATTTGAAAAATTTTGAAAAACTCATTGTTGAACATGAAAACATCGTAGCATCCTTTATAGATTTGCCGCGGGTTCAGTCACTCCATTTCAAGGACTTTTGGGGACAAACAAAATCACTTGGTGCATGGGGCGGCGATTTTATAATGGCAACTTCTGATAGAGGTTTTGAAGCCACTGAACATTATTTTAAGGAAAAAGGCTTCTCTACTGTTTTGAAATACAAGGAAATAATCAAAAATAATTTACCTACTTGAAAATATGCAAACTGAAATCATTACTGAGAAACTTAAATTGAACCTCGTAACAGAAGATGACCATCATTTTATGCGCGCACTCGTCAATACTGAGGGGTGGCTTAAATTTATTGGCGATAGAAATGTGCATTCAGAACAAGATGCGATAGCTTATATCCAGCGGATAAAAAATACGCCGAATTTATTTTATTGGGTTGTGAGATTAAAAGATAATCATACACCTTTGGGCATCATTTCTTTTCTAAAGCGTCATTATCTTGAGCATTTTGACATCGGTTTCGCATTTTTACCAGAGCACCATGGATGCGGCTATGCGTATGAAGCGGCGGAAAAGGTCTTATCAATAGCCAGTGAAAAAACGGAATACACTACGATACTTGCCACAACCATCCCTCAAAATATTGCTTCTATCAAGTTGCTCACTAAGCTGGGATTGCATTTTGAAAAAGAGATTGAAGTAGAAAGTATTAAACTGCATGTTTATAGCATTTAACCTCTGTCAAAATAATGTGACAATCCAATTCCACATTTTATGCGTAAATTGTAGCATAAAATATAAAAAACATGAAACCTCTTCACTTTTTCTTTTACTTAATAGCAGGATTGACCTCTATAAATGTCCACGCTCAACAAAATAAGGCTTTTGATATGGAGGCTATACGAGCAGCCGAAATGAAAAACTATCAAAGACTTGAAGGCTTTGAGCCTACCGGTGCGGGTGTGGATATAGACATAACTTACCATCGTTTCGATTGGTCGATTGACCCCTCAGTCCGCTACATAAAAGGCAGCGTTACAACCTATTTCAAGTTGTTGAAACCTACCGCCAATTTAACTTTTGATTTGGATGATGCCTTGAAAGTGGACAGTGTCAAAGTGCATGATGCTAAATTAGCCTTTTCGCAGCAGAACAAAATTTTGTCTATCAACACGACCAATATCACTTTCAATGCTTTTGATTCGGTGTCTGTTTTCTATCAAGGTACGCCGCCGACAACAGGTTTTGGTTCATTTGAACAACGTTTTAGAGGTGCCGCCGCTGAACTTTGGACGCTTTCAGAGCCTTATGGCAGCCGTGATTGGTGGCCTGGCAAAATGGATTTGCAGGATAAAATAGATTCTATTGATGTGATCGTGACAACACCCCCTCAGTATCGAGTGGCTTCTAATGGTCTTTTAGTAGAAGAATATTTGAAAAATGCACAATCTAAAGTTTATCATTGGAAACATCGGTATGCGATTGCTAACTATTTGATAGCCGTAGCTGTTACTAATTATGAACAATTTTCAGACAATATAGCTTTGTCAAGAGGTGATTCATTGTATGTTTTAAATTATTTTTATCCCGAAGAAATCAATATTTATAAAGCGGATGCCCGTAGAGTATTGCCTATTATTCGTCTTTTTGATTCAATTATTGGCGATTATCCTTTCAAAAAAGAAAAATATGGTCAAGCGCGATTTGGTTGGGGCGGTGGTCAAGAGCATCAGACTTTTACATTTTTAGGCGGATATTCTACGGATTTAATGGCTCATGAATTAGCACATCAATGGTTTGGTGATAAAATAACCTGCGGCTCATGGCAGGATATATGGCTCAACGAAGGTTTTGCTACATTTATGACAGGCATTTATACTCAAAAATTAGAACCCACTCGGTGGCAATCATGGAAGGTCAATACTTTAAATTCAGCCACTCGAACACCCAACGGTTCTGTATTCGTAGATGATACAACGTCTGTTAATCGTATTTTCAATAGCCAATTATCTTATGACAAAGGGGCGTATGTGCTGCGGATGTTGCAATGGAAATTAGGGGACAGTGCCTTTTTTAAAGCCATCAATAATTACTTAAATGACCCATTATTAGCTTATGGTTTTGCCCGCACGAATAACTTAAAAAGACATCTTGAATTAGTGGGTAAACAAGATCTGACAGAGTTTTTTAAAGATTGGTTTTATGGACAGGGGTATCCTACTTATAAAATCGAGTATTTTGGAGGAGATGTATTCATTCCTTCTTCCATTCCTATTAAAATCTCTCAAACACAATCAGACCCCTCAGTATCTTTCTTCGAAATGCCCATTCCACTTCGATTTAAAGACTTTAAGGGAAAAGATACAATTGTTGTGCTTAATAATACAAGCAATTTTCAATCTTTCAATATTGACCTAAGAGGTTTGAGTTTTATCAACTCTATCGAATTTGACCCAGACTTATGGATTCTTTCAAAAGGCAATACAGTGGTTATTAAAACCCCTACACAAGATATTGATAATCAAAATTTTATGAAAATTTCGCCTAATCCAGTTGCGGATGAATTGAGTATTTCGTATAAAAATGATGGCAATGAGCCAGTGAATATTGACATCATTAATACATTTGGGCAGGTTGTTTTTAATGAAAAAAGAGTGACATCTATTGGAGAAAATACGATGATTTTATCAATTCCTCAAATACAAAGTGGGCTTTATTTTTTAAGAATGTCTTCTACAAAAGGGCAGGCGGTTAAGAAGTTTATGAAATTGTGAGACCCCTCAGTATTTAACCAATAAAAAAATGCCTTTGCAATGAGCAAAGGCATTTTTTATTATTGATTCTTCTGCGGATTTTGCACCCCACTATTTTTAGAAGGCGGTAGAAGTTTAGGCGGAGCTTGTTTAACACCTGTTTTTACTTCAGGTTTTACAGTCGGCAAAACACCATCTGTACTTCGTAAATCATTATTTCCACCTCTTGATTTACCATCACTTTTTCCTTGGTTATCTT
Source organism: Saprospiraceae bacterium (assembly GCA_043744275.1). GTDB lineage: Bacteria > Bacteroidota > Bacteroidia > Chitinophagales > Saprospiraceae > JAAFJT01. The sequence continues at coordinate 10,391 of JAYTUY010000160.1, forward strand.
TTAAATCATGATTTTCCCCTTGATTTATTTCAGTTTTTTCATCAGGAAAAATTTGACCAGGTTGCAATTCCACAACTGAATCTTTTGCTTCGGAAGCTCTAAATTCTGCAATTTCATCGTCCGAAAATGTTTTATGTTCGCACTCCATCGAGTCGATTATCCATTTGGCGGGTTCTGGAAATTTTGCATTTTTCATTGCTGCATACTGAGGGGTCTTGTATAATTTGTTAAGGAAAATAGCGCATATAGGTAAAGCCATATTCGCGCCTTGTCCCAAATCTATATCTCTAAACCTCACGGCAGGCGTCATGCCACCCACCCATGCACCCACAACAATATTAGGCGTATAACCCATGAACCAACCGTCGGATTGGCTTTGAGTCGTACCCGTTTTACCTGCAATATCGTTTTTAAGGTCGTAAGTGCGGCGTAAACGCTCGGCAGTGCCTTCATTGACAACGGATTTCATCATGCGTGTCATAATATCCGCTTGGTCTATTGTGAGCACTTGTTGCCATTTTTCAGGGTTGCTGGCTTTTGTATAATCGGCAATCACTTTTCCATCGCGAGTTGCTACTTTCAAAACCATTATTGGTTCAGGGCGGCGACCACGTGCAGCAAAAGTGCCGTAAACTTTCATCATATCGAAAAGAGAAATATCCGCCGTACCGAGGGCAATAGACAAATCATTTTGCATTTCGCTTGTGACGCCCATGCTTTTAGCCAATTCCTGCACTTGCCGATAGCCAATGCGTTGAATTAAATTAGCCGATACCACGTTGACAGAGTTGGTCAAAGCACCTTCGAGAGAATAAGCTCCGCTGTAACCATCGCCATCTGAATTGCGAGGCACCCATGCTTGTCCACTTTCTTTTTCCTCTGTACTCACATCATCACCGCTTTTAGTAGTGCCGTCGGACATATAAGCTGTGAGCCTGTTGGGTATATATTCGCAAGGTCTTACACCTGCTTGAATAGCTTTAGCATATACAATGGGTTTGAAAGTAGAACCCACTTGGCGGCGTGAACGCACGTGATCGTATTGAAAAAAGCTAAAATCCGTACCGCCTACCCATGCTTTTACGAAGCCTGTTTGAGGTTCCATGACCATGAAACCTGTATTGAGTTGACGGAAATAATATTTTATTGAATCATAAGGTGTAATCGAGCGTTCATCTTCACTCGGTTTGCCATTTTCCCAAGCAAAAATATTGACAGGTATTTTAGTAGTCATAAAATGGTTGCGAATCTTTTTTTCAGACCAACCATCGGCGGCTAAACGTTTCCATCGCTCAGAATTTTTCATACCGTCTTCAAGCCATTTATCGTCGCCCCACCATTTGCCGCCACTCCAATGTTCATCAAATTGTTTTTGAAGTTTCGACATCCGTTCTTCAACGGCTTCTTCTGCCATTATTTGCATTTTTGAGTCAACGGAGGTATATATTTTCAAGCCATCTTTATAAATATCGTAAGGTGTGCCATCTTCTTTTTTATAAGGCTCAAGCAATTTTGTCATTTGAGTGCGGATAAAATCCTTGAAATAAGGTGCCATATTATCCCGATTCAGAATAGGCTGATAATTCAATTTGAGGGGTATTATCCTCAATGAATCATATGATTTTTGTTTTAAAAAACCATTGACAACCATTTGTTTCAAAACAACATTGCGTCTTTTGAAGGCATTTTCAGGATTTTTCTTAGGATTATAACTGGTATTGGCTTTGAGCATACCTATTATGACTGCCCCTTCTTCCATTTTTAAATTAATAGCTGATTTATTAAAAAACCTTTTGGCAGCCATTTCAAGACCAAAAACATTGCCCCCAAAAGGCACTGTATTGAGGTAAAATGCCATCAGATTTTTTTTATCATAAGCCTTTTCTAAACGGCGGGCTATGAGCATTTCACGCACCTTATTAATAGGCGTACTGAAAGCGGCATAATGTTTACGTCCAAAGAGGTTTTTAGCTAATTGTTGCGAAATAGTAGAGCCGCCGCCGCCCGATTCATCCCCCCTCAGTATAGAGCGATAAACAACACGCCCGAAGCTGCGATAATCAATGCCATCATGTTCCCAAAAACGCTCGTCTTCGATAGCTACTAAGGCATCAACCACGTTTTTGGGTATTTCATCAAAACTAATATCTTTTCTGTTTTCCTTATAAAACTTACCAATCACGACACTATCCGCCGTGTAAACCTCCGATGTATTGAGGGTTTGCATATCGCGCAGCTCCTCTACCGTCGGCATTTCCCCGAAAAGACCAATGGCGAAAATGAAATAAAAAATGTAAAGACCGACTGCCAACTTCGTACCCCGCCTAATCCAAACGGACGTGCGCGGATACGCTGCTGCAAAAGCAGCCCAACGCTCATCGAATCTTTCTTTTAAAGGTTGAAGAAAATTGCTGAATGGCTCAAGTGCTGCGCTGATGGTTTTAGTGACCGGACGTAGCGCCTTACTGAGGGGAAGTGAAATTTTATATTTCCACAATTGTTTTATATTATCAAACATGCCTTTCTATTCTGTTTAAATAGGTGAACCTAAATATTATCCACTTATTTTATTATATCTAACCGCTTAATCCTCTATTTTATTTTTTAAGAAAGGCAAATTTAAAGTTTTCAATTGGTTTTTTGATTATTTTATTCATTTTACATTCATTGAAATAAGAATAAAATATTGTTGAATAATAAAAAAATGCTTTCCCGACATTGAAGCGGAAAAGCATTCGTACTACTTTTTCATTTGGATTTCTGTGTAGAATAGGTTAACTATATTTACTACCTGACAAATATAGGGTGTTTTTATCAAATTTGAAATAGTTATATCATCAAGTGACTCAAATGACTGCTCAAATGTAGAAACCAATGTATAAAGCGTTAGTTTCACTTTGTAGAAATAAGTAAAAAATAAGAGCAAATACTGAGGGGGTCAATCAAAACACCAAACACTAAACACTTTTAAAGTTTGATTCTTTTATAATACAAAATAGCCGTCAAAGTAAAAGCAGAAGCAAAAAGCATCGTCCCAAACAGCAAATGCAAAGGTTGCAAAACCGGTGGAATACCAAACCGATGCATTCCGATACCTAAAGCTATTTCTGTAATTAAAATACTGAGCATCAAGGCTGAAAAAACCTTCACCCCTGTATCTTTAAAAATAGACATATTTTTCAGCAGCCAAATCCAATACATAATACCAGCAGCCACCAAATAATAAAATGTCATGTGAATAGTATAAAAAACACCTAAATTGTTCACCCATTCAGCCCGAACTGCTTCGCCAAGAGATTTTGAAACCCTGTCCACACTCTCACGTACCTGCGTACCGAGTATAATTTGCATCAAAATAATAGTTGAAACGCCTATTCCCAACCATACTTTCGACATTGGTTTCACATACAACAACTCGCTGACGCTACTCCTGCGCGTATAAGCCAACACAACAGCCGCAATAAGAAACACTAAAATCAGCATGGCAATGACCATATGAACCGTGATGAGCGAAGGCATTAAATTGGTAGAAACCACCAATGAGCCTAACCAACCTTCAAAAACAACGCCGATGAAACCTGCGAGCGACAGCTTAAATATGCGCTTATCAATGCGGCGTGTGGGTAGAGAAAAAAGAAGTGTTAAAAAAATAAAAAAACCAACCAGCACACCAATCAGGCGATTGATATATTCCGTCCAAGTTTTATAAAAATTGAAAGGTTCATGCTCATATACTGAGGGGTCATTTTTTATTTTCTCTGCTAAGTCGGTCATGCCCATGCGGGCGAGAGTTTTAGCGACCCGTTCGTTTTTTCGTTGACGCATTTTTACATATTCTTCTAAATAATTAGGCGGCAATTGTGCTTCAGCAGTCGGTGGAATCCACAAATCGAAGCATTTGGGCCAATCGGGGCACCCCATGCCCGAACCTGTTGAGCGCACCCAACCACCTACCCAAATCAAAAAAATAGTTGCCACTATGGTCACGATACCCCAACGGCGAAACCGGCGTAAAACCTGTATGTCATCTAAAGCCATCTCAAAATATGTCTAATTGATAAATAAAATCTTCGTCACAATGGCATCGCCTGCTTCCACATTGCGTGTATTGGCTGCAAAAACCAAATAAACGCCCGATGAAGCTCGTCTGCCTGAAAAATCTCGCCCATCCCAAATCGCTTGGCCACCTAAAGCGCGGCTTTCAAAAACGATATTGCCATTCACATCCGTAATTTTTACGAGGGCATCCCGCGCTAAACCTTTTATAGCAATGGGTCCATCATAATCTGGGCGCACAGGATTGGGGTAAGCATATGCCGTATCTTTATTAAATTCACCGCCTGAAATAGCATCAGACCGATATGACATAATACCTTTTCCTGTGCCGATAAATACCTCGCCCGTAGAGCCTCGAATGCCTAAAGCGGTGACGTTATCGCTCAATAATGGGCTGTTATCGACATTAAATTTGGCAACTTCTTCGCGCCCATCAGTAGATTGGACGAAAATGCCATTGGTTGTGCCAAACCATTTTCTATTTGCTCCATCAACCGCTATGACATTCACATTTTTATCTTTCAATAAATATTCACCGATACCACCCAAATCCGAAACAATGAGTCTTCCAACACAATTTGTTGTAAAAGGATCGCTGCCACATTCATAAACTGCTACGCCACTCGTCGTACCTACCCAAATGCGACCGTCTAAATCCGCTGCCACGCAATTCACTCGAGCATTTTGTAGGTCTTTAGGCAACGTGCCATTATCAAGGAAACGGACTTTATCATCACTCACATTTTCTATATCTTTTCCTTCATCATAGACCAATAAACCCGATTGTGCACCACTCACTACCATCCATTTATAGCCAATACTATCAATAACAAGTTGTTGCGTACCATTCGAGCCAAAAGGAACTTGCCCCATTTTTTGCCATTTATTATCTGCTTTTAGCACCACCAAAGGGTTTGTTGCCAAGCTATTGCTAATCCACAAATTGCCTTTTTTATCTAAAGCCATGCCTGCCACGCGCTCGCGGAGGGGATCGCCGACAGCACCTTGTAGGGCGGAGTTTTTATCATTATAAATTTTAGAAATTTTACCATTTTCAAGCTCTACTAAGCCACCCCAATATGTACCAGCATATATTTTTCTATTTCTTGGATTAAAAATAATGCGGTAAAAATCCAAATCTGCCATGCTATCCAATAAAACTTTATCAGTTCCTCGATTGTAATTGCGCCATTTTCCATTGATAAAACTGGCAAAACCATCGGGTGAAAGTCGAGCTGTCAAGCCATCTACACCGCCCGCCGCTACGTAAAGAGCTGTGTCTGTTACAGCAAAATCACTGGAAGTTGAGAAATAAGGTGAATCAAATTCACTCACACCGCAAGGAGCATTCGCACCGCTCGTAAAACGAAATCCTTGAAAACCATCTGCAAACCAAAGCCAACCCCTTGAATCTTCGATGCCATAAGTCGGGCGGTCATTACAATTAGTAGATACTGGAGTGGCTTTATTATTTTTATCAAAAAGATACACTTTCCCTCTGCAATTATCATTACAACTCAAGCCCAGCATTAAATTGGCATTTTCAGATGTTAAAAATTTTATCTTATAATTATTTTCACCAAAAATACTGAGGGGTCTATTATTTTGAAAATTATAGAGTGAATCATTGATGTTAAAATACAAATTTGCATTAAAAATAGTTAAAACATTGGATGTATAAGTGCTTGGAAATCCATCACTTGTACCCAATTTTCGCCATTGTTTAAAGTCTGCCAGATTGGTTCTGCTATTGTTTGGAATCGTATAAATACCCCCCTCAGTAGCTGCGTATATTTGCTCATTAAAAACAGAAATGCTGTATGTTTTCAATTTTGTAAAAGTGGTATAAACAAATTCATTCCGCTTCATGTCCAATTTTACAATGCCAAAACTGAGCGCGAGATATGCTGTGTCGCCTCTAAAAAAAACATCGTACAACGTTTTATCACCGATTATGTTGGTGTTATTTTTAATGTCGTTCAAAACCACCGTCTGACCGTCTGGTTTCAGAATATCAATAGAGCTATTTTGATAAAAAACAAGAAGTGATTCGTTGGCTTTATTGTAGCGGATAATGCTCGTACCGACATCATTGAGCGCATTGGTTTTCTCCAATCTGACGATTGAAAAATCCGTTTTATTCATCTGCAAAATGGAAAGTCCTGTTGACCAATATACATGCGAATTGCTTTGAGTCACGTAATTGCCCGCATGATAAGGCATATAGCTACGCCATTGTCCAATTTTGAGATCGTTTTGCGCCAGAAGAGGCATTTGTAGGCTTAAAAATAAAAAGGAAAGAACAAGTAAATTTTTCAGCATCGTCTATTAAATGATTAATCCAATAATGTTATCTTTAAAACCCATTTTAAACAAATTTGTTGTTTTTATCAGCATGATTAACAGGATAAAGTGCTATCAAATGCTCACAAAAGTAAACAGATTACTTAGAATATATAAAAATAAAGCTCTTACTCACTGACAATATAGTAGCTCATTAAAAGCATCCGAAAAGTAATATTCTTAGGACGACATGCTCACTCTAAACCAATTTTCAGTATTCCCACCATTAACACTTTCATTAAGCAGCGGATTTCAATGGGCATAACTCTTCCTTATGTTTATAACCTAATTTTTAAAATCACAATAACACCTTATTACTCATGAAAAAAATCTTCATTTTACTCCTATTTTGCCTTCCCATACTGAGGGGTGCCTCTTCACTCAATGCACAAGATTCTCTTCGAATCAAGGCTATTTTTCAATTAACTGACACGACTTGCCATTACACGTATCGCGTTACACTCATTGCCGAAGGCTCAACACTGCCTAATCGCTTTGTTTTGGATACAACAGAAATTTCCCTAACAGGTATTTATGAAAATGTATCGCCCGGTTATCATCTTGTCACAGTGACAGATGCCTTAGGAAAGGTAGGTGAAGCTCGCATATTTGCTCCTTTCTCAAATTTTAATTTTGACATACACTCAGAACCTGCGGATGTGAACCCATGCGATACAGCAAACCTCGACTACCGCATTATCGTGACCAATGGTAAAAGCCCTTATACATTTCAATTAAATAATGACCCTACCATAATTACGAATAGTACCCTTCATCTAAATGCTGGTTTGAATAGAGTTTATGTAACCGATGCTAATAATTGTACAGGTTTTATTGTCATCAACACTTATGATAAAAAAGATTGGCTTAATTTGAGAGCTGATTTTCTTCCAAATAGTTGTGATGATAGTCTTGGAACTTTGAATCTTCATATCAGTAAAAGCAACCCCAACATTTTATACCCCCTCAGTATTTCTTTAAATGGTCGCCCTTTTAGTACAGATTCAATATTTAAAAACATTAAAGTTGATGTTAATGGGTCATATTTTGATGTGCGCGTGAAAACTCTTCAAGGTTGTGATTTAGTTGGAAGAGTTTTCGCAAATCGTAGTTACGAGGAGCTGTTTGTTCATAAATACCCTACTTGTGCTAACAGATTCGGTCGTGGCAATGCAGGTATTTCCGTTTATAATGGAACTCCACCATATCGTTACACATCAAATTTAATAGGTGAAATTCCGAATATCGAGGATATTCCGACTGGCATACATAACATAACTGTTACTGATGCTTTGGGCTGCAAATCATCTATCCAAATAAACCTCACAACATGCGTATGGGCAGGAGATACCGACACGTCAGGCGTGGTAAATAACAATGATTTACTCAATATTGGGTTGGCTTATGGTGAAACAGGTGTGTTGCGTTGCAATTACCCTCGCCCCGATTCCTGTATTTTTTGGAGAGCTTTAAACGCCCAAGATTGGTCGAAACAGACGTTGTCTCAGGTTAATCTCAAGCATATTGACACTAATGGGGATGGTATTATTAATTACGCAGACACTTTGGCAATAACTCGGAATTGGAGTAAAATCCGTAATTTAGTGCCTTCTCCTGTTTTAAATGTCCGCAGTGCCACGCCTTTGTTTATTCAAACGAGTGCTATTGGTACTAACCAAACAGGGGCGTTTCCAGTCATGTTGGGTGATGCTGCGATTCCTACAAATGATGTGTATGGTTTGGCATTTAGTATTAATTATGACCATTCAGTCATTGAGGCATCTTCTGTTTATTTTTCTTATAATCAAACATGGTTGGGTGCGGATAGCGATTTATTGAGCATTTCACAAAATAATAATGGACATTTGGATATTGGTTTAACTAAGATAAACCACAGCAATTCAAGCGGGAAAGGGCAAATCGGCACGGTGCATTTTAAAGTAAAATCAGGTGTTGCAAATAAGCCTTTAAATTTCAATATCTCTCAAGCTACGCTCATCAATAATGTTGCACAAGTGATACCTATTAATCCGCAAAATACATCCACCACCGTAACAAATATCGATGAACCAGACTGGGCTGCCCAGCTTTCTATCTATCCAAATCCAAGCAGTAAAATCTTTACTATTGAAATACAAGATGTTGATATTCAACAAGTTAGCGTGCTTGATATATCAGGTAAAATAGTTTTTCATGTACAAAATTTTGATAAAAACACCCCCCTAAGTATTGAGCAGTCTGGAACTTTCTTTTTGAAAATACAAACGGATAAAGGGGTGATTACAAGGAAAATTGTAAGATTATAAAACGGAGCAACGCAGCAGACTTTTATAGTGTATAATCAAAGTATGATTGAATTAAAAGAGAAAAAAAACCAATGCCTTAAAATTTTGTTAAGACTTGAAACATAAGCGGCATTAATTTCCTTAAAAACGTTAAGACTGCGTATATTTGGGATTAAATATTTTGAAAAAATGAAAATAACTCGTGTTTTATTCGTCATAATGTGCTTAATACTGAGGGGGGGCATTGCTTCCGCACAGCAACCACAACCGCCTGCTCCTGAGAAGCAATTGGTTCAATTCAGTGGCGTGGTAGTCACAGAGGAAGGTGGGCGAATGGTGCCTGTACCTTATGCGGGCATAGTCGTGCCTAAGCGCAAAGTAGGAACAGCAGCCAATTATCAAGGCTTTTTTAGTATTGTGGCTGAACGGGGCGAAGTGGTAAATTTTTCAGCATTGGGCTTTCGTAAGGCAACATTTAGAGTGCCTGATACCCTCAAAGAAGACCGTTATTCGATGGTGCAAATACTGAGTAGAGATACTATTTTATTGGATGAAGCCGTCATTTTCCCGTGGCCCAGTCGCGACCATTTCAAAACTGAGTTTTTGGCAATGAATATTAATGATGAGTTGGAAAGACGAGCTGTTGAAAATCTGGCATCAGAAACAATGGATAAAGTGCGTGAGTTGACGCCATTCGACGGACGTGAGACAGGCAGTATGTACCTCCGTCAGCAAGCTAAAAACTATTATTTTTATGGTGGTCAAATTCCGCCAATGAATATATTTAATCCAGGGGCTTGGCAACAATTTTTTAAAGCTTGGCAAAACGGTGATTTTAAAAAGAAAAAGAAAACAGGGAGTGGGTAAAATATTGAGAGAATACATCAAAATACTGAGGGGGTCAATGTAGCGCATTGACCCCCTCAGTATTTTGTTGATATATTCATAAACTATTGATAATGCGAATAATGGGTTGAAGTAATCGCGGAGCGATTGAA
>JAYTUY010000161.1:0-19963 GCA_043744275.1 Saprospiraceae bacterium
CTCTTGATTACCCATAAGTGTCTTTGGTAAAATATAATATGTTGCAAAATATTGATAATCAATATTTTAAATAGTATATTTTAAATTAATGAATTATTTTAAAATTAAAATATTTGAATATAATTTCAACTTAATAAATTGAAAATGTACATTATTTCAATTAGAAAACACGTATTTTATAGCGATTTAATTACTTCAAATATTGCTAATACATATTCTATTCTTTTATAGAAACTTATGGGTAATCAAGAGCGTTGAAACGAGGGGTTTCAAGATGATAGATGTATTTCCTACATTAAAAAGAGATATGGGTAATGGACAGATTTTAAAACTTGCTGCAAGTTGCGTGAACTACATATCGTACGTAATTTCCAATTCCGCTGCCGTCGGGTGAGCCTGACAAGTGAGGATATAACCATTAGCCACCTCATCATCATCTAAAGCGTAGCAAGCATCCATCTTCACCGACCCCCTCAGTATTTTAGCCATACAAGTCGAGCAAGCACCCGATGTACATGAATATGGTGGGTCTTTTTTCATCGCAATCAAAGTATCCAATATCGTTTCGTTGGGTTTCATCGTCGCTTCTATGGTGTTACCATTTAAGCGGACTGTCAATTGCGTACCCGAAAAAACAGCTCCTGCTGCCTTAGGTTCAGCAGGCGTATCATTGGTAAAATGCTCGATATGAATAAGTTTTTTATCAATATTCAAGGCGTGCAAAGTGGCTGATATGGTTTCAATCATACCGCCTGGTCCACATATATAATACGCCGCTTCCTTGCTGCGAAGCGTATGTTCTTTCAAAAAATCTTCTACAACAGTTTTTGAAATACGCCCTGTTTTGCCCAGCCAAGTCACCTTACCTTTTGAAAATAATCCACCCAATCCGCCCGACTTTTCACGCTTCGGCTGGCTCAAAATATGCTCGACTAATACTTGACCTTCGTATTTTTTTTGAAGATTATCAAGATTGTTTTTAAACATAATCGAATCTTCTTGGCGGTTGCCGTACAGTAAAAAAACGGTTGAAGCAGGTTCAACTTCCAATATTGTTTTCAAAATACTCATCAACGGCGTGATGCCTGAGCCTGCTGCAAAAAGATAATATGTCTTGTGTTGCTCGATGCTGATAGTTGGAGAAAAACGCCCTTGTGGTGGCATAACTTCCACAGTATCACCGACTTGTATATTGTCACAAAGATAATTTGAAACAGCACCCTTCGGTACGCGCTTCACCGAAACTGTCCACTCTTTCTCAATCGGGCTGCTACTGAGGGAGTAGGCACGGCGTTTTTCAGCACCTTTAACAGAAAGTTTGAGTGTCAAATATTGACCAGCTGTATACTGAAAAACAGCATTCAATTCTTCGGGCACATTAAAACTCACCGATACGGCATCCTCGGTTTCGCGTGTTATTTTTGAAACAGTCAGTTGATGAAAAGTGTTATTCATTATGTCAATACAGATTTTAGTTTGAATAATAAGTAGCGTGGAACTCCAGTTCCACAATAAAAATTTATCTTTTAAGATTGCAAAGATAAAAACCACTTAGATAATGATGAATTATTAATGATTAATTATGAATGTTTTATAGCCCTAACATTTTCATTATCTTTGCTGTGAAAACAAATAACAATGCTAATATTTTTAATAAATCATTGGATATTAATAATTTATAAAACTATAAAATTGTAATGGATACTCTAATTGAAGTAAAAACCGAATTTAATTTTCTTAAAAAATTAGGATTAAAACAATCCAATCATGGTACCTCAACGGGTTTAGAATCTTTTGGCAGTCGCAAATCTATCAAATCTTATTCGCCTGTAGATGCTGCGCTTATTGGCTCAGTATCAGTCACCTCTCGTGAGCAATATGATGCTGTTATTGAAAAAGCCCAAGAAGCTTTCCTTGTTTGGCGTGCCATGCCTGCTCCAAAACGGGGCGAAATAGTGCGACAATTCGGTGATGAATTGCGGAAATTTAAAGACCCACTGGGTCGTCTCGTCAGCTACGAAATGGGCAAAAGTCTGCAAGAAGGTTTCGGTGAAGTGCAAGAGATGATTGATATTTGCGATTTTGCAGTGGGTTTGAGCCGCCAATTATATGGCTTGACCATGCATTCCGAGCGTCCGCTTCATCGCATGTATGAGCAATGGCATCCGCTGGGTATCGTGGGTATTATTTCAGCCTTTAATTTTCCAGTAGCCGTTTGGTCGTGGAATGCTGCTTTGGCTTGGATTTGTGGCGATGTGACCATTTGGAAGCCGAGCGAAAAGACCCCCCTCAGTAGTATTGCCTGTCAGAACATTTTACAGCGCGTTTTGAAAGCCAATAATGTGCCAGAAGGCGTTTCGTGCATCATCAACGGCGATTATAAAGTTGGCGAATATATGACCAAAGACCCGCGAGTGCCCTTAATATCTGCAACAGGTTCTACTCGAATGGGCAAAATTGTGGGCGCAACAGTTGGTGGGCGTTTGGGCAAAACCATATTGGAGCTTGGTGGTAATAATGCGATTATTGTTACGCCATCAGCGGATTTGAGCATTGTGGTGCCAGGCGCAGTATTTGGCGCAGTGGGTACGGCTGGTCAACGGTGCACTTCTACACGTCGCTTGATTATTCATGAAAGCATTTATGATCATGTAAAAAGCGTTTTGAAAAATGCTTATCATCAACTCAAAATCGGCAACCCCTTGGATATGCACAACCACGTGGGACCATTGATTGATGGTGCAGCAGTTGACAATTATTTGTCAGCGATTGAACAAGTGAAAGAACATGGTGGAAAATTCGTTGTTGAAGGCGATATACTGAGGGGGGATAGTTTGGAAAGTGGTTGCTATGTTCAGCCATGTATTGCCGAAGTTGAAAACGATTGGAAAATAGTGCAACATGAAACTTTTGCACCGATTCTCTATCTCATCAAATATTCGACCATCGAGGAAGCCATTGCTATTCAAAATAATGTACCGCAAGGTCTTTCCTCAGCCATCATGACCGATAGCGTGCGTGAAGCCGAGAAATTCCTCAGCCAATCAGGTAGTGATTGTGGTATTGCGAATGTGAATATCGGTACGAGTGGTGCTGAAATAGGCGGTGCTTTTGGTGGTGAAAAAGAAACGGGTGGTGGTCGTGAAAGCGGTTCTGATGCTTGGAAAGCCTATATGCGCCGTCAGACCAACACCATTAATTACTCAAAAGAATTGCCTTTGGCGCAGGGGATTAAGTTTGATTTTTAACATAAAACAGCCTCTAAATTCCCCAATAGGGAGGGTTGATTGGTTCTGACAAAGGTTATAAATGTGCGAGTCCGCTGGACTCGTCAAATATGTCTTAGGGATATATATCTACAAACGTCAGAGTCCGCTGGACTCTATATTTAAGTCTGTAAAAGAGTCCAGCGGAATCTGACGTTTGTAGAAATAAATGATTATCTGTTTAAACGAGTCCAGCGGACTCGCATGTTTTAGAACCAATCAACCATGCCCAATGGGGGACTTTCGACTCGTTCTTTCCTGATACATTTAACTTTTAAAATTTATATAATGGAAGCTTTAAAAATAAAACCAGATTTTAAATCAACAACAATAACCGATATTTTACCACTCAATGGCACTGATTACATTGAGTTTTATGTAGGAAATGCCAAACAAGCGGCTCATTTTTATGAAAATGCCTTCGGTTTTGAAATAATTGCTTATTCAGGTCCCGAAACAGGTGTGCGGGATAAAGCCTCTTATGTGGTGAAACAAGGCAAAATTCGCTTGGTATTAACGACTGCGCTCAATTCAAATTCACCTATTTCAGACCATGTTCGTAAGCATGGCGATGGCGTGAAAGTCTTGGCGTTATGGGTTGATGATGCCGCCCAATCTTTTTATGATACAGTAAAAAGAGGGGCAACACCTACATCTGAACCGCAAACTATTTCTGATGAAAACGGCTCGGTGGTCGTGGCGTCTATCAAGACTTATGGCGATACGATTCATACTTTTGTAGAGCGTAAAAATTACAATGGCATATTTTTACCCACTTATCAGCCGTATAAAAGCCGGACTTTCAAAGGGGATGTCGGTTTGAAATATGTAGATCATTGCGTTGGCAATGTAGAATTAGGTGAGATGAATAAGTGGGTCAAATTTTATGAAGATGTGATGGGTTTTAAATTACTTTTGACATTTGACGATAAAGATATTTCTACTGAATACTCTGCTTTGATGTCAAAAGTGGTCTCCAATGGTAATGGCTATATCAAATTTCCCATCAATGAGCCTGCACATGGTAAAAAGAAATCGCAAGTGGAAGAATATCTCGATTTTTATGATGGCGCAGGCGTGCAACATATTGCCGTAGCCACAGATGATATTGTTCACACAGTGACTGAATTAAGAGCTCGCGGCGTGGATTTTTTGGAAATTCCAAGTACTTATTACGACAATTTATTGGAGCGTGTCGGCACCATTGATGAAGATTTGCAGCCACTTCGTGACCTCAATATCTTGGTCGATAGAGACGAAGAAGGCTATCTTTTACAGATTTTTACCAAGCCCGTTGAAGATCGCCCGACACTTTTCTTTGAAATTATTCAACGAAAAGGCGCAACATCTTTCGGAAAAGGCAATTTCAAAGCCTTGTTTGAATCCATTGAAAGAGAGCAAGAGAAAAGGGGAAACCTTTAATCAGGGGTGAGATTGGTAATGGGTGATTGGTAATAGGTTGTCAAACTAATAAATGTCCACTAATAACTAATAACCAACATACCCCCTCAGTATAAAGCATATTTGTAGGCAATATTTAATTTTAAAGTATTTTTTAATTAAAAAATCAACTATTTATGATTAATAAAACGATAGCAGGGGCTGATGCAGCGGTAGCAGATATTCCTGATGGAGCGATAATTATGCTCGGGGGATTTGGTCTTTCTGGCATTCCTGAAAATTGTATTTCCGCTTTGATTCGGAAAGGTACGAAGGGCTTGACCTGCATTTCTAATAATGCAGGTGTGGATGATTTTGGAATCGGATTGATGTTGAAAACGCGGCAGGTGAAAAAAATGATGTCGTCTTACGTGGGTGAAAATAAGGAATTTGAACGCCAATTATTGTCGGGCGAATTGGAAGTTGAGCTTATTCCGCAAGGCACGCTCGCGGAGCGTATACGAGCGGGTGGGGCTGGTATACCTGCCTTTTTCACGCCCGCAGGTGTCGGCACAGAGGTTGCCGAAGGTAAAGAAGTCCGCACTTTTGAGGGTAAAGAATACTTGATGGAAGCTTGGTTGAAAGCAGATTATGCCATCATCAAAGCATGGAAAGGTGATACGGCTGGCAATCTTATTTTCAAAGGAACAGCTCAGAATTTCAGCCCAATGATGGCAGCCGCAGGCAAAATTACCATCGCTGAAGTTGAAGAATTAGTCCCTGCTGGCACGCTCAATCCTGCCCATATTCATACGCCTGGCATCTACGTTCAGCGCATTTTTCAAGGACAAGATTACGAAAAACGCATCGAGCAAAGAACCGTAAGTAAAAGTGAAAAGTGAAAAGTGAAAAATACTGAGGGGGCGTTTTAGTGAAAAGTGAAAAATGAATAGTGAAAAGTGAAAAATACTGAGGGGGCGTTTTAGTGAATAGTGAATAGTGAATAGTGAATAGTGAATAGTGAAAAGTGAAAAGTGAAAAGTGAAAGATACTGAGGATAGTATTTTTCACTTTTCACTTTTCACTAAAACTGCTTTTCACTTTTCACTAAACCAGCCATTCGTACATTTTTTTAAACTCATTGCGCCACATGGTTTCATTGTGCTTGCCTCTATCTCTTACTACAACCCTCAATAATTCGTCTGTAAAACCTGCCTTGCTGAATGTCCGATAGACATTTTGCAAGGTGCTTTCCATACCCCGCATCTCGTTTTTACTACCAGCGATATAAAATTGACTTTTTATTGAAACGTTTTCAACCAAATTTAAAACTTGTGGATTGAACCAAATAGAAGGCGATAAAACTCCTACTTTCCCGAATATTTCACCATATTTCAAGCCCGCATACAAGGCAATCAAGCCGCCCATAGAGCTGCCAGCAATGCCTGTCATCTCTCGCTGAGGCAAAGTTTTATATTCAGAATCAATAAAAGGCTTAAGCGTTTCGATGATAAATTGGATATATTTATCGCCCTCGCTCTTATATTTACTGCGTTTAAATGGTGCATATTCGCTCATTCTATCGACTTCGCCATTATCAATGCCAACTATGATAGCCTGTTTTTTCAAAGATAATTTAGAAAGGGTAGGAGGTATTTTCCAATCATTACCATTAAAAGCGGTTGTAGGGTCGAATAAATTTTGCCCATCTTGCATATAAATGACAGGATAACGACTGTCTGATTCGTAGTAATTTCTTGGCAATAAAACTCGAATCGTTCTTTCGCGATTGAGTTGTGGCATGTTAAATCGGTGTGTGTGTAGTAGGTACATATTTTATTAGGTGTTTAGTTTTTACCCCCTCAGTATAGAAGCACTTAAAAATTGATTAGGTCGTTTATTTAAATGCCTTGAGGGTAATATGGTTAAAAATAAATTGTGGAAAATAAATCAACACACTCAACTTTAAATCTCGAAAAACTTATTTTCAAGTATTATAAAATAATAATAAAATTCAAAAAAATGCTTATAAAATCTCTTGTTTTTACTGTTTTGACAGCAATTTCGACTCTTATCAATGCTCAAGGCGTTAATAATGCACCCAACTATGTGTTGGATTTCATTAAGAATAACCCCGAACGCTCATCAATTGTTTTCACGCGCAACGATACGACCTTAGTTGAATTGCAACAAAATGTGAAATTTCCTTTGGCAAGCACCATGAAAATTATCATTGCTATTGAATATGCACAGCAAGCTGCATCTGGTAAAATTGACCCCGAAGAAGCTATTCCTTTAGCTGATCTTGACCAATTTTATATCATCAACACCGATGGTAACGCGCATCCCGATTGGATAAAAGATATGCGCGATAAAAATTTAATTCAAAATGAAAGGGTGAAACTTGAAAACGTAGCCAAAGGCATGATTCGCTACAGCTCGAATGCTAATACCGAATATTTGATGGATAAATTGGGTATCGAAAACATCAATGATAATTTGAAAAAATTGGATTTACCGAATCATGATAAACTTTACCCCATCGTCTCCGCTCTGTTTTTAACTTCTAATAGCAAAAAATTAGAGCCCAAGCAATTTTTGGCTGATTTGACCAATCTTTCAAAAGAAGATTACATTAAAAAATGCTTTGAAACGCATGAAAGATTGAAAACGGATTACAATAAAAAAATGAAAAATAATTTCGTTTTTCCAACGATGGATTTGCAGCGTGTGTGGTCGGATAGGTTGCCTGCGAGCACGACAAAGCAGTATGTGAGCGTCATGCAAAAAATAAATAGCCGTCAATATTTTGATGAAAAAGTACAAACGCACTTAGATAAAATCATGGAGTGGGCACTTGAATACAATCCTGAAAACCGCAAAACATTCGAGCATTTAGGTCAAAAAGGTGGCTCAACAGCTTTCGTTTTAACTCAATGTATGTATGCTACTCTTAAAAATGGCAAGCGCATGGAATCGGCTGTTTTTTTCAATAACTTGACTGATATGGAGTTTTCAAAATTGCAAGCCGCGATGAATGATTTCAACATCAGTTGCATCTCTTCGAGGACATGTTTTGAGGTGGCAAAGCAGTTAATGGGAAATAAGTAATGATGAATGATGAATTGTGTTATGAATGAAAAAATGATGAATGATGAAAAACAAGTTTTACCCCTCAGTATTTTATATAAAATATTGATTTTCAATAAAATATGAATTAAATCATTCATCATTCATCATTCATCATTTCATCATTCATCATTCAAACCGTATGTTCCGCTTGCAAAACAGTATGGCGAAACAATTTATCTAACCCCTCAGTATCGCCCTTGTGAGGCTCCATATCTTGAGCGAATTCTTCGCACATGAGCAGGTTGCTCCATATAAATTCATTCAGCGGATGAACAGTTTCGATGCGATATTTTTCATCAGCCTCAGCTTTTATAGCCAATAATTTATCGACTGTTGCTTTGAGTTCAGGGCGTAAAATAGTGCAGAGTTTATGAAATTCCATCGGCGGCACTTCTTGTTTTTCGACAATCCACTTGGCTGCTAAAATAGTGCGCAAGGCATAAAAATATTTTTTCAAGCGAACCGTGTGACCCTGCAATTCCTTTTCATAACACGACCGCGCCATGCTTGTATAATGGTGCATACCCGCCCGAAGCGAAAAATACTGAGGGGTCATCGACATCAGGGTTTCATAAAATGCATCATCTTTTTGATAGATGATGGGCGACTGCAACCATTCATACAATGACGCATTCGAGCCTCGAAACAACCGCAAAGCCTTCCGCAAATCCCAACCATTGATGTCCAAAAGGTCGTTGATGTCCAATTCAATCACATCCCGACTGTCATCAATACTGAGGTAAAAATCCATGTTGTGAACATATACAAAACGCACATCGTAATCGCTATCAGGCGAAGCAAATCCCCAAGCGCGACTACCCGATTCGCAAGCGAAAAGAATCCGAACATCAAATTCGTTTTCAATTTCGACGATTTTATTTTTTATTATTTTATCCATGATTAAAGAATTTTAAATCTATTTGGCAAAAAATAAGCCGATACACGCTTTAAGTAGATATTAGACGATAGACCTCTAAAATACTGAAAAAACTTAGGTTTTAATTCCATAAAGTTATTAGATTTGTCTGTAACGTCATAGATAATGATGAATTATTAAACGATGCAAGTTGATTAATTTTCCATAAATCTAAAAATTTTTAACCATGAAATCTTACGATACTGTCACCGAAGCTGTCAACGATTTAATTAAAAGAGGCTATGTAGAGGATTTGAATTTGTCTAAAAGTCATAGCTCTTTGCATTGCAAACGGCTTGATTTGATGATAGCTGCCAATGAATTTCAAGTGGATGAAGTCCACCGTTTTGAGGGCATGAACGACCCTGGGGATAGTATGGTTGTGTATGCGATTAGTTCGGAATATAAGCAAATCAAAGGCGTTTTGACTGAGGCATATGGCGTTTATGCCGATAATTTGGATGATGAATTGCTTCAAAAATTGAAAATCCATTAGGTTTTTTGAGCCACGAATTTTACGAATTGACCAATATTTGCTAATTGAGATGTCAACACCTAAATTAGCAAATATTCGTCAATTCGTATAATTCGTGGTTCAAAACACGTATTTGGGGTCTATTTTATTTGCTATATTTAATACCTATCATCAAGCCATATCCATATGGTTTATATTTTATAGGGTCATATCCCCTTAAAGTCTTATTATAGTCCATCAAACTCGTTTCAAAAAAAGGATTCATAGCGATGGCTAAATGTCGATTAATAGCTTTTTCAACATACAACAGACTCATTGATGATAACGTGATTTTTTTCAAATTACCATAACCTTGCACCTCCATTTCAGGATTTATCAGCGTTTCAATACCTATTTTCCAAGTATTTTTTTCAAGAAAATTATATCGAAAACCTGCTAAAATACCGATAAAATTGAAAACCTTTTTTTGGCTAAAAGGATATTGATTCCCAAAATCGTTAACTATACCTATTTCTTCAAATCCTTTTCTATTATAATTTATGCCTAAACTCCAATCGAATTTCGAGTTTAAACTTTTACTATAAATGATGGAACTTGATCCCAAATTTAAAGATTGAACCTCATTGACAGCAAATGAAACATCTATTGCTGGTAAATAATACGGTGGTTTCTGCCCCCATTTTGAAGATATTTTTTCACCATATAAAAAACGCCATTCTCCAGATTGGGCATTTATAAAATTGTTTGAAAATATTAAAGCGATGAAAATCAGTGTTTTACGCATTGGTTAGTTTTTAAATTGTTTGAAAAAAATAAATTCAGCATTTAAATTAGCCAATATTCGTCAATTCGTCAAATTCGTGGCTCGATACACGTAATTGAATAAAAGTTTTATTTAGCAATATTAACCTTTACTCGTTTCATGATATTTTTAAAGAAATCTTTACCTTTATCTGCTTCTATTTTTTTATGCATAAAATCAGAATAACACATTTCATCACCACTTGGAGTACAACCTAAATCTTCTGTAACGATACCATATTCAGCATTTAATATTATTCTAAAAAGAGAATCATTACTATCAGAATATCTATCTCCCCAATAATAAATTTTTCTAATCCCTTTTGAATAATCTTCGATTGCTAAATTAATACCTTTTTCACACCACTCCCTTTCTATATTCTTGTTTGATTTTAATATCTTTTTTTTCAATTGAATATCTTTCTCTTGAGTTTGAGCCAAAAGAGTATTACTGGAAAATAGGAAAGCTAAAATTGTTAGTGTGTTACGCATTAGTTAGGTTTTAAATTGTTTGAAAAAAATAAATTCAACACCTAAATTAGCTAATATTCGTCAATTCGTCAAATTCGTGGCTCAAAAATATCCTTACAAAACAACATTCACCATTCGACTATGCCCTTTCTGCACGACGATGACTTTTTTAATCTCCTTACCTTCCGACCATTTCGTAATTACTTCCATAGCCCGCACCACTTTTTCAATATCCGCAGGGCTGGCATCAGCAGCAAATGTGTATTCGCCTCGCTTTTTACCATTGATAGAGATTGGGTAAAGAATTTCATTTTCAATTAAATACTCTTCATTGTGCGTAGGATATTGCGCTTCCAAAACCGATGTTGTATGATCTAATATTGCCCATAATTCTTCTGCAATAAATGGCGCAAATGGCGCAACCAAAACCACTAACTCATTCAAAATCAAGCGTTTAGAACACTTCGCCGATTTGAATTCATTCACTGCAATCATAAAACTGGCAACGCAAGTATTGAATGAAAAACGCTCAATATCCTCATTCACTTTTTTAATGCAGGCATGTAAAACTTTCAATTCTTCAGGCGTTGGGGCTTCGTCTGTTAAAAGATTTTTACCAGTATTTAAATCATAAAACAATGACCATAATTTCCGTAAAAAGCCTTGCACACCCGTAATGCCTGTCGTACTCCAGGGCTTAGAATCTTCCAACGGACCTAAAAACATTTCGTACATGCGGAAGCAATCAGCCCCATATTTGGCAACCATATCATCAGGGTTGACGACATTGTATTTTGACTTCGACATCTTTTCAACCTCAGGTCTTAATTGTAAATAACTTTTTTCACTTTCAGTATCTACTTGCCAATTAAGTAGAGAATCTGCTCCCATTGGTGAAACAAATTTAAATCTATTATCTATTTCCCACATTTCCCAGAATTTATCGGAAAAAAGTCTGTCCTTATCATCAGCATAATTTATATCAATACGAAAAGAAACAATATTTCCTTTAACTGAAATTTTAGTGTCTAGAAATAATGACCTACCTAAAATCATCCCTTGATTCACCAATTTTTTAGCGTATTCTTTCTCAGGCACAAGACCTAAATCATACATAAATAAATTCCAAAAACGGGAGTACAATAAATGCCCTACCGCATGTTCAGTGCCACCCATGTACAAATCCACTTGTTTCCAATAATCCACCGCTTCTTTTGAGGCAAATACTGAGGGGTTGTTGGCATCCATATAGCGATAAAAATACCATGACGAGCCAGCCCAACCTGGCATTGTGCTGAGTTCATACTCATATTGGTCTTTATATTTCCAATTTTCAGCGCGTCCGAGAGGTGGTTCACCTGTTTCAGTCGGTAAATATTTATCAATTTTAGGCAATACCAAAGGCAACTCACTTTCATCAATCAAATACGGCACGCCATCTTTCCAATAAGCGGGAACAGGCTCACCCCAATAGCGTTGACGACTGAAAACGGCGTTGCGAATGCGGTACTGAATCTTACCTTTTCCCAAACCTCGCTCTTCAAGCCAAGCAATCAAAGTGGCTGTTGCCTCTTTATATTCCATGCCGTTGATGATGCCCGAATTGATATAACGACCTTCTTTTGTATTATCAGCCGCCGTTTCCAAGTCTTTTTGAGCATCTAAAATGGGAATAATGGGCAAATCAAAATGCTTCGCAAAACTCATATCTCGTTGATCACCGCTTGGCACAGCCATAATTGCCCCCGTTCCATAACCTGCTAACACATAATCGGCAATATAAATCGGCACTTTTTCACCATTGAATGGATTGATGCAATACGCGCCTGTAAATGCGCCCGTCACCTTTTTAGCCTCTGCCATGCGGTCAACATCCGAGCGAGAAGCTGCCCACTTTTGATAGTTTTCAATGTCGGCTTTTTGTTCTTTAGTCGTCAAATCCGCCACATATTCATGCTCAGGTGCTAAAACCATGAAAGTGACACCATATATAGTATCTACCCGAGTTGTGAAAACTTCAATAAACGTTTCAGCGTCTTTTTCCAAAGGGAATTTCACACTTGCCCCCTGCGAACGACCAATCCAATTGCGCTGCTGCTCTTTCAAAGAATCTGACCAATCAATCGTATCCAAACCATCTATCAACCGGTCGGCATAAGCCGTAATCCGCATAGACCATTGCTTCATCAATTTGCGCTCGACGGGATAGCCGCCGCGCTCGCTTACACCGTCCTTCACTTCATCGTTGGAAAGCACCGTTCCCAATTGTGGACACCAATTCACAAAGCTCTCTTCGGGAAAAGTTAGACGGTATTTCAAAAGGAATAACTGCTGCTCTTTTTCACTCCAACTGTTCCAAATATCGGCTGATACTGAGGGGGTATCCTCATCGCATACAGCTTGCAAATGAGCATTGCCTTCCTTTTTAAAAGTTTCAACTAAACTATTGATAGTCAATGCTTTATTCGCTTTTTTATCATAATAATGATTGAAAAGTTGCATAAAAATCCATTGAGTCCATTTGTAATAATCTGGCTCAGAGGTGCGAACTTCTCGACTCCAATCGAATGAAAAACCGATATTACCCAACTGTTCGCGGTAGCGTTTGATATTATTTTCAGTTGTAATAGCAGGATGTGTACCTGTCTGAATCGCATATTGTTCAGCTGGCAAACCAAACGAATCGTAACCCATTGGATTCAAAACATTGAAGCCCTTGAGCCGCTTGAAACGGGCATAAATATCCGTCGCAATGTACCCCAACGGATGCCCCACATGTAAGCCCGCACCCGACGGATAAGGGAACATATTCAAAATATAGAACTTAGGTTTTGAGCCACCGTTCGTCACTTTATACGTTTGGTTCTCTGCCCAAAATTGTTTCCACTTCGTTTCGATTCTACTTGGATTGTATTCCATAACTATTTTATTTTTCTCTTCAAAAGGATATTCCTTTGATATTATTTATAAAAAATGCGCGCAAAATTAGATTTTTTACGGTAAAAATGTAGGCTTTGTTTTAAAATAAAAATAAATCACCCCCTCAGTACAAACATACTGAGGGGGTGAAAATAGCCGTTGCCAAACGCCTTCAAGAAGGCATCACGCAACGGCAGGATTGAGTAAATTGTAAACTGCTGTTTTTTTGATATGTCGATTAATAGTCGTCATGTAGCAAAAATAATAAAAAATTTATTATTAAAATTAATTTTTATTTTAGATATACACTGTTTATCTCAGTATTGGCTAAAACAAGGCTGTGCGTAAAATATTATGACTAAATTTAGGTTTTTAATAAAATTTCAAATTAACCTTTTGATAGCCTGTACTTTTAAAAATGAAAAAAATATTATACACTCTGTTATTGGTAGTTTTTATTTCTAATCAAGCATTTACCCAAACAGGTATAAAATTGGACTATGCCTTTTATGATATAACTGGAAATAATATTGCCATTTCATATAGTAAGGTATTTAAGAAAAAACATTATTGGTCGATGGGACTTAAATTTCATATTGATGATCCTGTAAGAGACATTCCACTTATTTTTACTCGCCAACTGAAAGCACAAAATTTTTTAGAAAATTTGGGGCTATCTGCTGAATATCGTAGGCTTATTAAATTGAGTAAGTCTGT
Organism: Saprospiraceae bacterium; assembly: GCA_043744275.1. Classification (GTDB taxonomy): domain Bacteria; phylum Bacteroidota; class Bacteroidia; order Chitinophagales; family Saprospiraceae; genus JAAFJT01. The sequence continues at coordinate 14,078 of JAYTUY010000161.1, forward strand.
TACTTTCTATCCTTTTTATCATTTTCAATTTACACGTAAAAGCCCAGTAATTCCATTTAGTGCTCTTGATTTAGGTACAGGGATGATTATTGACACTTTTTTAGTATTTAAACCGATTAATTATTGGGATAATGCCATCGGTTTAGGTTTTGAGTTTAAATTGAGCCGTAAAATGAGTTTTAATCTGAACGCTGGCGTGGGCGTTACTTTTCCATTTTTATATGACAATTCTTTTTTTGGTTCAGGTAAAATAGATTATGTGTTTATAAAAATGTTTAGTGGTGGTATTTCATATCAATTAACCGAGTATAAAAAACCACTGCGTAAAAAAGTGCTTAAAAAATTATAATCGTTTTATACAGCCTGTACTTTTAAAAATGAAAGGGTATATATTGGGAAATAAAATCAATCACCCCCTCAGTATAAAACCTCAAAACAGTACTTATTATAATTTTAAAAAATTTAAACATAAACTGTTTCAACTTAAATCTCAAAGATTATTTTTAGATTTGTCAAACAAATTTTTCTTCAATAAAATCTGACATAACCAATGAGAATCTCACATCCAATCAAGCTATTGCTTATCCTGCCTTTATTGAGCAGTTTTTTTTTAATCAATCGCTATAATAATGCGCCTACTTTTCTTCAAAATTTGCGTTTGGGCGATACCATTCCTGAAAGTGAAAAACGCTTGCCTGAAAATGCCGTCAAAAATCTGAAAGTGGCTGATGGTTTAGAAGCTCAACTCTTTGCTTCAGAGCCTATGATGACCAACCCGACCAATATTGACGTGGATGATAAAGGGCGCGTTTGGGTCTGCGAAGCGTTCAATTATCGCCCCGATATTACGGGTAATCCGACTAAAAAAGAAGGCGATAGAATCCTTATTTTGGAAGATACCAACGGCGATGGCAAAGCCGATAAAAGCACAGTCTTTTATCAAGGTGTTGAGATTGAATCTCCGTTAGGAATATGGGTGATGGGCAATCAAGCGATTGTCTCGCAAAGCCCTTACGTTTGGCTATTCACGGATGAAAATGGCGATGGAAAAGCGGATAAAAAAGAGATTTTGATGCAAGGCGTAGGCGGCAAGCAGCACGATCATGGAATGCACGCCTTCACTTTTGGTCCCGATGGCAAATTTTATTTCAACTTCGGCAATGCAGGTGAAACGCTGAAAGATAAAAACAACAATGTTTTAAAAGATAAAGAAGGCAAAGAGATTTCCCTTAAAAACTACAAGCAAGGGATGGTTTTTAGGTGCAATCCTGATATGTCTGAGATTGAAGTTTTGGGCAATAATTTTCGCAATAATTATGAAGTCGCGGTGGATAGCTACGGCACAATGTGGCAATCCGATAACGATGATGATGGAAACAAAGGCGTCCGCATCAATTACGTGATGGATTATGGCAATTATGGCTATACGGATGAAATGACAGGTGCCGGTTGGCAAGCCAATAGAACGAATATTGAAGATGAAATTCCGCTGCGGCATTGGCATTTGAATGACCCAGGCGTTGTACCCAATCTCTTGCAAACGGGCGCGGGTTCGCCGACGGGCATGTGTGTATATGAGGGCGATTTGCTGCCCGAAGTGTTCAGAGGTCAAATGATTCACAGCGATGCAGGACCCAATGTTGTTCGGGCATATCCAGTTGAAAAAAATGGGGCAGGGTATAAGGCGAGCATTGTCAATATTTTGGAAGGCGTGGGCGACCAGTGGTTTCGCCCTTCGGATGTCTGCGTCGCACCCGATGGCTCGTTGATGGTGGCGGATTGGTACGATCCGGGCGTAGGGGGGCATCAGGCAGGAGATTTGAATCGTGGACGAGTTTTTAGAGTCGCACCACCAAAAAATCAGTATAAAATTCCGACTTATTATTACGACAATATTGAAATCGCTTCGAGTGGAGTATGGACAAGAGGGGCAATCGACGCCTTACAAAATCCCAATCTATCGGTTCGTTGGAAGGCTTGGAATGCGCTGCATAAAGGCGGTGCAAAAGCGGATTCGGCACTCATGAATTTATATTATACAGCCACCAATCCACGCATGAAAGCAAGGGCATTTTGGCTTTTAGCTAAAGGTCAAAATGGTCAAAAATATATTGAAATGGCGTCAAAAGATGCCAATCCTGATATCCGTATCGCTGCTATCAGAGCTGCACGGCAAAGCAAAATGGATATTGTGGCGTTTGTAAAAAAGCTTGTTGCAGACAAAGATGTGCAGGTGCGGCGAGAATGTGCTTTGGCTTTGCATCATCAAAAATCATCTGAAACTTCAACGCTTTTATATATTTTAGCGGCGCAACATACTGGACAAGACCGTTGGTATTTGGAGGCATTAGGTATTGGAGCTGATGGTCAATGGGATGATTTATTAGGAAAAATGATTACAATGACAAGTGAATTTCAAATATCCGAAGCTGGCGCAAAAGACATTGTATGGCGTTCAAGAGGTGAGGCTTCTGCCGAGCTTTTAAGTGCTTTTGCAAGCGATATTACTACACCTTTGAAAAATCGTTTGCGTTATTTCAGAGCCTTTGATTTTATTCCCAGTAAGAATAAATCGGCTGTTTTGCTTAAAATTATTAAAGAAAATGCTATAAAACAACCTGAATTGAGCACTATCGCCTTGCGGCATTTGGATGCTGATTTTGTTAAAAATAATGCCGAAGCGAAAACAGCTTTGCGCAATTTAATGGTCAATTTGAAAGGAAAAGAATATCTTGAATTTGCTGATCGCTATTTATTGCCTGAAGAAAATACGCGGCTTTTAGGCATGGTGAATAAAGATGAGAATGCGAGAGCCGCAAGCGATATTTTAATGAAAAATACTGAGGGGTCTGCTTTAATACGTGCCATTGTCAACAATCCTAAAAAAGAAGATGAGGCGATGAAAATTCTTACTGTTATACGTGCAGCAGGTGGTAAAGCACAACTTGATTTATTGAATGAAGCGGCTTTTAATGTCAAGCGGTCTGATAATTTTAGAAGCCGAGCGTTTGAAAGTATAGGCGGTAGTTGGGGCGGTGAAGACATGGTTTTGAAATATCTGAAAGAAGGCAAAATTGATAAAAAATTCATTCCTGCTGCTGTGAAAGGCGTCAAAAATGCTTGGCGAAAACAGGTTAGAAAGGAAGCCGAATCTTATTTGCCTAATGCTCCTGTTGCCGTTGCTACAACTTCTAAAATGCCCGAAATATCTGAAATGGTGGGCATGAAAGGGGACGTTTTGAAAGGCAGTGAATTATTCAAAACATTTTGTGGCATCTGTCATTTGGTAAAAAGCGAAGGTGTTGATTTTGGACCAAAACTCAGTGCTATTGGTTCAAAACTGTCAAAAGAAGGGCAATATATGGCTATTTTGAACCCCGATGCTGGTATCAGCTTCGGCTATGAAGGTTGGAAAGTTCAGACCAAAAATGGTTCAACTTATATCGGTATTATTACGAGTGTCACTGATATGGAATTGGTTTTAAAAATGGCAGGCGGTACTATTCAAAGCATCAGATTAAAAGACATTGTCACTAAAACTCAAATGCCTAATTCGTTGATGCCGTCTGGTTTTAATGAGACTTTGAATAAAGAAGAATTGGCGAATGTGGTGGAGTATTTGATGTCTTTGAAATGATTTGCAATGTTTAACATATATTATCATTTTTTTTAAACACATAGGCACATAGGACACATAGTTTTTTTTTAGTTTCCTACTGAATGACAAGAAAACTATGTGTCCTATGTGCCTATGTGTTTAAAAAATATACCTGTGTGGATTATGTGTAACTAAAAAAATAGCCACGATACTATTTTAATTATCACAAACTCATTTCAACCACATCATCACCTATCACAAGTTTCCCCTCAGTAGCATTTTGCACATCTTCAACAGACACCCCTGGGGCTGTTTCCAAAAGTTTAAACCCGCCTTCGGGCAATACTTCCAAGACTGCCAATTCAGTCACTATTTTTTTAACGCAATTCAAACCCGTAATAGGCAGACTACATTTTTTCAACAATTTAGATTCACCATCTTTATTAAGATGTTGCATGGCGACAATGATATTTTTAGCAGAGGCGACCAAGTCCATTGCGCCACCCATGCCTTTCACCATCTTACCCGGTATTTTCCAATTGGCGATGTCTCCATTTTCAGACACTTCCATTGCGCCCAAAATGGTCAAATCCACATGCCCACCGCGTATCATGGCGAAGCTTTCGGCTGAGCTAAAAAGTGCTGAACCAGGCACCATCGTAATGGTCTGTTTGCCTGCATTAATGAGGTCGGCATCCACCTTTTCTTCCGTTGGAAAAGGACCGATGCCAAGTAAACCATTTTCAGATTGCAGCACCACATTCATGCCTTCTGGAATATAATTAGCCACCAAAGTAGGAATGCCAATCCCTAAATTGACATAATATCCTTCTCTCAATTCCTGAGCAATGCGCTTAGCTATTTGATTTTTATCTAACATTTTTTACGCAATTTAAAAATTAATGCTTCACTGCTGATGTGAAAAGACGATTCCAACGAATACCATTATTGCCTTTTGAAAACCAAATAAATAAGGGCTTGCCGACAATATGATCTTCGGGTACAAAACCCCAAAAGCGCGAGTCTTCGGAATTGTGCCGATTGTCACCCATTGCCCAATAGTAGTTTTGTTTGAATGTATAACTATTTGTTTTTGAACCATTTATATAAATTTCATTGTTTTTAACTGACAATGTATTTTTTTCATAAACGATAATGATGCGGGTATAAAGTGCTATATTTTCTGCTGAAAGTGTTACAGTTGTGCCTCGTGCAGGAATGACAATGGGTCCAAAATTATCCACTGTCCATTTGAAATGGGCGGTGTCTTGAGGGAAAATATCAGGGCGCATTTCATTGTTTGGAATCAAATCTACTTGAATATTGAGTGCTTTCAGTTTTTCTACTTGGAGGGCATTCAAAGCCGCTACAATTCCGCCATTGACCTTTTGAGCTTCGGCAACATTGACTTCCAATTCTACCAATTTATCACTACTGACATTTCCTTTGATAATATACATAAATTGCATTTTCTCAGGCTTCGCCTCTTCTTGATCGTTAATATAAATTTGACGGTCACGAACCTCTAATTTATCGCCAGGTATGCCCACACACCTTTTAATATAGTGATCTTTTTTATCAACAGGACGCGTCACCAACATGTCGTCTTTAAATGGATATGGTATTTCACTCAGCATCAACTGATTGGGCGACATGCGGCGGATTTGATTGATATTCCAAGAGCGCGTAGGTGTGATATATACGCTATCGCCATCGGGCCAGTTGAAAACGAACGGCTCATTGCGTTGCACATCCTGAATGGCTGGTAGTCGGTGATAGCCTAAGCTCGGCTCTTTTAAGTAAGATTCAGTGTTGAGGACAGGTATTTGATTGTGTAAAAGCGGAATTTGAAGCACCGTCATAGGCGTTCTGATGCCGTAATGCGCCTTGCTCACGAATAGGTAATCGCCCACAAGGAGCGAGCCTTCCATCGAAGAAGTCGGAATCACATAAGCTTCTATCAAAAACATGCGGATAAAAGCGGCTGCAAAAACGGCGAACACAATGGCTTCCGTCCACTCTCGCAATGATTCTTTTTTGTAAGGGCTGTTGGCGAGACGTTTGAGCGCGAATTGGTCTTTTTTAGAAATGGCTTCGTGAAGTTCCTTATGATAAGCAATTTCTTTAGGCACTATTTGTCCTTCGTATTTAGAAGTGTCGTTGCCTATTTTATTCAAAATAAATGGGGAAAAAACGACTGCCCAAAAGCTATCCATGAATTTGAATTTGCCAAACGAGCGAACCAAATCCACTTTCATGCCTGCATATATAAAAATATTGACAATTGG
>JAYTUY010000162.1:0-5280 GCA_043744275.1 Saprospiraceae bacterium
TTTTCATGTCACCATTTGATTTTGAAACGATGACATTCGAATCTTGAATCCCTTTGTTCAATGAGAAGAAAGCATTGATAATCTCAGCCGATACGTTCAAGGCAAGCATCGCGGTCAGTACGAGGTACATCAAGTTAATCATTAACTGCCGCGGTTCCTTAGGTATTGACATGTTTTATAACTTTTTATCTAATTAATTAAAATTGGTTTTGGATATAGACTCAAATACTGAGGAGGTATGTGCATTCACAACCTTATCATTCAGTAAAAAGTCAAACATTATTATCTGCTCACATTTGACATAGCAGACAACATACCGCCATAAACTGCATTCAAAGAGCCTAAGTTTTTGTTCAAAGCAGCCATTTGCTCTTTGTACATCTTAGTATCTTCCATTGCATCGCTCATATTAGCCATCGCTTCAGTGAGTTTTGAATAAAAATTATTCATTGAAGCAATTTGCTGCTGAGTGCCAGAGAAATCAACTTCTTGTAAGGCTTTGAGTGAGCCCAGGCTTTTTGACATACCTTGAAGTTCAGTCAACATGCCGCTCAATTTGTTTTCAACAACTTCGCCATTCAAACCTGGCAATTGTGGTTGAGGAGTTGCTGCCATACCACCTAATTGGAGTGCACCAATTTTAGAGTCATAATCACCAAGACCTGGAATCAATTTGTCCCAGTAATAATCAGGTTCAGGACCTAATAAACCAAGCATCAAGAACAAGCCAGCTTCAGTGAGGAGGCCAATAGTCAACATCTCAGTAGCGCCTTCCCAGCTTTGGATTTTGAAAAGTGCACCAACCAATACTACGGCTGCACCGATACCAATAATTAAGTTTTTAAGGTACTTGAATCCTTTCGATTTTAAGAAACTCATATCGTTCAAAGTTTAGAATAAGGTTAATAAAATATTTTAATCCGTCTCAATAAAGAAAATAAAAAACTATCTAACAATTTCACTTTAAAAAAAATAAAGATGTAATTGCAGAAAAGTGTGTGTCTTAAATAAGTGTAATTGGGCTTTAAAATTTTTTACAGAGATTCGTAAAAAACTTAATATAGGCGAGAATCGTGCCGATTTTCAAGAAAAAATACTGAGAGGTATATTTTTTTTTTATAATACCCCTCAGTATTTTCTACTTATCAATATTTCAATTAAAAATCATTTATTGAACGACCTAAGAACGTCAATGCGCAACGGAAACCAACATAAGATTTAGTTGTATCTTGATATTCAAAAGTGCGTGAACCTGTTTGCAAATAATAAGCAATATCTTTCCAAGAACCACCGCGAATCACTTTGCGTTTTTTAGCAGGTGCATCTTCATCTTTAGCATCTACGCGATAGTCAGGGTTAAAATCATGAAAACCTTGATTATTATCGCTATAAGCAGTAATTGTCCATTCTGCAACGTTACCCGCCATATTATATAGACCATAATCATTCGGGAAGTAGGCATCAGCTTTCACAGTGTATTGACCACCATCTTCTGGATAATTACCACGACCCGGTTTGAAATTGGCTAATAAACAGCCTTTAGAGTTGCGTGTATAGTATCCACCCCAAGGATAGGGTGCCAAATCATGACCACCACGTGCGGCATATTCCCATTCATATTCTGTAGGTAAACGGAAATCTTCAGTATTGACTTCGCTACCTTTATATGCGTTCCACAATTTTGTTCTCCACCAACAGAAAGCGCGAGCCATGTGCCAGTTTACACCTACTACAGGATAATCGTCGAAAGCTGGATGCCAAAAGTAGTTACGCGTCATTGGCTCATTATAAGAATAAGCGAAATCACGAATCCAGCACAATGTATCTGGATAAATTTTCACTTTTTTCTTGAAAAATAAATCGCCACGCTTGACATTTTTATTAGCATTTTGCCAGTTGCCGTTGTTATGAGCAGCCCGTTGCCAATCGTATTCTTGATACTCAACGATGAATTTGTCAACGTTAAGCTCTTTTTTGCCTTCGAACTTATCTTTACCATCGTAAAAGAGAGTTCCTAAGGTTTCATCTTCCCAATCGATTTCTTGTTCCCAATCGATGACTTGCTTGCCATCATCACTTTCGAGATAATGGTCAAGAAGCGCATGTGCCATTGAGTCTCTTACCCATTCTACGAATTGGCGATACTCATTATTGGTGATTTCAGTATCATCCATAAAAAAGCCTTGAATGGACACTGCCTTCGGCTTATTCATGTAAACGCTGCTGACATCTTGGTCACTCGCCCCTGCGTGGAATGTCCCCGATGGAATATAAACCATTCCGTAAGGATTAATTCCCTTCCAAGTTGGACGGTCCTGGGCGCCGATTAATTCGCCGCCTTGTTTTTTACCGCACGAAGCGATAGTAAGCCCGAAGGCAATCAGCATCAGAATTGCTTGTGATTGTCTTTTCATCATTGCTTTAAACACTCGATTTTCCTTCAATTTTGAAAATATAAAAAGGAGTTTTTCTCAAAAAAAACGCCCAAATATAGATTGTTTTGTAGAGAAACAAAAATTAAATTATTGTATTATTTTACTATTCAGATGTTGTTGTTGTCAATGCTTTGTAAAAACGTCTTCCTCACTTATAAAAGTATGTATGAGAAATATTTTTTTTTGTTTTTAAAAATCATTAACTTTAGTGAAGACAAATATCGGAGAGAAATCCTGTAATGAACTGATTATCAATTGATTACGCAATGAGATTTAGTTAAAATCGATACTTGTATTCGTTTTTTTAGATGATTCACCCACTATAAAAATCAGAACCTCGGATTATATATAATTGGTGGTAATTTACTCTTTCCAAATTCTTTGCCAAGATTGTATTGCAAAACAATTTCGTGCGTTCCTTGCGTTACAGTTTTTAAGGTACTCAATGTAATGTCGTAAGAATAAGCAAGCATTAATTTAGAATTTAACTTCAAACCTCCAAAAGCAGCTATGGCATCTTGACTATTTTTATTGTATCCTCTAAACGTTGCCCCTAAAAAAATATTATCATTATAGCGCACAAAGGTAGAAAAATCCATCTGAGTTTGTACTCCATCTGATTTAATTAACATTGATGGGTTAATTGTTATATTATTTGTCAAATCAAAATGTGCTCCTGCAAGGGCAAAATAGTTTCTTTTCAGCACAACATTAATATTGCTTTGACCTGTTAATTTCAGTTTAGGCTCTATAATATTGCTGGATGAAAGCCCACCTTCAAATTTTTCATTTTTAAAAAAAATCCCCACATCAAAAGTAGGCGTCGTACCACTGATAGAAACTGCTGATAAAATTTTATCTTTATGATCAATCACACCTTGATTGTAATCGCCTTCGGGTGTCCTCAATTTTGCACTATTTAAAGAACCCTGAACGATTCCACCTGCCGCCCCGAATGATAATTGCCCATCGCCCATTTTGATAATATAGTTATAACTTGCTTTCGCGGTTAAACCATTCCGTGCACCAATACTCTCATTATGAATAGACAAACCGACTCCACTGCTCACAATACTGAGGGGTAGCACCACATTCAAATATTGCGTTACTGGATTCCCATCAATGCCCACCCATTGCGAGCGAAAACCGCCTGTGGCTTCCAATGTCCCTTTCAAGCCTGCCGCCGCAGGATTTACTCCGTAAGGATTCAACATATATAAGCTATACTGGGCAGGTTGTTGTGCATAACTGCTTGATAGCGAGAAGATTATAAAAAATAATAAGACGTAAATCTTCTTCATGGTAACGCATTTAGTATTAAGTGATAAATCATTGAGTTAAAAATTAAATTGAAATTTAAAACTCAACGACCATTTTTTTCATCTCTTCTACGGTTTTAACAGGCAATTGACAAGTATAGTTTTGGCACACATATATATACGTGTCATCCGCTACTTGCCTACCCCTCAGTAAAGGTAATTTTTCATCTTCTTCAACGCTTGCCATCACTATTTTATTAGGTAAAAAGAGCGAATTAACTTGCAATGCTTTCTCAAAAGACCTTTCTCCTACTATCGCTATTTCATAAGGCGGTTTCACAGCCGATAGAACTACACTCGCCCATTTGGCAAAACTCGACGGATAACGCTCTATCACTTCCAAAACCGAACGCAACATATTCATTGACAAGGTTTTATACATGTTATTGTCAAATATAATTCCAAGTCGCATCAAGTTTTTCGCCATCGTCGAATTAGCCGAAGGCGTCGCATTATCATACAAATCTTTTTTTCTTAGTGGAATATCCTTTTGACTTTCAGACGTAAAATAAAATAAATTATCTTCTTCATCAAAGAAATGCTCTATCACATAGTCCGTGTATTCGCTGGCAAGATATAAATATTTTTGATTGAAACTAATACTATATACGTCTGTTAACGCTTCTATTAACAAAGCATAATCCTCTAAAAAGGCATCATATTGTGTGATACTATTCTTATACGTATGATAAAGCCCTTTATCGTCGTCTTTTTTAAAGTTTTTTAAAATAAAATCTAAGTTATCAACTGCAACAGTTTTATAATGTGGATTACCCAACGCTTCATACGCCCGCGCATAAGCCGAAATCATCATGGCATTCCAAGAGAGTAATATTTTATCATCCAATCCAGGTTTAATGCGTAAGTCTCTGATTTTGAATAATTTATCGCTGCTTTCTTTTATTTTTTTCTTTAAAATCTCAACACTTATTTTCTTTAAATCAGCAAATTCCTCATAGCTTTTATGTCGCCAAAGGATATTTTTTTCTTCCCAATTGCCCTCTTCCGTTACATCATAAAAAGCGCAAAATAATGGGGCATCTTCTCCTAATATTTCTTCAATTTCAGATTTATCCCATACATAAAATTTGCCTTCAATGCCTTCTGAATCTGCATCATAAGCCGAATAAAAGCCCCCCTCAGTATGGAGCATTTCACGCTCAATAAAAGCCAAGGTTTCGTCAATCGTCTCTCGATAAATATCTTTCTTCGTCATTTTATATGCATCGCATAACTCATTGATTAGCAAGGCATTATCGTACAACATTTTCTCAAAATGCGGAATCAGCCACTCTCTATCAGTCGCATAACGCGCAAAGCCGCCGCCTATTTGATCATAAATGCCGCCTTGTATCATCTTCGTCAATGACAATTCGGCATGAGCTAAAGCTTCGGGATTTTTTGTATAAAAATGATATTCCAAAAGATACTGAATACACATCGTACCAGGAAACTTGGGTGCACCTCCAAATCCACCCTCTATGCTATCAAAACGCTGACGTAAACTATAAAAAATATTATCCAAT
>JAYTUY010000163.1:0-19810 GCA_043744275.1 Saprospiraceae bacterium
CAATACGCCACCTGTGGCAACCTGCAAAGCAGCCACAGTTGTTTTAAGTGCAACAGGTACAGGTAGTATTACAGTAGCTGATATCAATAATGGTAGTTCGGATGCATGTGGTTTAGGAACATTATCCCTCAATAAAACGTCTTTCGATTGTACCAATGTCGGTGCAAATACAGTGACGTTGACTGTTCCTGATGTTAACGGCAACAGCTCTCCATGTACAGCAACGGTAACGGTTAATAATCGTTTAACAACATTGACGTATAGCGGCGATTTAACTGAACAGTATTCTGATCAAACAGATTTGAAAGCAACTTTAGTTGATGCCGCTACTGGTGCTCCTCTCAGTGGTAAGACAATCACGTTCACTATCGGTTCACAAACTGTAACAGGTACAACTAATAGTAGTGGTATAGCAACAGCCACTATTACGTTGAATCAAGGGCCTGGTACGCCAAATGTAACGACTTCATTCGCAACAGGTTGTCCTTATGCAGGCAGTTCTGACAGTGACCCATTTACAATCATTTGCGAAGATGCAGAACTTACCTACAATGGTGCCTCATTCTTCAGTGTAAGCCCAAGTACAAATACTGGAACGGTAACATTATCTGATTTTGTAGTAGATAAAAATGATGCAAGTAGAGGTAATATTACAAATGCAACTGTTACATTCAGAAATGGTTCAAGCAATGGAAGTGTTTTGGGTACAGCTAACAGAAATGTTGGTTTAATAAATTCTACTAATCTGCAAGAAGGTACAGCTTCTACCAGTTACTCAACGACATTAACTTCATCTGAAATAGGTGATGGTGGCAGAGTGATTGATGTATGGTCAGGTGCAGGTGGTTATTACTGCGGTGCATCAAGTGAGATTGTTCCTATTGCTATTACAATACCAGGTCTTGATTTTGTAACAGGTGGTGGTCATATCATCATGAGTAACAATACATCTGGCACTTATGCGGGTACACCGAGTAAACGTATGAATTTTGGATTCGTTATGAAGTACAATTCAAGCGGCAAAAATCTACAAGGTAGAATCAATATTGTTTACAGAAGATTGGAAGATGGTGTGCTGAAAACATACCAAATCAAGAGTACAGCTATTAATTCTATGGTTGTAACAAATGTAAAAGATGATGGAACTATTGCAACAGGTGCAGCTATTACATTCCGCAGAGCAACTGTTAGTACAAAAGGCAATCTTACGGATGTTACAAATTCATTGGCACCCATATCTATATTGGGCGGTGTTCCTTTAACATTCAATGTTTGGGAATCAACAACTGTCAATACAGGTGCTTTAGATAGAGTTTCAGTAGAATTAGCAGGTTCAGGCGGTTCAGGAATTGCTTTCTCTTCTAATTTTGCAAGTGGAGCGACGCAATGGCAAACTTTGAATGGTGGTAAAATTCAAGTACGTTCATCTGCTACTCCAAGTAATTTAGTAGCGAACAATACTAACAATTCTTTACAAACAGCATACACCAATCCTACAGAAGTGACCCAAGAAGTCGTGCCAGTGCTTGACCCTCAAGTGACAACTACTCCAAGTCATACACAGGATATGACGACTGTCTTTGTCAAAGATTTTAGGGATGGTAATGCCACTGTTCGGATTTACAATTTGATGCAAAGAATTGAAGGAGAATGGAAATTCAATGTTCAAAATAACAAAGGGCAAATTGAATTAGACCTCTCTAATCAAATCGATGGGGTATATATTATTGTCGTTGAGGATGAAAGCAGACAGCAAAGAATGACGCAGAAAGTTGTCAAAGTCAACAGGAATTAATGTTTTAAATGTTATTGAGGTAGGAAATATAAACAAACGCCCCCCTCAGTATAAGCCATAAAATCAGCCGTTTTTCTATCTCTTGGGATAGAGAAGCGGCTGATTTTATGGCTTATACTGAGGGGGTACTTAGCGATTTTACTATTTCTTCTTTTTTTCAATTTTAAACATGGGAGCAGTATAGGCTTCATAAAGCCCGAAAAGATATTCTATTCGGCTCAATTCATTGACAAAGGCTTGCGGACGATAGCATAAATCCACCGCTTTATCCAAGGCTTGATGCGCTTTGACCAAATCGGGTGGCATACAGAGGGGGTCGTATAAATCCGCTAAACTGCTGCTTGGATATTTTAATCGAGCATCCAATACCGCTTGCGCTGCTTCTTCTACTTTCTTTTTATTCGCTTCACTCACATTTTGTGGGAAGGGGTAATTGTTGTAAACTATGGTATTTGAATAACGGAAACGACTTTCTAATCTACCACATACATATTTGACCCAAGACATATGCATAATTGAGGTTAAGATAGCAAAATGGGAAAGTGAAGCATTAGAAACAAAAGAACATAAATTACTTGGAACAACAGATTTATCAAAAAAAGCAAAAGGTATGTATTTACGATTTTCGGAAGATACAAGAGGCACCATTAAAGCAAAATCTGGATTAAATTTATCTCTAAATGTAGTTGGATAGTTTGCCAAATTCTGTGCTTGTTTATCTGTACTCTGAAGTCTTAATTTTCTTACATTCTCTACTCTTTGTAGAATATATGGCATTTTTTTCAAATCATCAGGATTGACACCAACTAACCAAAGACACCATCTACTTTTATTATTGATAAACTCTTCTGAACCAATAAATTTTTTGAAATATTTTGCTGAATTTGGTTCTTTATCTATAAACTGTTGTTTTTCATTATCGTCAAAAATGAAATTCCCACCGTCAATAGCTTTATTGCCTGCTTGGATTTCTGGAACATTACAAATAGGTTTTCTTTGAGCAGCTAAAAAAACATCATTTCCTTCAACCAAATATGGATTAACATTCCTCACTTTCCTTTCAATAGGTTCCCCTTTAATATTTTCATAATCAAAAAGCTTTTTATCAGACGTATCAAAAGCGGCAAAACCGATGATGACACAATGAACTGCCGCATTGCCTTTAGCCTCATTACTCCATGAAAAAGTGCGGTGTGCAAAATGTATTTTGATTTTATAAAAATTAAAAAGAACACCCCATAGAACACCCACTTGTTCACCTTGCGAAATACTGTTTGTACTGACAAAAGCGACTTTTGTAGCGGTATTTTGAATATATTGAGCTGCTTTGAGATACCAAGCGGACACGTAATCCAAAACACCTGCACCCTGTACACCATTAAATACCAATTCCATATCTGCTTTTTGCGATTCATTTTGTAGTTGCTTGCCAATAAAAGGCGGATTACCCAATATGTAATCAAAAAATCTTTGCGATTTGCTTAATTGAGCTATAGTATGGGCATCCTCTGACGAAAATATGTTCACTTGTTTTGCGTGGACATTGAGCGTTTGATAATGCGCTTCGGGTTCATGGGCTTTCAAAATATTGACTTCATCAGCATAAACATCGTAAGTGTTAGAGGTGTATAATTTTCGCCAATCAATTCTAAGGGCATTGCCATTGACAATTTTAGCCGCTTTACTGAGGGGTAACCTAACGAAGTATTGACCGAACTCTTCTGAAACGAGCATATTCATTTGGTGGTCAATGAGCCACATCGCTACTTCTGCAATGCGAACAGGAAATTCGTCGTATTCGATTCCCGCGAATTGGTCAACATCTACTTTGATAAATAATTCGATTTTAATACCAGCATCTTTCAATACTTCGGGTCTATATTTCATTTTGTTAAAGAAAATTTCACGAAGCACATTTATTTCCAAGAGTCTTAATTCTCGATAGCTGATAATTAAAAAATTGCCACAACCACAAGCAGGATCGAGAAAATGTAGAGCAGATAATTTGTTTTGAAAAGCCTGTAACTTTGGTAAACTGTCTTTAGCCTTTTCAAACTCCGCATAAAGACCATCCAAAAACAACGGTTTAATAACCTTCTGAATGTTCTTTTCAGAGGTATAATGCGCCCCCAAGTTGCGGCGTTCTTTGGGATTCATCACGGCTTGGAACATAGAACCAAAAATAGCAGGGCTGATTTTTGACCAATCTAAGCCGCAAGCAAACAGAAGCATATCCCGCATTTTGCTATCAAAAGCGGCAAAAGGCAGCATTTCTTCAAACAATTTGCCATTGACATAAGGGAAGGCATCGAGCGATTCATCCAGCGTTCTAAGTCGTTTATCTTTCGGGGTGTTCAACACTTGAAAGAGTTGAGCTAAGTGCATGGCGAGGTCGCTGCCGTCCTCTTTGGTGTTTTTATCAATATAATCTTGAAACTGAGTCCGCTCAAATATGCTTGTATCTTCAGCAAAAAGGCAGAAAAGCAAACGTACTAAATACACTTCCAGAGCATGACCTGTGAAACCACTCAGTTCCAAAGCATCATGCAGTCGACCCATGCGTTCGGCGGCTTGAATATTGGCAGGGTCTTCCTCTTTGTAAGTCCGCTTTTCATATCCTGCAATAAATCCAAACAATTGAACATGTTGAATAAAATCTTTTAATTCGAATTCAGCGGTTGAGTTATTGTCCAAATCATACAATCTGAACCATTGAAAATCAGAAACTAAAATGTATTTGGGCAGTTCGTGGTCTTTAAGTCCAGGAAAATAATCTCTGGCTTGTTGCATGGCTTTATCAAGGTTGCGTCCTTTAGATTTATGCTCTACCAAAATGACCCCTTTCCAAAGCAAATCAATAAAGCCCTGTTTACCATCTTGCTTTTTCACCGGTTTTTCAAATGAAGCGACCCTTCGGCGGCTGATGCCAAAGACATTGAAAAAATCGTCCCAAAAGGATTTGGCTTCGGCATCTTCGCTGCTTTCATTTTCCCACTCTTTGGAGAAAGTGATGGCTCTTGTTTTTATCTCGTTCCAACTGAGGGGCATATGATTTTAATTGATGTATTTTTTATGTGTTGTAAATCTTTGGGCATAAAAATAAGACTCTATTCCTTATTTTTTTTAGATATTTTTCGTTACCCCGTTTGATTCCGTAAAAAAAAAGTATAATAAGTGTCGCACTTATTACATGAACTCGGACACTTCATGTAGTAAATGCGACACATACTACATGAACACCTACAATCCATGTAATAAGTGCGACACTTACTACAGGAAGTGCAACATTTCATGTAGTCAATGCGACGCTTCATGTAGGGAGTTCGATACGTCATGTAGTAAGTGTCGCATTTCATGTAGGAAGTGCGACATATCATGTAGGAAGTGCGACACTTACTACATGATATGCGACATTTCTTGTAGGAAATATGGGCATTTTACGACTTTTTATACAAAAAATAAATATATGTGGCATCATTATTGAATTAAACTTATCGCAATACAATTCCGTATTGCATAAATTTAAGCACATGATTAATATCATTGTTTCGTCTTACAAAAAACTGCCGCAAGCAGATTTGAACACATTTGCTTCGACTGTTTATCAAAAAATGACCGAAGATGCACAATTTGTCGGTTTAAAATCTTGGGTAGATGCTTTAAAAGTTGCCAATGATGAGTTCACTTCGGCTTTAGCAAATGCCTTGCGCGGTAGTGAAGCACAGACGATTGCTAAAAACAAATGTTGGGATGTGGTCATTAAATGTTTAGACAAGTTGGCTTACGAAGTCAATGGTGTAGCCAATGGTGAAGAGCAAATTGCTAAAGATGCTGGCTTTGATGTGCGGAAAGCCTCTAAAGAAATTAAGGAAGTC
Source organism: Saprospiraceae bacterium (assembly GCA_043744275.1). Taxonomy (GTDB): domain Bacteria; phylum Bacteroidota; class Bacteroidia; order Chitinophagales; family Saprospiraceae; genus JAAFJT01. Next base: position 5,671 of record JAYTUY010000163.1, read on the forward strand.
GCTATCCCTACGAATTTAGTTGCCTTAAACCTTGTTGACAAAACAGGTGCTGTGAGTCTTTCATGGAAATGTGATACTACGGGCGTGATTCAATATGCTGTAGAGTATCAGATTCAAGGCGAAGAAAAATGGCACAATGGCACTTACTGTACCAGCAAATCAGTGGTCTTGACGGGGCTTGAACCACGTTCTTTTATTTTGGTAAGAACTCGTTCTATGGGGCGTAAAGAACTAAAAAGTGATTGGACTCAGCCCGTAGGCGTGTTGGTATCTTAAACGCTTGAGCGTCTGTATCTCATATCTCTTGCCGAAGGCATCCCCTCAGTATAAGCCATAAAAAAAAGCCGTTTTTCTATCTAATTTGATAGGGAAGCGGCTTTTTTATTCAATAGAATGATATTTGTGTTATATATTTTTCAAACTTTATATTACGTTTTCAATAATTAATAAACTTAGAAATTATTGGCAACCTTGAGCAGCAATATGAATATTTTTGACGGCTGAAACTGCAACAGTTGCTAATCCATCATTGCCTTTTAGATTACCTGAAATAACTATTGTATGACTACCCGGTTGCAATTCAAATTGAATCGGGTCAACTTTAGCGATAGAGATAGCTGGACAACCGGCATCGTTGCTGGTTGGATCATCTGCATGTAAAATATAGTCAACTGTACCATCCAATAAGCGGCTATAAACGGCAGAATTGCCAAATGGACCATTGTTGGCAGCATAATTTAATCCTAAGAAACAATTGTTATCAGTCGCATTGCCATCTACAACAGTATGTCCTAAAGGGATAGGTGAACCACCATCAATAGTATAAGCTAAATTAGTAAGACGGCTTGATAAGTCGGCATTTCGCATAGTAAAGGAAAATTTTCCTTTATCACAAAATTGTTTACTCAACACAAAAGATTCACCATAAATAATTGTACTCAAATTTACAACAGCAGATCCTGTAGAGTTATCTTGATGCAATATCCAATGCGGATGACCATCTTGAGCCCAATAAGTACAGCGAACACTAAAGGCACTATTTTTTGCTGCTGCTCTACAAGAGTTTCCATTGCCTTGACCACTTGTTGCAGGGTTGCAACTGTTATAGCCAAAATCAGCTATGGCTGCTGAAACTTCATCAAAAAGCCATACTTGGTTGCCCTCTACAATATATTCAGTGCTTCCCTGCACATCCACCATAATAGATTGAGCAGTTTGTGATGATTTAAGCCCACAGGGCGATGCGAGACTGGCTTCTTTAATAGAATTGGTTGAATTGGGTGCTAACGAAGCGTCTTTTGTGCAGGCTACAACCATAAACGCCATAAATAGCGAGGGAGCCAACAAACGAATGTTAATTTTCATTTTGGTAGATTTAATTTGTTTTTTAAAAATGATATTTGCCTTAAGAAATGAATAAAACATTTTAGGGTTAAGTTCAATTATTATAAAATATATAACATAACAAAGATGCATGTATTTTAACAAATAAACAAATATTCTACAACAAAATATTTGTTTATTTTTTGAATATGTTTTGCTTCCTAATATATTGTTTGTTTATTATTCAAATAATGACTATTTATGTTATAAAACATGCAAAATTGTCAGAACATCCATCTGGTCGGGCGTTTATCTTTTCAAAATGACGGCTGATAGTGAGGTAGTGGGAACTGGGAAATTGATGATTCAATAAAATATGCTACTATAATTTAAAAAAAGCCGTTGCTCTATTTCCCCAATAGAACAACGGCTTTTTTTATTACCCACTTGGGCGCAAGTTTAGTAAACACAATTTTGATTAAAATGAAATTTTAATCAAAATTGTGTTTACTAAACTTATTCAAAACTACCCATTATTCGCATAAATGACACCCCCTCAGTATATTTCGGATTTTGGAGGTCGGATTTCGGATTTGGTACGCGTGTCCCATACGTGTCCGAAATCCCAAATCCCAAATCCGACATCAAAGAGTGGCTTCCTCTATCGCCTTCAAAATATTATTTAATCCTTTTATCAATTTATCAGATGTATCCCAACTGTACCCAATCCGAATACATCGTGCATCTTCTTCAAACCAATGCCCTCTGCCGACGTAAGTTGCATATTTATTGAGTAAAATATCGTGAAATTTGTCTGTATCTATGTGAATATGGCTTTTTATTCTTGGAAAACAAACACAACCGCCTTGTGGCTCTACCCATTCCAAAACGTCTTGATTCGCCATAAATGCTTTCAAAATGTCGAAATTCTTTAAAATAGTGGCGCGTACAGGAGCGAAAAACTGTTCTTTTTTTAGAAGATATTGATAAGCGATTTCTTCATCCACCACTGAATTAGTAATACAAATTTGCTCTTTAGCAGCTAAAAATGTTTCCATCAATTGCCTGTTTTTCGATACAATCCAACCAATGCGAATCCCTGGAAGCCCATACGATTTTGACATAGACGAAATGCTGATAACCCTATCCGATAAAGAGGCAGCAACGGGCAATTTTTCCCCAAAAGACATGTCCCGATAGGTTTCATCAATCAATAAATACGTGCCTTTTCTTTCAATTAATTCAATAATGGCTTTTAATTTTGCTTCATTGATGAGCACACCCGTTGGATTGTGTGGATAGGTCAAACTGACTAATTTTGTCCGCTTAGTAATGAGTTTGTCTAAAGCTTTAATATCTAAATCGAAACCATCTTCAAAACGCAAATTTAAATAAGACACTTTTGCACCGATGGCTCTCGGCGTTTCAAGATTGGTCGCATAATTGGTCTTTGCAATGACAATATGGTCGTTTTTATTCAAAAATGAGGTCGCCAAGATGAATAAAGCAGTCGCTGCACCCGACGTCACGAGCACTTCATCAGGTGTGAAATGACCTTCTTGAGCTATCAATTCCCGCAATTCGGGCTTGCCTTTATGATCGCCATAAACCAACAATAAATCTTGGATATTGATGCCCAAATCACTGAGCTTTTGGTCTGTAAAAGAACTTTCAGACAAATTGCAATCAATGTTTTCATAACCAAAGCCTTCAGGAGCTTCTATTTCAATGGGCATTCTTTTGTAGAGCATAATTTGATATTTAAAAATAATTGACTATTATGATAATTAATCATCTATTCTAGAACGGTCAGCCTTTTTCAAATAATCTTCTAATTTTGTTAAATCTGAAAAGATTGGACTTAACAATTCTGCAAATTTAATTTGATTATCTTCTGTATCAGCATAAGCATAAAATGCTCCCGCTTCTGGGTCAAATTCAATATGTTGAAGTAAATCAGGGTTTATCTTTTCTAAAATTTGGTGTATGTGCCCTTCCCAACTATATCCATTACCTGAATAATCATACTTCTCAAAAGAAGGGGAATACTTTGTGAAAAATTCTTCACTTTCTATCGCTACAGTAATTGAATAATGGCCATTACTATTACTTAATACAAATGGAGAATACTTTGTCATTATATTACTTTTTAATGATTTATCATCAAAATTTTTATTTTTATAGTTACATTTTGAACAGTTCCATATTATAGTTAATGTTAAACAACATAGAATGTATAAGAGGTTTTTATTTTTCATTATTGCTTTTTTTGAAAACTTCTTTGATTATTATTTTTTCGCCTTTATTGCACCAAATAGATTTGTTCAAATCATTTACGTCAATTCACTTCTATTAGTTTAACCGAAGAACAGGTATTTTTTTTGATGTCACAAAACTACAGCCTTCACTCCACTCTAAGCTGTAAACCTCAAAATTTAAAGAGTATTCACGCCACAGGCAGCCCAGAATATTTTAAAACATAATTATACTGAGGGGGTGTCTTTTTGAAACAAAAAAGGTGAACCCTATAAAATGGCTCACCTTCATGAAAAACTATCGCAAAAAGAATTATTCTATGAAATTTCCCAATTAATGGGCATCCATCGCTGCTTTGACAGCTTCTTTCGAAGCTTCTACAGATGCCTCCTTTTTTCTACCTTTTACAAAAAAGATTAGTGGAAAAACACAAATGAAAAATATTGAAATCATGCCGTAAGTATCCAAATAACTCAATAAATAGGCTTGTTTATCCACCGCCAAACTCAAATATCGAGTGGCTTGATCAGCGGCTGTAATGGGGTCGCCTGATTTGGCAATCATAGCATTTGTCATAGCGATCAACCGTTCGGCAGCCAAGGGGTTGGTAGCAGTGACGTTAGAAATCAAATCTGTACGATGTTGAGCATAATGCGTTGCCACATAATTATTAGCGAGGGCAATACCAAAAGCCCCGCCGAGTTGCCGAATCATATTATTAATGGCAATGGCGGCAGGATAATCTTTAGGAGGCAAACCAGCCACCGCTTGGCTAATAAGCGGCAGTTGCATCAGTGAAATGCCAAATGTCCGCAGCACCAAAACATAGAAGAAATCCCACCGATTGGCATCCCCTGTCATCGTGCCACCCCAATAGCCAAACAGAATGAAAGTCAAGCATCCAACCACAATAAATGGCGTAGGAGGAGCACCACTTGCCATCAATTTACCAATAATAGGAAATAAAAACACACCCACCAATGTTGGAAAAAGTATCGCTAAACCCGTTTCATAAGGCGTAAAACCATTAATCCGCTGCACCAAAACGGGAAAAACATACACCGAAGTGAACAAACCAATGCCCACCACGAATGACAAAACATTCGTCAAAGCGAGTGTTCTATTTTTTAAAATAGATAGCCGAACCGCAGGCTCAGGTATCACCAATTCACGCCATACAAACCCAACCATACCCAAAATAGCGGTGATTGATAAATATCGCACGCTCACAGAACTAAACCAACCCTCCGCTTCGCCGCGTTCCAAAACGAATTGCAATGAGCTAATCCCGACAGCCAATAAGGCAATACCTGTATAGTCGATTTCAATATTCTTTTTATTTTGACCTTCACCTTCTTTTTTATCAATAAAATTATAGGCTAATAATGTCGCAATTAAACCAATTGGGAGATTGATATAAAAAATCCAGGGCCAGTCTAAATGTTCCATCACCCAACCACCGAGCGTAGGTCCCAAAGTAGGTCCCATGACCACGCCCATACCAAATATACCAGCAGCAATAGCCCGATCTTTAGGCTCAAAAGCATCAAATAAAATGGCTTGCGATGTAGAGAGTAACGCACCGCCACCGATGCCTTGAATGAATCGCCAAAAGACGAGCGTCCACAAGCTGCCCGCCGATCCACACATATATGAGGCGATTGTGAACAGTACCATAGAAGCGATGTAGTAATTTTTACGCCCAAAATACTCAGCCAAAAAACCCGTCAAAGGAATTACAATCACATTCGCAATGGCATACGACGTAATGACCCACGCCACGTCCTCCACATTTACGCCCAAGCTACCCGCCATATCGAACAAAGCCACGTTGACAATAGACGTATCCAGCAACTCCATAATCGCCGCCGAAATGGTCGTTACAACTACTATGATTTTTGCAAATCCTTTTAATGCCATTGGTTAAATTAATAATTATTTATGCTTATAAATAATTGATTGTCAATTTTTTATAAAAAATATGCGTTTATACTGAGGGGCTTTAAGTAGTGAAAAGTGAAAACTTTTTATTTTGCATTTTCAACTTTTCACTTTTCACTTTTCACTTTTCACTTTTCATTTTTCACTTTAAGATTTAGGCACAATCACCTGCACACTCATACCCGCCCGCAAAGGCGTTTCAGCTGCTTGTTTATCAGAAATAATGATTTTCGTCGGCACTCTTTGCACCACTTTTACGAAATTACCAGTCGCATTATCAGGCGGTAAAAGGCTGAATTTAGCGCCTGTTGCACCTGAAAATGACTCAATAGTGCCTTCAATTTCCTTGTTTTTATAGGCGTCAATTTTGATTTTCACCTTTTGACCCACCTTCATATCGGCAATTTGTGTTTCTTTAAAATTAGCGATTACCCACAAATCTTTGGTATCTACAATCGTCATCAAAGGTTGACCGACGTTGACCAATTGACCGATTTGCACATTTTTTTTAGATACTTGACCAGCAATCGGTGCCGTCACAGCCACATAAGAAGCTTGCAATTTTGCCAGCTCTAACTCTGCTCTTTTTTGCTCAACGACTGTCTGAGCGAGCGTGATTTGCTTATTCGCTGAACCAACTTGCGTTTGTGCTGCCAATTTTTGCTTATTGCCTACATTGGCTTGTTTTTTTACCACATCCACTTGCTTTTGAGCCGCCGCTGCTTGACTTTGAGCCACATTCAAGACCGCTTCTGCGGATTCTTTCTCCGCTTTGGATGCTTCAAACTGCTGTTGAGTAGCCGATTTGGCTTGAACAAGTGCTGAATATCGGTTGAAATCCTGCGTTGCTTTCCAAATGCGGATTTTAGCGGCTTCCACATTTGCGTTAGCAGTAGCAACGGCAGCATTTGCGGTTTCAATACCTGCATTGGAGGCTTCAAAACTTGCCTCGCTCGTGTTCACGTTTGCGCCGATTGATCCCGCATTCGCTTGCGTGAGGGAGACGTTGGCTTCGGCATTTTTTAAGGCAACTTCTGCTTGTAGCACCTTTATTTTAAGGTCGCGATCATCCATTTTCACTAAAGTATCGCCTGCTTTCACGGCTTGGTTTTCTTTGACCAAAACCTCGGTCACGTAGCCTCCCACTTTTGGACCGACTGGCACCATGTTCGTTTCCAACTGCGAATTTTCAGTGTCCTCATTGTTCAACATGAAACTCACTTTTTTGAAACCGAAGTAGCCTGCTACGATCAATACCAATCCGACGACAGTAAAACGGATTACTTTTGCTTTATTTTCAATTGCCATTTGTCAATGTTTTTTTATTCTAAAAAAATTATAGAGTGGATTTAAATCCTCAATACTTTAATAATTGCCCACCGATTTCAGCAGTTTAAAGTAAGCAATTTCAGCATCAGATTTAGCTGTTTCAAGGTTCAATTTAGCTTGTAAAACAAGGAAATCCGAGTCTAATAATTCACCGATGGTAATCATTTGAGCGTCGAATTTATTTTTCATAACTCGTTGATTTTCAGTAGATTGCGCTATAGCTTTTTGATTTAAAGCTATTTTATCAATAGCAGATTGGTAAGCGTAAAAGTTAGCAGCCACTTCCATTTTAGCCCCCTCAGTAATTTGGGTTTTGAGGGCATCTGTTTGCGCTAAATTGGCTTGCGCTTCTTTCACTTGATATTTCGCTGTGTAGGCAGCTGTCAAATTATAAGTCAATAAAATGCCCGCATCCCAAGTACCTTTAAAGGCATCCTGCTGTGGAAATACGCGTTGATTCGGGCGATTTTCATAATAATTCGCATTCAAACTGATAACAGGATAAACAATACCTTTAGCGACATCAATATTTTTAAGAGCCGCTTGACGGCGCAATTCAGTCGCATTAATATCAGGACGTGCAGTCAATGAATTCAAATAAAAATCCAAAGTATTGACCGTTTTTTCAGGGAAAAGATTCGATTTATCCAATTCAAGGCGCGTATCCGTCGGCAAGCCCAGAAGGATACAGGCATTGTAAAGCGCAACATGAATGGCATTTTCTACATCTTTTTTAGCCATTTCCAATTGAGAAATGGCTAAATCCGCTTTCAAAGCATCATTTTCCAGAGCTGTACCATTTTTGACAAAATTTTGTACATCATTGTATCGACCCCTCAGTACTTTGAGGTTTTCGCCCAAAATTTCGTTCGATGACTGTAATTTATAGAGATTATAATATGCTGCCGCAATATTATTTTTGATTTCAATCCTATCTTTATCAATATCCAAAGCCGCCGCTTTTTCAAGAAATTCAGCTGATTTATAGAAATTAACTGCACGAAGCCCTGAAAAAACAACCTGTTGAGCAGAAATACGATTGGTGAATTGATTTAAAATCTGAGGATTTAAAGCAATAGCCTCAGATGAGCCTGGAGATTGAAATTTAAAAGGTGCAACATTATCACTCAAGCGAGAATAGCCACTCACCAAATTAACGGCAGGAATTTGTGTACCCCAAAATTGTTCTTTTTTGGCAGTTGCTATCGTGTATTTTGCGCCAGACATTTTGAGTTGTTGGCTATGTTCCAAGCCCAATTTAATAGCTTCGTCGAGGGTAATCGTTCTAACTGTTTGGCTTTTTGCAGTAAAAGGTAAAGCCAAAATTAATAGGGCTAATGAATAGAATAGTTGTTTGTTTCTCATCTTAAAATGCATTAAAATAAAATATTGTCGTGTGATAATTTTTTGTAACAGATAAAACGTTTGATTTGTTTTAATTAAACGTTTGATTAATAAATAAATGGGCACGCATCATACTTTTCAAATGTTGTCTCAAACGAGTTTTATTGGTTTCTGAAAACATAATTTTTTCGTCTTTTTCATTCATCATTCGGGCGGCTATACAGGGCGTATTGACGATTAAAAAAATCGTGCTGAACATGGATGCCATCGTCAATTCAGCATCAATATCACTTTTAAAAAGCCCATTTTTTTGACCTTCTTCAATAAAAGTTTTGACTATTTTCCAATTGCCTTCAACACCCGATAAAATAGTTTCGCGATGTTCAGGTCTTTGTTCAAGACTCAATTCTCTAAACACCAACTTATTAAAAACGCCATTACTGAACATTCTCTCTACATAAATGTCAATTATCGCTGAAATTTTATCCCAAGCCGTGCCTTCCGACTTCTGAACAGTTTTAAGCTGTGCTGCCATTTTAGGAATTTTCTCTGCAACAATGGCTTTAAACAATCCTTCCTTTGAGCCAAAATGATAGGCAATCATAGCAATATTCACATTGGCTTCTTTAGATAGCTCTCGAATAGAAACAGCTTCAAAACCTTTCTCTGCAAATAGGCGCGAGGCTGTTTGAAGAATCACTTCTCTACTATCCGTAGCTTCAACTTTTTTCTTTTTAGTAAACATTTTGAATTTGTTAAAATAATTACACAAAGTTAAACACTTGTTTAATATAAATCAAACGTTTGTTTAATTTTTTTAAAAAATATTGGCACAGTAAAACAAATAGAAAAACTATGTGCCCTACTGTGCCTATGTGTTTTAAAAAAAAATGACTTTAATATGTGTTCATTCATTCACTTATTCCAAAACCTTAAACGTCGTCCGACGATTGGCTTGATGCTCCGCCTCAGTACATTTATTGCAATTACAACTCACCGCAGGCTGCGATTCGCCATACCCTTTTGCCCCTAATCGAGCAGGCTCAATACCTTTCGTAATCAAATAATTGACTGCCGACTCAGCGCGTTTTTGACTTAAAGTAGCATTGTAATCATCATTGCCCCTACAATCCGTATGCGAAGACAATTGAATTTTGATTTGAGGATTTTGAGCCAAAGTTTCAGCCAATTTATTCAAAGTCGGTTGGGCATCCGAGCGAATATCCCATTTATCGTAGTCATAATAGATATTATCAAGCGTAATTTCCTTGTTTTTAAAAATTTTATCTACAACAATTTCCACTTCAAATTTTTGAATCGGGTTAGCAGGGTCTTTCCCCAAGCCTTTTGAAGTGAATTTAGCTTGATTATTCAAATAGCCATCTTTACTGGCAATGAAACTATAATCCATATTATCATCCAAATCAATAGATGCTACCCCCTCAGTATTGACGGTCATTTCGCGCTTTTTTCCACCTATATTAATGCTCACTTTCGCATCCGCCAAAGGCTTACGACCTATAACCGCCGAATTAGGATTATCAGTAGCAGCAAATATTTTCTCCAACACGATGACATCTAATATATTTTTATAGACAATAACAGTCGTCTTAGGCGTATCCACTTTCACAACCACAGGGCGAGGAGGAGGTGTCACTCGCTCAAAACGATATACATCATCACTACCCTTGCCACCTATTCTATTAGAAGTTAAATAGCCTTGCTGCAACACACCAGTATTCATAACTGATTGATTATCAATAATATAGCTAAAATCATCAGCCCCACTGTTGATAGGCGATTTCATATTTTGAGGCGTTGACCAGTTATTATCTTTCAATTTATAGGATTTAAAAATATCCCAACCGCCCATGCCAGTATGATAATCTGAGGCAAAATATAGCGTATCCCCGTCAATAAATGGATAGGCTTCGTTGCCCATTGAATTGATAGACCGACCCAATATTTTAGGATCGACAAAACCCTCGCTGCTTTTCACACACATATATATATCCTGCCCGCCCCAACCTTCTGGATCATTTGAAGCAAAATATAGAGTCCTCCCATCCTTGGATACTGAGGGGGTACTATAATTAATTTTATCTTTGCAAAACGGCAATACTTCTGGCGTTGTCCAAGTACCACTGATTTTTTTAGAATAAAATATCTTCGTAAACTGTTCATCCGATTGCTCGCCACCCGAGCGAATGAAAAACATTTCTGAAAAATCAGCGGTGAAAGTAGCCGCCGCCTCATTAAAAGCGGTGTTCAATGAATTGTCAAAATTTTTAGCAGCATTATCTTCAACAAGAAACAAATCGGCAAAGCGATTGCCTGTCCAACCATAAGTGGCTTCACCTGTGCTGCTCGGTCTATCACTCGTGATGACTACTTTTCCACCTTCATACATGGTGGGTGCATAATCAGCATTAGGTGAGTTAAATTTAGTATCTTCTATTCTGTAGCCGTTGTACTTTTCATCGTCTTTCCAACCTTGAGCCACCGTACAAGCCGTTATTTCGCGTCGATATTCGTAAGGTGAGCCAATTTCGATACCCAACTGTTTGAAGGCTTCTGCCGCTTCTTTGTACTGCTCTTGACGCTTGAGTGCGTAGGCTTGTTCCTTGAGAGCGTCCACTCCTGCACCATTATCATAAGCCGTTTTGTACCATTGCACAGCTTTGGCATCATTGTGCAATTGGCGATATGACTCGCCCAATAAGAAGGCAGTTTTACCTTTTTCTATGGTACTTTTTCCGCGCCCATATTCTTTCTGTAGAAAATTAGTCGCTACGGCATATTGCTTGCGCTCATAAGCTGTTTTACCGTCTTTAATTTTGATGGTATAAGTGCAACCAACGGTGTAAAGAATTGATAATGAAAGTGTTATGAATAAAATATTTTTCATAGCGTATCACTGATTTATATGATTATATGGCTTACTTCAAGATGAATTAATGTGTAAATCTAAGGTAATTATGTCTGAAATCAAAACGTACTGAGGGGGGTATTTGTTGTAAATAGAAAAGCCCGTTCAGTGATGAACGGGCTTATAGTTTAGGGATTATAATTTGTCGGCAAAAGAATATAGTATTTCTTAGTGTAGCCGACGAAATTTGTTGTTGTCAAGAATAAAATATCTTAAAATAAGGTGTATATTTCAAACTCATAACTCATAACTCATAACTCATAACTCATAACTATTTAAATATTTCTAATTTTTTCATGATTCTACCTTTCTCTGTCATCACCTCTGCGATATAGAAGCCGCGCATACTCGCATCCACTTGGATACTCGCTGACTTAGCATCTACATTCGATACGCGTTTCACTTCACGACCCGCAGCATCCATGATGCGGATGTATTCGATGGTATTCACGCCATTGATATAGAAGTTGACCATATCGCTGGCAGGATTCGGATACATCACAAGGTCGTCTTGCTTAAGTAGGTCTGTTTTCTTACCCGTTACAAGCGGTATTTCAAGGTCTCGCGTTTTGAGCTTAATCATTTGCCCATTAGCACCCATCACCACGGCATTTTCAAGGCGGAATTTGAGGGTGGTTTTGCCTCCTATGCGGAAACCATTGACATCATCAACAACAACTGCTCTCACTTTACCTACTTCTCCATGACCATTAGCCCCTTTGCCTTTGCTACGTACCAAACCAGCTTCCAATTTACCACGCTCAACTATTTTACCCAAAGATAAATAAGCATCGTAACGAGAAAGCCATGTTAAACCACTAAAATCCGCTTTGACACTTTCTTCTTTGAGCAATTGAGCATCGTAGTTAATACCAAAACTCAAACCTTTTGTATCGTAAGCAGGGTTTTCAGCATTGCCCATTGAAACAATCATTTCAATTAAATCGCCTGGACGAACGGATGAAGCCGATGAAATTAATTGAATTTCAATTGCACTATCATGAATGGATTTATAAGGAGCGAGCGTACTGTTTTTGCTATAATGATTCACAATGGCATCGGCATCGTCTGCACTGATTAAGCCGTCACCATTGGTATCTGAGTGTTTCAAATCTACAGGGCTATCATAATAAATCGGTTGTCCCCAACTATCACCGCCATGTGCGTACCACTCCAATGATTTATCTTTTCGAGCCTTGCCATATTGACCCATATTATTGCCAATAGGAAATAAATCTAAAATATTGACTACACCATCTGCATTGGCATCGCCGGGCCAAACACATTCACTGATACACAATTCCTCGGAAGTTGGTGGCTCAATCAAATCAATCAAAACTTGGACATAATCATCGGAGCAATCGTTGCCCACACAATATCTCAACCAAAACGAATCGTCGTAAGAGCCTGAATTAAGGTTGGGTGTATAAAGTAAAATGTTTTCACCTTTGACTCGTTGATTGGATATAACAGTGTCTATGCTTGTATAAAACTTAATAGTGCCAGCTTTATCAGTCTTTTCATCAAGCGGTTCAAAACGATAAGTATTGATAGGAGCCGCATATTTTATGACCATAGGAATACCTGAACAAGTCAATCTAAATTGCTCTTTATCAGGTAAAAAATTGGAAACGTTAACGAGAACAGTAGCCGTTTCCGAAATTTGAGTATTGTTGATATTATAAGTGACTGTATAATTAAAAGTGGCTTTACCATTAAAATTAGGGTTGGGTGTGAAATTTACCAAGCCATCTTGTAAGCCTTGAATTTGTCCACCTGTACAAGTGCCATATTCAATACGAACTCTTCCGTTCCTATAATCATTCTCTAATACATTAAAACGAACACTTTTTCCAATCGGCGTAGCAATAATATCATTGGCAACATATTGAGTGGTTTTCTTGAGCACTTCAAATTTGGCTTCATAACCTTTAGTCGTGCCGTCAACATCTTTAAATGTAAACATCGTATTATCATAACCAGTGAATTTGCTGGTTGGTTTGTATTCCCATTCGCCTATTTGTGCAGTGGGTGTGATACTGCCGTGTTGAGCAGAAGTTTGAAGTTGGAATCCCAAGGGCAATGTAAATGTTACTGTTGCATCTTCCAGCGCAAATATTTTAATTTCCTGATAATTGAGCATTGGGGTTTCAGACACATCAATGATGACTAAACCACAATCGCATTGTTTCAGGTTGTTACAAACAGTGTAATTCAAAAGAGCAGCACCTTTAAAATCAGCATCAGGTGTAAATTTGATTTTACCATTTTCAATAACAGCAGTACCATGATTTTTAAGGACAACCTTATCTAATTTGATTGTACCCGACCACGGGCTTTCATAGTCATTGCGCAAGGCATCTATGACTACAGGTGTGTTTTTAATGGTATGAGCGACATCGAGCCGCGCCTCCACACCTTGCTGCGAAGTTTGTGCGTTAATGATTGCGGGTAAAGTCGTTAAGGCTGCCGCAACGAATAACCTTGATATGTTATGGAAGGGGATATTCATTGTGAACTCAGATTTTATTATGTAAATTAATAGATTTTAAGACAATAAGTTCTAAAATTTAAGGGTTTTTTAGCACCTTGAAACATATATTTTTAATAAATTGATAAAATTTAATTTTGTAATTAATTAATTATCAAATAATTGTAAATCTATTTTAAAAAATATGTTAAACTAAAGTGAATATTATAAAAATATAATAGGAAAAACGTAATTTTGAAATTCTAAGGAAGATTAATCAGAAATAAAGAAAATGGAAAAATTCAGAACTCAATTCGCACACTAAACACTAAACACTAAACACTAAACACTTCTAAGCTTCTGATTAATATAGTTAAGATAGGATTTTATATTGCTGTTAATTATATGACAAATACTATACCAAAAATTAGTTATTTCACACTTTGAATAACTAATTTTAAAATATTTTATTCAACACCCAAATTAGCCAATATTCGTCAATTCGTAAAATTCGTGGTCTAATACTCGTAAATGGTTTAAGCCACGAA
>JAYTUY010000164.1:0-19643 GCA_043744275.1 Saprospiraceae bacterium
AACAGTGTATTATGAGAATGACAACAAGGTCAAAATCCCCTGCTTCACCGTCCGAAAAGGCATGGGCGAAAAGCTGACGCAGATGCTACCATCCTTAGTGGGTATTCAACGACCCAAAACAACAAGTGTTGTACAAAGCCTACAACAAGCACCCATCGCCACTCTGCCTAAAGCCGAAATGCCAAAAACAAAAGCGGATTCCATCGCCAATGCTCTCAATAAAGATACTGAAAAGGCGGCTTTGGGAATAGAGCCATTCAATGATATAGGTTGGGTCATATCGCCCAATCCTGCCAATGGTGAAGCCGTATTGCAGTATAATTTCACTCAGACAGCACCCCTCAGTATTGAAGTATTCAACGAAGCAGGGCAACTCGTCACCAATTACAATTTACCCGATAATTCGACAGGTACATTAAATATGGATGTATCATCGTGGGTGACGGGTATTTATTCCGTCCGCTTGGTGGCTGGTGATTTGAAGGAGGTGAAGCGGTTGGTGGTGGCGCATTGAGGGGGTTGAATTAGGATTGGTAGGATTAGAAAGATGTTGAAGGATTTGCAAACGGAACTAACTCAATCTTTAAACATCTTTCCCGTTCTGAATATATTTCAAAACGACTTTTTCTGTTATCAATCAGTTTTACTAACCTTCCTCTATCCCTACGGGAATATTTTCCATAAAATAAGGGGTATCTTTTTCAAGACACCCCTCAGTATTCGATATATTTTAAAGCAAAATTTACACTTTTACAAGTCCTTTTGCTTTTTCAATGACGTCTTTAGCAATACCCGCTGGAGCTTCTTGATAATGTGAAAACTCCATAGTTGATGAGGCACGACCCGAAGTGATAGTCCGCAAATGCGTCACGTAACCAAACATTTGAGACAATGGCACTTCTGCTTGAATAGCAATAGCACCGCCCAAACGACCTTCTTGTCCTTTCGGCAAACCACGACGACGGTTTAAGTCACCGATAACACCACCGACATATTCCTCAGGTGTAATTACTTCCAATTTCATGATAGGTTCTTGGATGATTGGCTTACACTTAGGAGCAGCTTCTCTGAAACCTTCTTTAGCACATAATTCGAAGGCAATTGGTTTAGAGTCAACTGCGTGCATACCGCCGTCTGTTACTCTCACCTTCATCGCTTCAATATTATAACCAGCTAAGATACCGTTGCTCATCATCGCTGTGAAACCATCCGTGATTGGCTTGATATAGTTTTTATCAATAGCACCACCCACGATTGCCCACTCGAATTGGAGTTTCTTCTTGCCTGATTTGAAATCTTCTGTTTCCAAAAATTCAGGATCAGCAGGACCGAGTGTGAATTCCATATCGGCATATAAACCAGAACCACCTGATTGTTTTTTCAACTTCTCGCGGTGTGTGAAAGATTGAGTCAAAGCCTCTTTGTAGTTAACCATTGGCTCGCCTTGGTTACATTCTACACCGTATTCACGACGCATACGATCCACCAAAATTTCTAAGTGAAGCTCACCCATACCACTGATGATGGTTTGGTTGGTGTTTTCATCATATTTAACCTTGAAAGTCGGATCCTCGTCAGACAATTTGTTAAGAGCCATACCCATTTTATCCATGTCCTTTTGAGTCTTAGGCTCAACCGCCAACGAAATAACTGGCTCAGGAAATACCATAGATTCAAGGATAATTGGTGCATCCAAAGCACAGAATGTATCGCCCGTGCGAATATCAGAAATACCCACAACTGCTGCAATATCACCTGCTTCAACTGAATCAATCGGGTTTTGCTTATTAGCGTGCATTTGGAAAATACGTGAAACACGCTCTTTCTTACCTGTACGAGTATTCAAAACATAAGAACCTGCATCCAAACGACCTGAATAAACGCGCATAAATATCAAACGACCTACAAACTTGTCAGCCACAATTTTAAATGCTAAAGCAGAGAACGGCTCGTTGACATTTGGCTGGCGTGTTTCTTCTGCTTCTGTATTTGGGTTAGTGCCTTTGATGGCATCAACATCCAATGGAGAAGGCAAATAAGCACATACAGCATCCAAACAAGCTTGAACACCTTTGTTTTTGAAAGCTGAACCACACATAACAGGTGTCATTTTCATATCAATAACAGCCGCACGGATAGCCGCTTGCAATTCTTCAACTGTGATAGTATCAGGGTCATCGAAGAATTTCTCCATCAAGTTATCATCATAACCTGCTACTTCTTCTATCAATTGAGCGCGTGTTTCAGCAACTAACTCAATCAAATCTTCTGGAATTGGAATTTCCTTGAAAGTCATCCCTTGGTCATGCTCATTCCAAACAATTGCTTTGTTCATAACAAGGTCAACAACGCCCATAAATTTCTCCTCGTTGCCAATCGGCACTTGAAGTGGAATAGCATTAGCACCCAATTTCGCTTTCATATCTTTTACGCATGCGAAAAAGTCAGAACCAGCTCTATCCATTTTATTGATAAAAGCAATACGCGGTACGCGGTAGCCATCAGCCAAACGCCAGTTGGTTTCAGATTGAGGCTCTACACCGTCAACTGCTGAAAACAAAAAAACCAAGCCATCCAATACGCGCAATGAGCGATTCACCTCCACTGTAAAGTCAACGTGACCCGGTGTATCAATGATATTCATTGGATACTCTTCGCCGTTCCAAATCCACTTAGTTTTAGTAGCCGCAGACGTAATCGTGATGCCACGCTCTTGCTCTTGCTCCATGTGATCCATAGTCGCTGCGCCGTCGTGCACCTCACCAATTTTGTGAGACATACCCGTATAGTAAAGGACACGTTCGGTAGTCGTTGTTTTACCTGCATCAATGTGAGCGGCGATACCGATATTTCTCGTGTATTTTAAATTCGTTGCCATGATTTATTTAGATATGATTGAAATTAAAAATTATTCGTTTTTATATGAAAATAGGCGAAAAGCCTATTCAAAGACTATATTTCACTTAAAAAGTCACTCAAAATGAGCTTTGTACTGAGGGGGTGTTTGCAGTGGTGTGATGTGGTTTGTTTTGTAGAAAATAGAAGCATGTCATATAGTTTTCGTAAAAACATGGCAAAAGTTTCACTTACATAAAAAATTAACTTTGAAACCAAATTTAATTTTTTTCTAAAAACCCCTCAAAAGCGGCGCAAAGGTAGGCATTTTTTTTAAAAATCTACTACTTTTTTAAAGAGAATGTGTTAAATTTAGATGTTATTTTAATTTTTTTAACAATTATTAAATTAGAATATTTTCTTTTTGATGAAAAAAATGGGCAGTCCTTCTCAGAACTGCCCATTTTTTTATAGTTAAACACCTAATATTTAGATGTTTTGAAGTCAGATATTTTACATTACTGTAAAATCATATCTTTTTCCTCCACCATGCGGCGAATATTAATTAACGCATAACGCATCCGACCCAATGCCGTGTTGATGCTAACGCGCGTCAATTGAGAAATCTCTTTGAAGCTCATGTCTGCATAATGGCGCAAGATAACCACTTCACGTTGCTCGGCTGGCAATGCATCCACGAGGTAGCGGATGCGGTCGTGTGCTTGGCTACGCATGATGCCTTGCTCAGGGCTTTCATCTGACAGACTCAAGACGTTGAAAATATCAAAATCATCGTTTGAGCCTACGGTTGGGCGGCGTTTATCGCGACGGAAATAATCCACACATAGGTTGTGCGCTATACGCAAAGCCCATTGAAGGAACTTGCCTTCGTGGTTGTAACGTCCGCTGCGAAGCGTGTTGATGATTTTAATGAAAACTTCTTGAAAGATGTCTTCCGCAAGTGCTTGGTCTTTACAGAACAAGTAAATGGAGGTGTAGATTTTAGCCTTATGGCGACGGAGGAGCGTTTCAAACGCTTTTTCATTGCCGTCAAGGTACATTTCGATTAGCTTGTGATCACTTACAGAAGTGATAGCTTGTTGCATAACTTGCATAACTAAATAATTTTTCAGACTTGTTGAGAAAATGTTTATTATTCAGTGTACAAGTTTACAATCGATAGGCAATGAAATTTAAGTGAAAAAAATAATTTTAAATGAAGTGATATAGTCTCTTTGTGTGTAACTATAAGCCAAAGATAAAGCCATTTTATTGAACTAACCAATAGTCTTATTCTTTTTAACATCTATTTTAACACTTTTTTAACCAAAACACCCTTTTTAGGGTAATTTTGATTTAGAATTTTTCTTAAAATTAAAATTATATTAAACTGTTAAAATTGAAATAAAATTTTGTATATATTCAAAATTTTAAAATAAAAAAAATTTGAAACCTTTAAATAATCTATTTTCCGAATAAAATTCTGTAATAAATAATTTTATATTTTTTTTAAAATTATTAAAAATATTTTAGATTGTAAAAATACTTTTGAGACTAAAATTGTATTTTATGCAATTTTTAACATTTCCTTGATGATTAAACGCATCTTCGGTTCGGCTTCATTAGCTATCGCAATCACGTCTTCAACGGTCGTTTCTTTGATGGCTTCAATAGGAAAACATTTATTAGAAACAATCGAAATCACCAGCACTTTCATATCCGAATGTCGCGCTACCAAAACTTCGGGCACTGTGGACATGCCCACCAAATCCGCTCCAATGATATTGATAAACCGATATTCCGCTGGTGTTTCCAAATTAGGACCTTGCCATGAAAAATAAATACCTGCGTGAGCGCGAATATTATTTTTTGCAGCAATCTGTAAAGCATTGCTAATTAATATTTTGTCATAAGTATTTTTCATATCGGGAAAGCGAACACCCAACCGCTCATCGTTTTCACCACGCAAAGGATTTTCAGATTGAAGATTAATATGGTCTTTCACGATGACTATATCGCCTGCTTCATAGTCAGCATTGGTACTGCCTGAAACGTTTGTAATAATGACCGTTTCGACACCCAAAAACTTCATCACGCGAATCGGAAATGTCACTTGCTGCATCGAATAGCCTTCGTAATAATGAAAACGACCTGCCATCACGACAACAGCTTGACCTCCAAGATAGCCGAAAATCAATTTACCTTTATGGCTTTGAACGGTTGACACTGGAAAGTTAGGAATGTCCTTATAATCAATTTCGCAAGCGATGAGCAATTCATCCGTCAAATTGCCTAAGCCCGTGCCGAGAACGATGCCATATTGAGGTTGCAAATCGGTGTAAATTCTGATGTATTCAATCGCTTCTTGGATTTGTTCGTAAAGTTTCATAAATCTTTAATTTTTTAAATTTATTCACATAATAATTCGTTTTTATTTTACTTTGCAACCTAACCGTTTCTAAAACGTTTTTAAAGGTCGTTCGTCAAACGATCAAATTCTATAAATATGCTCAGTTTTCAATATCCTGCTTGGTACATTATCTTTTGCGCTTTGCTTGGCGCGGTTTACGCTGGCGTGCTATACTACAAAGATAAAAGTTTTAAAGAACAATCACCCATGCTTACGCGCGGTTTAGGCGCACTGCGTTGGTTGTCTTCGACAATATTAGCCATTTTACTGCTATCACCTGTTATTAAAACCACGACAACGGATGTGAAAAAACCTGTCGTGATTTTGGCGCAAGACGTATCTGAATCTATTGGCGTGGCTGTAAAAGACACCCCTCAGTATAAAACCAATTTTCAAGCCTTAGCTAACAGTTTGGGTGAAAAATATGAGGTGCACCAATATGCTTTTGGTGAAAAAGTCAGAGAAGGTGTTGATTTTCAATTCAAAGACAAATTGACCAATGCTTCGGATTTATTGAAAAATATCTACGATTTATATTCCAATCAAAACCTCGGAGCGGTTGTGATGGCTACCGATGGCATCTATAATGAAGGTTCAAGCCCTCTTTATGCGGCTGCTAAACTCAACGCACCTGTCTATACCGTCGCTTTGGGCGATACCACGCCTAAAAAGGATTTGGTTGTCAAAAGGGTGTTTCATAATAATATTGCTTATTTGGGAGATAAATTCAATGTTCAAATTGACGTAGCTGCTAATAATTGCACGGGCAGTAATACAATTTTATCCGTTGCAAAAATAGACGGTGCGGGCAATTTATCGAATGCACAATCTTTTCCAATTTCCATTAATAAAAACGATTTTTTTACAACTAAAGAAGTCACTCTGGATGCCTCACAGCCAGGTGTTCAACGTTTTAGAGTCAGTGTTTCGGCTGTAAATGGTGAAATTTCTACGGCGAATAATGTCAAAGATATTTTTATAGAAGTTTTGGACGCTCGGACTAAAATATTGTTACTCGCCAACTCACCGCATCCCGATATTGCAGCTTTGAATGAAGCCATTTCGACGAATAAAAATTACACCGTTACTGTCGCCACTATCAATGATTTAAAAGTGAACGTAGGCGATTTTGATTTGGTAGTTCTGCATCAACTCCCCTCAGTATCGAATGGTGCGGATGCCGTTTTGAATGTTTTGAATAATAAAAAGATACCTCGAATCTTTATCATCGGTGGTCAATCTGATGTACGCAAATTAAATACATTACAGACCTTGATGAGTATCAGTGCTGACCCTAAAAGCGGCACTGATGTACAAGCGACTATGAACGGTGCTTTCAATCTTTTTACTTTGGAAGATAATATGAATCAGATTTCTGAATTCAATCCTATGACAGCCCCTTTTGGCGAGTATAAAGAATTGGGCGGTGGTCAAGTGTTGATGTATCAGAAAATAGGAAAAATAGATACTAAATACCCATTAATCATACTTGGTGAGTCAAATGGTACAAAAACGGGCATTATTGCAGCTGAAGGGCTTTGGAAATGGCGACTTTTTGACTTCGCTCAGCATCAAAATCACGATATTACTGAGGGGTTAATTTCTAAAATGATTCAGTACGTGGGCGTGAAAGAAGACAAACGCAAGTTCAGAGCTTGGACAGATAAGAACGTTTATCGCGAAAATGAACCCATTGCTTTCGGGGCTGAATTGTACAATAATTCCTACGAACTCATCAATGACCCCGATGTCAGCATGATTATCACCAATTCAGAAAATAAGCAATTTAATTATACTTTCAATAAATCTGGTCGATCTTATTCTTTGAGTGTGGGCATTTTAGCAGTGGGAAATTATACTTTTAAAGCCTTGACAAATGTTGGCGGACAGAAGTTGGAAGTGGATGGACGATTTAGTGTACAGCCTATTCAGTTAGAGCTTTATGAAACAACGGCTGACCATGCTATACTAAGGGCATTGAGCAATCAATTGGGCGGCGCGATGGTTTATCCAAAAGATATGGCTTCGCTGGCAGACTCTATTAAAAATAGAACCAATATAAAACCAGTCATGTACAACACCACTAAAACGCAAAATATTTTGAATCTAAAATGGATATTTTTCTTATTATTGACATTATTGAGCCTTGAGTGGTTTGCTCGGCGTTACTTTGGTTCGTATTAACGTCTGAAAGAAGTGCGTTTTTGAAATAGGCTATTTTGTTTAACGAATACAGAATATTTTACATTAAAGTGCTACCTTGTGCAATATTTCTTTAACTCAATTTTTCATAATAAAAACTCATTTTTAAACAATTTAAATTACAGATATAATGGATTTAATGAGCCTATTACAGGGACACTTGACCCCTGAAGTAATCAATCAAATGAGCCAAGAGACTGGCGCAGCTCCTGAACAAACAGCAACGGCTGCTCAAGGTGTTCTTTCAACATTATTAGGCGGTTTGGCTAAAAACGCTCAGGGCGGTGGCGCAGATGGTCTTCTTTCAGCTCTCGATCGTGATCACGATGGTAGCATTTTGAATGACGTAATGGGTCTTATCTCAGGCGGCGGACAGGCAACTACGCCTTCAGCAATGAACGGTGCAGGTATTTTGAGCCACGTTTTGGGCGACCAAGCAGGTGGTGCGGCAGAAATGATTTCTAAAGCAACAGGTGTGAATGAGAATGGCGTATTGGGTATGATGGTCAAATTGGCACCTCTTGTAATGGGTGTATTGGGTCAGCAAAAACAACAACAAGGATTGAATGCCAGTGGTTTGGCAAGTTTGTTGGGCGGTAGCGTTCAACAACAAAGCAGCAACCCACTCATGCAAATGGCGACTCAATTCCTTGATAAAAACGGCGACGGTAGCATGGTAGATGATATCATGGGTATGGTTGGCTCACAATTGATGGGTGGTCTTTTCGGTAAAAAATAAGTTAAAAAAGCTGAAAAATAGAACTTCAAGGGTTTGATACTGAGGGGGTGCTGCAAAGTGCTCCCTCTTTTTGTAGCGGACGGTCGCGCGGAACTCCAGTTCCGCATTTATAATGACTGCGGAGCTGGAGTTCCGTGCTACAACAGTTACAATATTCAAAGTAAAAACCCTAAATTTGCCCCATGAAAAAGTTAATCATTCTACTCATTGCCAGCATATTCATCGTTTTTGCTTGTAAAAATGAAGATAAACAAGCCGCTGCACCGATATTCAGTAAAACTGGTAATCCTCAAATTGATGCCTTAACGGAACAGATTTTTAAAGATCCTAAAAATGCCAATCTCTATTATCAGCGGGCGCAATTGTTTGAAAAAAATAGCGCACAAGGCGGTTATGATGTCGCTATTCAGGATATGCAATACGCCCTGACATTGGATTCTACCAATATTGACTACCACCATTTTCTCGCGGACGTGTATATGGATTACGCCCAATCGCGCTTGGCTGTCACGACGATGGAACGAGCGGCTGCCCTCGCACCTACTCGCATTCCAACGCAATTAAAATTGACAGAAACATATTTGATTACAAAGCAATATGGCTTGGCTTTAGCCACTATTGATAAAGTTTTGAAGCAAGACCCTCAAAATTCGGACGCTTATTTCCTACTCGGAATGGTTTTCAAGGAGCAAAATGACGAAGCGAGAGCCATTAATGCTTTTCAAAAAGCAGTAGATTTGGATTCGGACAATAAAGATGCGTTTATTGAATTGGGCAAACTGTTTACCAACAAAGGCAATCCTTTGGCATTGAAATATTTTGACAACGCTTTACTCATTGATTCTTTGGATTTTAACGCCATGATGGCAAAGGCTTTTTATTTTCAAACAAAAAATCAAGTCGGCGATGCCATTGCTGAATATAAAAAAATATTGTCGCATAACCCTCGCTATGAGTTCGCACTCTTCAATCTCGGCTTGATGTATTTGGATAAAGACTCTCTCGACCAAGCCAATAATCATTTCAATATCGTCCTTAAAGAATCGCCTACTTTTTATAAAGCCTATTATTATCGCGGTTTCATCTCTGAAAAACGGGGCAATAAAGAAGATGCTTTGAAAAATTACAAACAAGCTTTAGAATTTAATTCGGCTTATGATAAGGCTTTGGATGGAGTGAAAAGATTGGGTGGAAAGTAGAGATTCGCAATGTCGATAATATGATTACCCCCTCAGTATTTGAAACAAATATTATTAATTAATAGCCAATAGAAAAGGCGATTGGTTTTCATCCCAATCGCCTTTTCTATTGATATAATCATTTTATTTAAGCCTGTGCTGAAGCAGTCATTTCGGCAATCATATCTTTCACCAATTCGGTGGTCAATGACTTCGGACGCTCCAATGGGAAACCTAAGGCACGTGACCAACAAGACGCTGCTAAAACCCCCAAGGCTCTTGACACACCAAACAAAACGGTATAAAATCCATATTCTTTCAAGCCATAATGCACCAATAAGGCACCTGAGTGAGCATCTACATTGGGCCAAGGGTTTTTGATTTTTCCCAGACTTTGGAGTATCGGCGGCACCACGTCGAATATGCGCCAAACGATATTCACAATATCATCATTTTTACAATATTGCTCAGCGAAGTTCTTTTGAGCCATAAAACGGGGGTCGGGTTGGCGCAAAACGGCATGACCGTAGCCTGGCACAACGCGTCCTTCACTGAGTGTCTTTTTGACATAATCTGCAATTTGCTCGTCCGATGGTTTGGTTGTCCCCAATTGATCCACCATTTCAAAAATCCATTTGATGACTTCTTGATTCGCCAGACCATGCAGAGGACCTGCCAATGCATTCATAGCTGCAGCAAAAGACAAATAAGGGTCGCTGAGGGTAGAAGCCACTAAATGCGTAGTATGTGCTGATGCATTGCCACCTTCATGATCGGCATGAATGGTCATGTATAAGCGCATCAAATTTTTGAAATCCATATCTTCATAGCCAAGCATGTGAGCAAAATTGGCTGCCCAATCAAGGCGATTATTAGGCTCTATGCGCTGACCGTCTTTGTATTTCCGACGATAAATATAGGCTGCTAAAGGCGGCAAATTGGAAATCAAATTCATAGAGTCTTCGTAAGTCGCATCCCAATATTCTGATTTAGGCATGCCTTCATCGTAGCGTTTGGCGAATATACTGCCTGTTTGGAGTGCCATGATGCCGATGGTGAACATCGTCATGGCGTGCGTATCTACGGGCAGTGCGTCGAGCGTAGCATATACATGAGCGGGAACATTTCTGCGGCGTTCCCAATCATTGGTCACCCATAAAGCCTCCTCTTCGGTGGGTACTTCGTCAGTGAGCATGAGCCAAAACAGGGCTTCGGGAAGTGGTTCTTTGCCACGACCTTGAGGGAGCTTTTCGCTCAATTCAGGGATGGTGAATCCTCTAAAACGGATGCCTTCTTGAGCATCGAGTAGGGAAGTTTCCCAAATCATGCTTTTGATGTCGCGCATACCGCCATAAGCTTGGCTGAGTGTGACTTTGTCAATGACTTTTTCGCCATGCTCTTTGAGCATTGCTTTGACTTCGGTAGCCAGCGCAGCCGATTTTTCTTTGAATTTTGCCTTTAGAATGTCCATAAATTTGCTTTTATACTGAGGGGGTCTTGAAAGGAATCAAGACGATGGTTAAAATTCTGTTTCCGCTAATTTTTTATCAATCTCTGCTTGCGCGTAGCCTTGCTTTTTCATGCTGACTACAATGGATTCATATTTATCCGATTTGATTAATTGTTGTTTTTTGAAAACGTCCAATTGCGATTCATCCAAAAGTGACATCAAATCGTTGTCGGCTGTTTCAAAAGCGGAGAGGCGTTTGGCGACATATTTTTTCATATCAGTAGCCTTTGTTTTTTCAATTTTGGCTAAAGCTTGATATTTATTCTCCTGAATTTTTTGAACGGCTAAGGCTTGTTCAGCAGTGAAATTATATACTTTCGATAGCTCAATGGTCGTTTTTTGAGCTGTTGTGAGTGGTTTATTCACAGATTGAGCTGTATTTTGACTGATTGCAAAGCCTGAGAGAAATAAGGCTGAGAGTATAAAAATTAATCTTTTCATGACTTTATGTTTTATAATTTTTTAATAAAAATTAAACGCTCCAAATTACGATATAATTTAAAAATGAACCCTTTATGTTTCAATTAAATAAAAAAAAGGTCATCGAAAAATGTTTTTCGATAACCTTTTTATATTGACTTGATACCAATAGAAATTTAATTCTTAACAATGCGAATCACTCGGCTGACTTTATTCTCAGATTCTAAACGAATGAAATAAATGCCTGCCTGTAATTTTTCGCCGACTTGAACGACCCCTTCAGTATTGACGATGCTTTTCGTCTCCAACACCTGACCTAAAAGATTCAGAACTTTCAATTGAGCATTTTTAACATCTTTATCTAATTGAAAATCAATGCTAATGCTTGATGAAAAAGGATTTGGGTAAGCTTTCAATTGCCAATTATTGGCAATATCTACCGTCGCTGTTGCTTCTATAATTTTGAAGGCATCAAAAGAAGCTTCTACAATATGTGGTGGGTCATCGTCTGCTACGCTCACCCTAAAGCGCATACTATCCGTGAGAGCCAAATATCCTTTTAAAGGAAAAGACGCGCCGCGCCAGTTATTGGAAGATTGCGTTACTGATAAAATCAAGGTATCTTTAATACCATTCGACATATAAATATTCATCTTATCGTTGAGGGGCGTTGTGCCATTTGTATTCACAAACCAGTAGGAAAACGATAAAACTGGATTAGTAGCATTTTTAAGATTGATGATGGGAGATGTCAAAACTGTTGGTCCGCCATCTACATCATTGGCGCCGGCATCGCCACCACCATTACCCGTTACGTAGCATTGATTGCCTAAATCTGTGGGAATATCTACTCCCGGGCTGGTTACTTCACCATTATAATTACTTTGAATAGGTACGCCTCTTTCCCATCTGCCTTGACCGCCACCAGGTTGAGCCGTGCCAGATATTTCCCAGTTGAAATCACCCCAAAAATCGTCTTGATAACCTTTATCCAAACGAACCGTGTATCCATTGATATTTTGATTCACCACTTGCCCAACGATTTGCTTATGCCGACAACCCCATGCACCTACCAAAATTGTATAAGTATCTTCCATGACGTCATTCAGCATAAAATTGCCTAATGAGTCTGTGCGAATATTATAAGTAATATCGGTGCTTTTTAAGTTGACTAAACCATTGGCTAATCGACTGCCATCGGCATTTGATACAATATTGCCACTGACAATCAACCTCGGACGAGCGCGCAATTCTATATTTTGAAGTGTCACTTGACCACTTGCCAACGTTACTTTAACCGTTTTTGGAAAATAACCGAGTTTAGAATAGGTTACAGAAAATTGACCTGTAGTGGCTTGACCTGTATTATAATTGCCAAAAACATTGGTTTCATTGGCTTTATCAGGATCGTTTGACGTGATTTTTACGCGTACACCGCTCAATGCCTTGCGTGTAACGGAGTCAATCACGTTCCCTTCGAGGTAAGAAGCCCTCACATACTGAGGGGTCAAGATATGCAAATCGCCTTCGAGACTTGAAGTGACCAAATTGCCAGAAGGAAAATATGGGTACACTCCCCAACAGCCATTGAAAGAAGCACCCGAGCCATTGTATGTATCATATTGACCGACTTGAATAAGATTTTGCGGACGATGTGCATCCACAATCGTTACCCCCTCAGTATACCATGATGTAATCGCATAATCATTCAAAATTTGGGTATTGTGAACGATAGCGGCATCACCTGAAACAGTTCTAATTTTATCAGTCAATTTTATATTGTTGATATCAGAAATATCGTAAGCCCCTAAATAAGAACCGCCTTTTTCATCCGTTGTAAAAATAACTTTACCATTGACGGAGGGCCATGTATTGTGCGTAAAAGCCAAAGGCGTCCTTTGAGTAGCCAATGGGGAAGGGTTATTTTTATCTTTCATATCGATGATTGAAAAATATCCTTCATAAATATGCCCACCATATAATGTGTCATTATTGACATAACCATCGTGAATATACGTCTTATTGTAATAGCCAATAAATTTAGGATTCCACGGGTCTTTTAAATCCAAAATAGTTGCCCCATTCACACTCGCCCCAGTTGACAATTGGCTTCTACCGCCAAATAAATAGACAAATCCTTTGGTTGTGTCTATATGAAGTGAGTGAATGTTAGAAATATTGGTCAAAATACTATCACCCCCTTTGTAATCTTTATAAACCACATTGGTATCTGGCAAAGCTGAAAGGTCGGCTATTTGTAAGCCTTGACCGCCCGCTTCGGTTGTGATATAAGCGTAGTTTTTATACACTTTAATCTCCCGCCAAAGGCTTTGCACAGCAGGAATGAGCTTGAGTTTTTTAGGTGCATCTGGATTAGTGACATCTACGATGACCATACCATCATAGGTGCCAACAAGCGCGTATTCTTTTCCGTTTTTCACATAACCACAAATATTCGCAGCTGATTTCGCATCTACTTTAAGTTGCGAGCGCAAACGAATATTTTGAGTAGGAGAGATTTGGGCGTTAGAAAGATTAGAAAATAAGAGAACAATACTTAGGAATAATAAATTTTTCATGACGTTTGAACTGAACTGTTTCAATTGCTTACTTTTTTTAATAGTTAAATAGTACAGGGTAAAAATATATTACTTATCACGTTTTTATGTATGGAATAGATGCCTGTAAAAAGTAATATTTTTGTCAAATTTACCTTTCAACTATGGCTATTGTAATGCGGCTAATACACATCTTTTTACCAGTTTCATTGGTGATATTGATTTCCCAAACGTGTATGGTTCTGCCTATTCTAATTGGGCTAACTTTTCCATATACCATCGACCCTTCGCGTGCTGAACTCAAATGATTGGCGTTTATTTCTACACCCACCGCTTGAAATTTTGTGGTATCAATGCACATCACCGACGCCACGCTGCCCAAGGTTTCTGCTAAAGCCACTGATGCTCCACCATGTAAAATTCTAAATGGCTGAACAGTCCGATGATCAACAGGCATTTGTGCTATAAGGTAGTCATCTCCGATTTCGGTATATTCAATGCCTAAATTTTCTGAGAGAGAGTTTTTTCCAATAGTGTTAAGAGATTCGAGAGTAGGGTGTATTTTCCAAATCATATTAAATATGTTTTATTGTTAATGAATCAAAAATGTTTCAAATTTGTACAAGTTTTTTTCCAAAAAGCTCTTTAAATCTTTCGGCACGGTATGCCCACACACCTGCCAATTGTTTACTGACAAATAATTTATCAATCAAAGGCTCAAAAATCCAACCGGGCGAAAGGTAGTGCACGCGATCAATCATCAAGACATAATCGCCTTTATCCTCAAAGGTATGTTCATGATGCCAAAATACATAAGGTCCTTGAATTTGCTGATCTACAAAGCGATGCGGTGGCTCCCAATCACTGATAATTGTCCGCCAAAAAAAAGGAATACCCATCAGTTTGATGCGATAATCAATGAGCGTACCGATGTGCATTTTAATCGGGCGAGGAGTGAGGAAAGAAAAACTCAAATCTGGCGGCGTCACTTGATTGAGGTTTTCAGCACTGCTAAAAAATTCAAAGACTTCGTCTAACGGGCGATAGAGCTTCGTTTCTGATTGAAAAAAGTGTGGCTTCATAATATTTTGTTTAATTTTAATAAAGAAAAAATTAAACAAAAAATGAAGTGAGATGTTTTTGTGAAATATGCCACTTAAAAATACACCCCCTCAGTATATTGAGTCAAATTTAGTGAAAAGGTGAGTAATTGCTTCCAAACTACTCATTAGTTGGATCATATCTTCACAGCTTTCTGTCGCTTTAAATCGATAATGACTAAGACTGCAAGAATCCCAAATAGTATTACCGATGAACCAATAGTTCCAAAGTTAAGCCCACCTTTTGCAAGTGGTTTAGTCAATAAATCTCCGAACGTTGCACCAAATGGTCTTGTCAAAACGAATGCTAACCAAAACAAAACAATATGTGAGATTTTAGTAAAATAATAAGCCAAGATTATTAAGAGTAATAAACTGCCAATTAAAATGGCTCCTCCTGAAAAACCAAGACCTGAATTGTCTGCTAAAAAGTCTCCTAACGCCGTGCCCAATGTATTTGAAAATAAAATGGCAGTCCAATAAAATATTTCCCCTCGCAAAGTTTTAATATCTGTTACAGATAATGATTTCTCAGTAGCTTTCCAAACAAATAAAGTGATAACTAAAAGTGTAACTAATATTAAAGAACCTGCTGCATAGCCCAAACCTAATGTTCTGTCCATAAAATCGGACATTGTAGTTCCAGCGGTACTTGTCGCAAGAATGACAGACCAATAAATAATCGGATGATATTTTTTTGAAAAAAGTTGAATGGCAAGTGTAACAAAAAAGAAACAAAGTAGAATAGCTGAACTTACAGCATATCCAACATTCATAGTCTGTGCCAGTAAATCCCCAGCTGTTTCACCTAAAGTTGTGGCACAAATTTTCATTATCCAAAATGAAATAGCAATTTGTGGTAATTTACTCACTGCATTTTTTATCATTTTTGTTAGTAGGCTATTAGTTAGTGTATCAGAAAAGGGATTTAATTGCGCTCACGTATCAATAAATATAAAAAATCTAAATCATGCAATCTAAATATTATTATAAAAATTCACTTTTCAAGTTGCCGGAATATAAATGTCAAAAGTGCCGCCTTGGTTTAATTCGCTTGTAACAGTGATGATGCCATTATGATTCTCAACTATTTTTTTTACAATCGCTAACCCGATGCCTGTTCCGTTGTATTCGTTTTTGCCGTGAAGGCGTTGGAATACTTGAAATATTTTTTCGCTGTACTGTTGTTCAAAGCCGATGCCGTTGTCGGAAACTGTGATGTGGCAATATTTATCTTCTGGAGAAAGTTTTGGGTTGTCAAGTGTAATTCCTTTTGCGATTTTACTTTTAATTATGATGTGTGGCGGATTTTCGGGTTTGCGAAACTTTAATGCGTTAGTGATTAAGTTGTGCATGAGTTGACTGAATTGAAAAGGGATGATGTTTGCCTCACACAATTCTGTTGCTTCAATAGTTGCATGTTTGTCTTTTAAATCTTCACTAAAATCTTCTATTATTTCGTCAATAATTTTATTGAGGTCTGTGTTTTCAAATTCTCGTTCTTCAGAATTGGTGCGTGAGTAGGCGAGTAAATCCTGAATGAGTGTTTGCATTCGGTTGGCTGCATCCTGCATTCTTTTAAAGAAATCTTTCCCTTGTTCGGATAAATTATTTTCTTCTTTTTCTCTTATTCGTGAAGCAAAAGTCTGAATTTTGCGAAGCGGTTCCTGCAAATCGTGAGAGGATATGTAAGCAAATGATTGAAGTTCGTTATTTGTATGTTCAAGCTCAATGTTTTTCAACTTTATATCTTCATGTGCAAGTGCAATCTCCTGTTGTTTTAATTCAACAAGAATATTTCGTTCTTTTAATTGCTTGTTAACTTTTTCTAATTGCAAGGCTGTATTTTTTGCTCGTGTAATGTTTATGGAGGTGCTGGCAAATCCGTCATTAAATTTCCCAGCCAAAACGTAATAGTAAGAAGTTACACCTTCGTAGTGATAGTAACCTTCATAGTTCACTTTTTCTCCTGATTGCACACACTGCACAAAACGTTCAAACTCTCCATTTTCAAACATGTGCGGAAAAATTTCTTTACATGTTTTGCCTATAATAGATGAAGCAGCCTGCCCGGTTTCTTTTTCTATTTGGCTATTAACAAATATAAGTTTGAAATCAATTATCTCCCCTTCGTTGTTCCTGACAGATTCAAAGTTGAAAAGGATTGCCGGAGATGAATCAATAATCGATTGAAGAAATTTTTCGGTTTGCTTTAATTCCTGGGTACGGCTTTTTACTTTTTCTTCAAGCGAAATTGAAAGTTCTCGTAATTGTTTTTCGCTCTCTTCAATTTTTTTCCGTGAAATAACCTGCTCTGTTACTTCGGTCCCCACCACCATAATACCTGAAATGTTTTTATTCTCATCATACAAGGGCTCATAAACAAAGTTGAGGAAAAGGTTTTGCGGCACACCTTTTCTAATGAGGTTCACTGGCAGTTCATTTCCCGCAAATCGTTTTCCTGTTTTATAAACCTCATTCATCAGTTCTTCAAAACCTTGTCCTGCTGCATCAGGCATGGCTTCAAATGCTGGCTTATTCATCATCTGCTCTGCGGTTTTGCCCCATAACTCCAACACTCTTTCATTGGCTACTTCAACAATGAAATCAGCCCCCCGAAAAACAGCTATTGCCACCGGTGCCTGTGCTACCATGTTACGAAAACGCATTTCACTTTCCGCTATTTTTTGCTGCGCTTCTATCTGTTTGGTTACATCAATAGCAGTATTGAGTATAGCCCAAACCTTCCCGTCAACATTAAACAGCGGTTTATAGCTTACATTATAATATCGTTCTGTCAGTACCCCGTTCTTTAAAATCTTTATTAATGTACCCAGTGAACTAAACTCCTCGCCTGAGGTGAACACATCGTCAAGTATTTGCAGAATGGGCTGTTTTTCAGAAATTAATTCGGGAAAAGCATCCTGCAATTTCTGTCCCTCAATGTCATAATCTTTTCCACCAATTTCTATGGAGGCTTTGTTGGGGCTTTCAATCACAAGGTCTCTGCCAACAAAAAGGCAGGTAGCGGTTGGCGCATTAAAAATAACGGAACGGAACTTGTTTTCGCTCTCTTCAATTTTTTTCCTTGAAATAACTTGCTCCGTTACATCTGTAGCCACACACATAATACCTGAGATGATTTTATTTTCATCATACAAGGGTTCATAAACAAAGTTCAGGTAGAGGGTTTCTGGCACACCTGTTTTAAGGCTTTGAACCGTCAGTTCATTTCCAATAAATGGTATTCCCGTCTTATAAACTCCGTCAAGCAGTTCTTCAAAACCTTGTTCCTTAGCTTCTGGAAAGGCTTCAAATATCGGTTTATTAACTACCTGTTCTTCTGTTTTGCCATATAACTCCAGCATTTTTTCATTAATGACTTCAAGGTTATAATCAATTCCTCGCATAACAGTTATAGCTACTGGTGCTTGTGCCACCATATCCCGAAATCTTTTTTCGCTTTCTTTTATATTATTAAATGCTATTATTTTTTCAGTGGTTTCAGTGTTGGTAGATAATATGCCTACTGGCTTTCCTGTTTCATCATTAACAGGGCTAAGACAATATGTCCAGTACGCATCTTCCATTCTTCCGTTCCGGTGAACAGGAATGAATTGGTCTTCAGCCAATATAGCTTCTTCGCCAGAAAGTATCCCGTCAATTAATGGGTTTAACATATCCCATATTTCTGCCCATGCTTCTTCTCCTTTACAACCAAGTATAGAGGGGTGTTTTCCTTCATTGCCTAAACCGAAGCGGTACGCATCATTGTAAAAGCAAATCAACTCTTCGCCCCAAAACAAGAACATAGAGAATTTTGAATTAAGAATAATACCAAGGGCAGTGCGCAAACTTTGCGGCCAGTATTGGGGCGCACCTAATGATGTTTTGCTCCAGTCTTTTTCTCTTGTGAGTTTTCCCATTTCCCCGCCACCGCTAAGGAATTGCATATTGTTGTCAAGGTTTTTACCTTTCATTAGCTATTTATTTAAATCTGGATTATGAAATTTTTGCGCGGCATATTTAAATCCAAATAAAGGACATCGGCAAGTAAGATATTGAGAGTAGATTGATTCATTTTACAACTGTATCGTTTAATTAAGGTTAAATTTTAGAATTGCCATGTGCGGTTGGGTAAAATAAAATGTATTGTCGCTCAATTCACACAAATATATACTTTTACTTTTACATTTTATCTAAAGGGCTAATAATTTCAAAAACGTTATTTGCTACATTATTTACGACGTAAAAAATTTCAAAAACGTTATTCGCAACATTATTTACGACATAAAAAATTTCAAAAACGTTATTCGCAACATTATTTATGACATAAAAAATTTCAAAAACGTCATTCGCAAAATTATTTATGACATAAAAAATTTCAAAAACGTCATTCGCAAAATTATTTATGATATAAAAGATTTCGCAAAACGCGAAACAAGTTTCATTTTTTTATTATTTTGAAAAGATGATAAATGTAGAGGCGTGTTTTTAACATTCGGGTTGTGTAATAAGGGTAAAATAGTGCAAAATCAATTTTTACTCAGAATAATGTTTGGTTTTTGCGAACTATAGATTTAAGAAATCTTTAAGATTTGTGGTGCGACATAAAGTTATGTACTACTATACGGACATAAAGTTGAAACCGCCTTAACTTAGTTCATTGAAATAACTGTAAAATTTAGAAC
>JAYTUY010000165.1:0-19568 GCA_043744275.1 Saprospiraceae bacterium
AATAACTCAATAACTCAATAACTCAATAACTCAATAACTCAATAACTCAATAACTCAATAACTCAATAACTCAATAACTCAATAACTCAATAACCAATAACTTTTTTATTCAACATGAAACATGGTTTCCCATTTAGCTAAATTGTAAAGCCGCCAAAGCAAAGGATTAGCCATATTTGTTGAAATTTTTGAAAATAATTGGTTGATAAGTGTGGAATTATTGATAGTTTCCATCATAGCCGCTTTCACCTCCGCATCCATCCACTCATCTATAGGAGCATCAAAACCCAGTTTATTTTTTCGCCAAACGATGTCCGCAGGCAGGTAATTTTCTACCGTTTTTCTTAAAATATACTTTGACCAAGAGTCTTTTAATTTAAAATTGGGATGAATCGACAAGGCGGTCTCCACAACTTCCCAATCAAGAAACGGCAGACGCGTTTCTATCGAATGTGCCATCGAATTTTTATCTTCAAATCTCAAGAGTTGAGGAACATGAGTGGTCGTTAGTTCTAATTTTTGAAGCTTGACAGTATTATTATAGCTGTCGGCAAATTTTTTATAAATATCCTCTCTTAAAATGCTGTGATACTCTTTTTTTAAAGTTCTAAAATTGGCTTTTTGCTTCAACAATCTGATATAGGGGTTTGAAAAATAGAGATAATTTTTAAAAATCTCTATTCCTGAAACACCATATTGCTTCGTCGTTTTTAGAATATTGAATAAAAAATTGAGCAGACCTTTTTGAAAAATTAAAGTCGGAATATATCTTTTATAGCCCAAAAGTATCTCATCAGCCCCTTGCCCATCTAACAGTACCGTAATGCCCGCTTCCTTTGCTTTTTGCATGACAAAATATTGCATAAAAACAGTTGGTCCAGCAAAAGGATATTCCTGTGCAAATATTATCTGATCCATGTAATTCAAAAAATCGTCTTTTGTAGGCTTTGTCACATACGAATCAAGCTCTAAATAATCAACCACTTTTTGAGCATATTCTAATTCATCATACTCTTTTTGAATGCTGCTGGCAGTGATAGCGCAAAACTTTTCACTCGCCGTGAGTTGATGTTGTCGGCTGGCAAAAGCAGCTATTGAAGAGCTATCTAAACCTCCACTTAGGCAAGTGCCGACCTTCACATCTGAGCGGAGGCGATATTGAATGGATTGGTCAAATTGCTTGGAAAAAGCCTGAATTGTATCATTTTCATTCAATTGAGTGATATTTTCTCTTAAATTAATGGTGTAATATTGTCGAATTTCGTAGCTATTATTTTTCAAATCATACACTAAATTATGCCCGCCCAATAATTTTTTGATGCCCACGAAAAATGTTTCATCATCATAATCGGACATATTGAGCACTAAATAATTGACAATAATACTTTCATTTCCTTTAACATTTTGCATAAAAGGCAAAAGCTGTTTCACTTCAGAACCGATTAAAAAACAGTCATTTGTATCCAGATAATAAAAAGGTTTTACGCCAAATCTATCGCGGGAGCAAAAGCATATTTGCTTCTCTTTATCATAAATTACGAAACCCCACATGCCATTAAATTCTAAAACACAAGCCTCTCCCCAAAAATCATAGCTGGCTAAAATGACCTCTGTATCGGTAAGCGTTTTAAAAATATAGCCTTCTTTTTCAAGCCTAACTTTGAGTTCTACATAATTATAAATTTCACCATTGTAGCTGATAATATATTTTTCAAACCAAATAAAAGGCTGTTTTCCATCTTCGGATAAATCAATAATTGACAGCCGACGATGACCTAAAATGACATTTTTATCAAAATAAAAACCCTCTCCATCTGGACCTCGATGAGCCACTGCATCGGTCATTTTTTGAATGCTTTTCTCTTTATATTCAGTCGAAAAGGCATTGTTTTTATCTATGATGGCTGCAATTCCACACATTTATTGAGTCGTTAAAACTTGTTTGTAAATTTCAAAAATTTGATGCCCCACTCGATCAGGTGAGCAATTATCAACAACCCTTTGTCTGATTTTTTCAGCTTGATATTTTTGATAATTATTCATCATATTGTTCAATGCCTCAGCTAAAGCATTTTCATTATTGATGGGTACTAATTTGCCTGTTTCATCGTCTATCCACTCACTCATGCCGCCAGTTTCGGAAGCTACCACAGGCAAACCCGTTGACAAAGCTTCTAAAATGACGCAAGGTAAACCCTCAAAATGGCTGAACAGAATGAAAATATCAGCCGATTGCATAGCTTGTGCTACGCCCGTTTCTGTTACAAAACCTTGAAAATGAAGGCTATTCTCTGATAATCTCAATGAAATAGCCTCATTTTTCAAATCAGCATGATATTTTTCTGAGCCAATAATATGCAGTTCAAAATCTTGACGTCGCTCACTCAATAATTTAATACCCCTCAGTATTCCCTTCACATTTTTATCCCGTTCGTACAAAGATGAGACGTGGAGCAATCGAAATTTATAGTGATTTGTAGGACGATTTTCTAAAGGCAAATGAAAAATATCCGTATTCACAACATTCGGCACTGTTCTAAAGTGGTTGATTAAGTTCAATTTTTTAAAAACTTCTGCATGATTTTCAGATAAAACAATCATTAATTCAGCTTGACTCAAGCCGAATTTTGAAATTAATTTAATCAAATATTGCCTTTTTATTTTGCCTAAAACCCATTCTTTATAAAAAGTAGAATGCTCCGAAACGACATATTTTATTTGGTGAAAAATTTTTAAATACATTGCCATCACACTCACAGGATGCACAACATGCACATGAACCAATTCAGGCTCACCTACCCTATTTTTTATTTCATTAAAACCTTTGAGCAACGCTTTGATATAGCGAATCCATTTGAAAAATAAAAAAGTTGATTTTGGATAATAGACAATTACTTCTAAAAAAGGGCTGTTTTGAATGTCTATTTCGTAGGCATTTCCTTCGGATTCATGCGCGTACAAAACGCTCACATCGCAAAATGCACTTGTGGCAACTGCTTGTTTTTTGATAAAAATGCCATAAATGCTATCCTCTCGATTAGGATACCACGAGGCGAGCCATAATACTTTTATTTTATTTTTTGAAATCATTAATTGAAGTAAAATTTACTTAAAATACTGAGGGGGTGGCATATCATAAAACCGAAAAAAAGCAGCCCAATCAACCTCTTTATCCAGCATATCTGCCATCGTTTTGAAAGGCTCAAAAAGCGATAATTCGTAGAGATGTCTCAACTGAAAAACCATCATGCCTTGATATTCGATGTTTTGAAAAACCCAATTGAAGCGGCTATATTTAAAATATTTTTTTCTTTTAAATTGGTGAAAAGTTTTAAACAGCGACTCCGTCAATTGGACTAAATGGTTGGAGAAAAACGCATCTTTTTCACATAAAATCAAGTACTCGTAAAGACTTGTGAGCGTAAATATAAAGCCATTCAGCACAAACGGATGCTTTTTTGAGGTCGGATATTCCTCAATCCATTCAAAACCTTCGGCTGTTTTTGTAAAAACGCCGCCGGTTTCGATGGGTTCAAAAAAAGCAAGAAGCGTTTGATGAGCCAATTTTTTCCATTTCTCATCGCGTGTCAACACATAAGCTCGCATGAATGTAGAGCCTATCAAAGCCTGCGTAATGCCTGCATACCAAGCACCATTTTCGTAGTAAAATAAAATTAAATCGCCTTTGGCTACTCGTATTTTTTCAAGGTGATCAACCTGCGTCCAAAACATTTGAAGTGCTTCTTGATTTTTATTGATTAAAAAATCATTGTAACAAACCAATGCCAAATGAGCTGCAATGAGCGGATTGTAATAAGGCTTCACATCTGCGCGACACATAGCCACCCCCTCAGTATCGAAACGCAAATGATGCGCATGATGTTGAGCAGTTGGAAAATAGCGGTAAGTGATGTATTCTGTTGAAAATGAATTATTTATAGATAAATTTGATTTATCATAATTCAAGTAGTAGAGTTGTAAAAAGTAAGCCTCATTACTCTTTTTCATCTTCTCTAAGCCACCACATTTATCAAGCAAATGATAAGCCGCTGCTTGCATTTTGAGGTTGATAGTACTGAGATAATAGCGTAAATCTTTTTTAGGCATGGTCAATGAGTATCAATTTTCCTTTTCACAAATATCTAAAAATTGAGCAACGAGCGACTGAATATTGAAATTTTGTTCAATAAAATGTCTGCCATTGATGCTTTTTTGCTCTCTTACTGAGGGGGTCGCTTCTATGCAATTTCTCAAAGCATTGGCAAGCGATTCAGCATTTTCAGGCTCAGCCAACCAGCCGTTTTCACCCTCATTCAGCACTTCTGGAATGCCCCCTTCACGCGTTGAAACAACTGAAATGCCCGTTGCCAAACCTTCAATATTGATGATACCCAACGCCTCGATGCGCGAAGGCACGCATAAAATATCGTGTGTAGCCATTTGAGCGTATAGATATTCTTTATCAACACTGCCTAAAATTGTCAATTGAACATTCGGAGAATTTCTAAAAAGCTCTTGAATAGCCTTGTGATATGCCGATAATGGGCAAATAACGGTCAGTTCAAAGGTGAAATCAGATAAATGGCTCAAGGCTTTTGACAAAATATCTAAAGCACCATAATAAATATAGCTTTTGACAAACAGAATTTTATACGGCGCAACGAAGGCTCGTTGAGGTTTAAACTCAATGTTTTCTACATCAATGCTTTGATAAAGCGTATGAATTTTATCGGCAGGGCATTTATATTCTTCCATTAAATAGCGTGATAAATAGTGAGAACAGGCAATTATTTTATTCAATTTGAAAACGGCATACCGCTCAACTTGCCTTGTAATAAAATAAAACAGCCAATCTTTCGACCACTCAAAATGCCTTAAATTGGCTTTCAATCGAAAGTAATCATTGATAAAACCGACCACTTTTACTGAGGGGGGTAACCAATGCTTCGTTGCCACGCCAAAAGAGGCATATCCAAACACGACCACATCAAAAGGGTATTCTTTATAAATGCTTTTGAGAGCATTTTTATAGGAAAAATTGCGTAGAAAAATATCTAAAGCATGGATTGGGCGAGGGTAATTGGTGGTCAATTTATAAATTTTTTCGCTCGATTCGGCTACGTCCTCAGTTAAAATCCTAATTTCGTGCTGCGGATACCAATCATTTATTTTCAACAGCATTTCGGTCAAAATAGCGG
Source organism: Saprospiraceae bacterium (assembly GCA_043744275.1). GTDB lineage: Bacteria > Bacteroidota > Bacteroidia > Chitinophagales > Saprospiraceae > JAAFJT01. The sequence goes on from JAYTUY010000165.1 coordinate 5,199, forward strand.
GTCCCACAATTCGGGATTGGTAATGATTGGCACAAAATATTATTTTCATATCAAAATAGCGAATCTTGGAAATTGAAATTAAATCAGTGTTGTAAAATTACATTACACAAAGGAGAAGTGAGACAATTTCCTTTTTTTATTGATTAAAAAGCATACGACCTTTCGACAATGACACCCATTATTGAAGTCAAAAATTTGAGTAAACAATACCAAATCGGGCAGCGTCAACGCTATTTGAGCCTGCGCGATGCCGTGGTGGATAAGCTCAAATTCAGACAAAATAAGGCTGAAAATCATTCTCAAACAATAGAAACAGATTTTTGGGCGCTCAATGACATCAGTTTTGATGTGCAAGCAGGTGAAAGTATCGGCATTATTGGTCGGAACGGTGCAGGTAAAAGTACGTTGCTCAAAATCCTCAGCCGCATCACACCGCCCACAAAAGGCAAGGCAATACTGAGGGGTCGGATGGCGAGCCTTTTAGAAGTGGGTACAGGTTTTCATCCCGAATTGACGGGTCGTGAAAATGTTTTTTTCAATGCGTCTATTTTAGGTTTGAAGAAATCAGAAGTGGTTCAAAAATTTGATGAAATCGTCGCCTTTAGTGGTGTTGATCAGTTTATTGATACGCCTTTGAAGCATTATTCGAGCGGGATGCAGTTGCGTTTGGCGTTTGCAGTAGCAGCCCATTTAGAACCTGAAATATTGGTGATTGATGAAGTATTGGCAGTTGGAGACGCTGAATTTCAGAAAAAATGCTTGGGGAAAATGGATGAGGTGAGTAAGAGTGGGCGAACGGTTTTGTTTGTGAGCCATAATATGTCTGCTTTGAAAAATATATGCCATCGAGGGATTGTTTTGGATAAAGGTAAAATAAGTTTGGACAGCAACATCAATACCGCAGTCGAGACTTATCTATCCAACAGTCATACGATGGATGAAGCCATTCGAGAGTTGCCGATGCGTTTAGAGTCGACTTTATGGCTGCATGTTTTTGAATTAATATTTGAAGAAGATATAGTTATTTTTAAATCAGAATTTCATTTTACTGAAAAACCGATGTTCAATCATTTTCAATTATTGGTCTATGATGACGCTGGAGTTAGGGTGGCTCTTGTGGATTTTCGCTCTTGTTTAAAACAAATTGCTTATAAAAACAATACTGCTTTCTTAGAAGTGAAGATGGAAAAATGGCAAATGGTGGATGGCGTTTATCAATTGGGTATGTTCTTAATGACTGTTAATCATCAGCATATTGTTCATCAAATTCGGAACATTCAAGTCCCTTCGGCTTTTCAAGAGTTGGGTTTAATACCTTATCACCCTGCTGTTCGGGGCTTTGTAGAAATAAAAATTCTTAGTAACAAATGATAAAAAGAATTATCGTAGCCCTCAATAATCGACGGCTTCGTTTGATAAAATATAATCCCTTTCGACGTTTTGATTATGCTCGATATTGGGAAAACGTTTATGATTTGGGTGTTGATGAAGGTCATTCAGGCTGTGGCAGTTATGGCAAATTAGCAGAGTTTAAAGCTGAAATAGTGAATGCTTTTGTTTCTCAAAATAATATTCAAACGGTCGTAGAATTTGGTTGTGGCGATGGCAATAATTTAAAATATATGCATTATCCAAACTATGTAGGTTTGGATGTATCAGCCACGACAATTAAAAGATGTCAACAATTATTTTCAGAAGATTTGACTAAAAGCTTTGCCAATTATCATCCATTGCATGAGAATTCAAAGGAATTGAAAGCAGATTTAGTGGTGTGTTTAGACGTTTTATATCATGTTGTAGCAGAGAAAGATTTTGTAAAAACGTTGGACGATATATTCAAAACGGCTCAAAAATTGGTCATTTTATATACTTCTGTTAAAGAATTTGACTATAAAACTGATATTCATGTCAAGCATCGCCATATTTATCCATATCTTGAAAAATATACCGATTTTGATATTTTGCAATTTATTGGACAACGGTATCCTGAATTATCATCTGCTGATTTTATTATTTTAAAACATAAAAATTCAAATATTCAACCCTTAACAGCTTATTAAAATGTTGTCATTTTTATCCTTTCGGAAAAAACGCGTCTTGGATTTTCAAGAACAAATTCGCTTCTTTTTTGATAAAATCAATAAAAAAGAAAATTTTTCATTAGCCAGATATGCCGATGGAGAGCGTGCTGTACTGAGGGGGGTGGCTATCAAAGGCATTGATGGGTGGGCGACTTCTAATCAACTTTCACAATTAGGGAAAGACCTTTGGGCAACTTTGAACCATACTGAATCCAACTATTACTACGGTATTTCATGCCCTTGCTGCGATAAAAATGCTTTTTCATGGTATCTTAAAAATATACCACATCATGATAATTTGACTTTTTCTAATTTATTTGTCAACGGTAATTACAGTTTTTTTCAAGAGCATTTTCCAAAAATTAAAGAGCAAGCCGTAGTCATTGCTCATAAAAATGGTGTTGGTAAACGCATCGGCAATCTTGAGGTGGTGCATTATTTCCCTACTGAAAATAACTGCATTGAGTACTGGGATACTGAGGGGGATGCCTTCGTTGAAAAAATCATTTATAAAACAAAAAGTTTTAAAAATATGCTTTTTGTCGTTTCAGCGGGTCCCATGTCTGAGGTTATTATTCATCGGCTTTATGAAGCCAATCCTGAGAATAGGTATATCGATTTTGGCTCGTCTGTAGATGCATATATACATGCACGCATGACGCGCCCTTACATGGACACAAGTCAAATTTACAGTCAAAAAATGTGTAAAATATCCGTATAAATTGATGAACGAACAGGGCATTACGGTCATACTGACGGGCTATCGCCGACCCGAGAATTTGAAGGAGCAACTCACCGCTATCCGCCATCAAACCGTGCAACCCAAAGAAATATTTTTTTTTCAAGATGCCGCTACCCCCTCAGTAAAATTCGATTCAAGCCTGTTGGAAGGTGTTAATCACATCACTGTTTCAAAAAATATAGGCGTTTGGGGTCGTTTTGCAGTCGGTTTTTGGGCAAAAACCAAGTATATCTGCATTTTTGACGATGATACGATTCCTGGGGTAAGGTGGTTGGAAAACTGTTTGACGACTATACAAACGCATCGGGGTTTGTTGGGCACTATCGGCATTATTGCGAATGCCAACGATGACTATCTGCATTATCATACGCGTATTGGATGGGCAAACCCGAATATTGAAGTTATGGAAGTCGATTTAGTCGGTCATTCATGGTTTTTTGAAAGAAGTTGGCTAACTGCTTTTTGGCAAGATTCGGACGACTATTGGCAGGCGGCTAAAGTGGGCGAAGACATCCATTTTTCGCACATGCTTCAAAAATATTTGGGCTTAAAAACATATGTGCCGCCGCATCCGCCAAATGATTATTCACTGTTCGGCAGCATTCCCGAGTTGGCAAATGAGTTGGGGATTGATGGCAAAGGTGTGAGTGTTTTGAATGAAGATTTGATGAACCAATACATGAAAAAAGCAAGGGAACATGGTTTTAGATTGCTGAATGAAGATTATGATTTTTTTAAAACAGAAAACGGTTGGGAAAGAAGTCCAAAATCAAGTTTTAGCAAGCAAAAAGATGAAATATTTCAAGCACTCAATATTCAATCAATCAAAAAAGGGAAGCGGACTTTAATGTCGATGGCAAAAGGTATTTTACGCCCATTTTATCGATTTCTCTTCAATACAAAGCCATAAAATATGAGAAAACAAACGCTGTTATTCATTTTGGGTACAAGACCTGAAGCCATCAAGTTATCGCCTTTGATAAAGATTTGTCAAGGACGCGCAGCATATTTTGAAGTGAAGGTTTGCATGACTGGGCAGCATCGAGAATTGGTTGATAATGTGCTGGATTATTTTGGTATTATCCCCAATTTTGATTTAAAAATAATGGCACCTCAACAAACGCTTACCTCTATCACTACCCGAACTCTCGCAGGCATTGAGCCTATACTCACAGAGCTTCAGCCCGATTGGGTCATTGTACAAGGCGATACGACTGCTGCATTTTCAGGGGCTTTAGCAGCATTTTATCAACAAATAAAAATTGCACATGTTGAGGCAGGTTTGAGAAGTTTTGACATTTATGCTCCTTTTCCAGAAGAAATAAATAGGCAATTTATTAGCAGATTGGCGGCTATACATTTCGCTCCGACTGAGGGGAATCGTCGAAATTTGTTGAATGAAGGTGTTTCGAGCGATAGCATTTATTTAGTTGGCAATACAGTTGTTGATGCTCTAAATTGGACAATTGAGAAGGAAAAAGTATCTTTTTCAAACGAAAATCATCATTTTTCTAAAAAAAGAATCATACTTGTTACGGCTCACCGACGGGAAAATTGGGGCGCAGGTATGCTTAGAATAGCCGAAGCGTTGAAGCAAATTGCCATCATGGAGCCTAATATTGAAATCACTATTGTCCAGCATCCTAATCCCGAAGTGAGCAATGCCATGCAGTCGGTTTTGAAAGATATACCGCAAGTCATTTGGATGCCGCCTTTGGATTATAAAATGTTTACACGATTGATGTATGAAGCCTATTTTATTTTAACAGATTCGGGCGGCGTTCAAGAAGAGGCAACCGCCTTGCATAAACCCGTTTTAGTGATGCGTGACAAAACAGAAAGGGATGAAATATTGACAAGTGGCTCTGCATTATTGGTAGGAACTCAAACTGATACCATCGTCCAACATTGCCATAATCTATTGACTGATGAGGCGTTGTATCAGTCTATGACTCAAAGCGAAATGCCTTTTGGAGATGGTCAAGCCTCCATTAGAATTGCTGATTATTTTGAAAAATATCAAAAATGAACATTTTAGAACGTGTGTTTTCAAAATGGAGGAGAATGACTCGGAGAGGGATGAAAAATATCTTTTCCGATATTTATCAACACAATGAATGGAATAGCCTTGAAAGTGTATCAGGGGTAGGTTCTTCATTGGCGCAGACTGAGGGGCTTAGGTTCTCATTGCCACTTATTTTTAAAGAATTTGGTGTCAAAAAACTATTAGATGCGCCTTGTGGAGACTTTCATTGGATGAAAACGGTTGATTTAACGGGTAGTGACTACATCGGCGGGGACATCGTAGAAGCAATAGTAAAAGAGAATCAAGCGCATTACCGCAGTGCATCACACCATTTTATGTTACTCGATATAACTTCTGATGCCTTACCTCAAGCTGATATGATGCTCTGCCGCGATTGTCTCATTCATTTTTCTAATAAAGATGTTTATCGTTTTTTAAACAATTTAAAAGAAAGCCAAATCACTTATTTATTGACAACTACTTTTCCTCAGCATTTGAATAATAATATAAAAACAGGCAACTGGCGACCTATTAATTTACAGGATGCACCTTTTTATTTTCCAAAACCGTTGGCACTCATCAATGAAGGCTGTACGGAAAAAAATGGAACGGTTGCTGATAAATCTTTAGGCTTGTGGCGAGTAGCGGATATTAGGTTCAACTTGCAGCAAGTTTGAAACTTGCTGCAAGTTATAATACATTGAAAATCAATTAATTACAAAGTTTTAGCTGCCAAAATCTAACGCATAATCACCAATTTCCCTATCCCCTTTTTAAAATATTTATCCGTGCCATTGTCAAAACTTTCGTAGGTTTTGCCATCCGTTTTCTTAGCAATAATGCGATAGAGATAGACGCCGTTGGCTAATTTATCGCCGTATTCATCGCGTCCGTCCCAGACAAAATCGGTCAAATGAGTGCCTATTTTTAAAGTACCTAATTCATTTTGAGCGATTTCTCTCACCACTTTACCCGCTACCGACATGATTTGAATCTTAAAATACTGAGGGGTCTCGCTACCTGTAAGCGTGTAGGCGAAGCGCATAGCCGTAGAAAATGGGTTTGGATAAGGCAACACATTTGAGATAGAAGACTTAGTAATGACTTGAAAAGCCACGCTAAAATCCGCACTACCCGAAGTATTTCCTGATACATCTTTGGCATTCACGACAAGGTGATAAATGCCATCTTGAGTGAAAGAAGCCCTATATTCTATGGTTGCTTTATTGTTTTTACCGTTGGCATTAATCCTCGCAGGAGTGAATAATACTGAGGGGTCATTGAAAAACAGGCTCTTCCGTTTATTATCAGGATATTCAATGTATATTTTGAATAAAGATGTATCAGTCAAGGCTAAATAGCGATTTTCATCCATCAAATTAATGACAATACTCGGTTTAGGCGAAACGATGTCATTGTTTAAAATTCTTAAACCATCGAAAGTCACATCTAATAATGGATTGCGAAGGTCTTTGGATACTTCAAAAGAGGTTTGTAAGAAGTTATTAAATGTATAAAGTTCGGGCTGTGCGAAATTTGGATTGGCTTCAATCGAAACTTGTTGCTTACCGCTCAAAGACCGCGTATCGAATTTAAAACTCGACGTGAACTTATTATTTTGAGATAATGGTGCATATTTTATTTGCTGAATTTTATTATTATTAGCTGCATCGGTAATAGTCATTTTCATCAAAACGCTGTCGGCATCCACATCCGTCACGTTTTCAACCGCTACATCTAAACTAAAAATATCGCCTTGCGCCAGTGTATCGCTGTACATTTTATATAAGGCATTCGGATTGACCGCCAAATCGGTGACACCTTTATAGAGTATGCGCCAGTAATTTAACTGAGGGGTGGTTCTATAAATTGAATCTTTTGAATTAAACCGCAATTTGAGATACGGATATTCGCTGACGCTAATATTTGATAAAGGCGTAGAACTTGCCGTAATGTCTTTAATTAAAACCGTTTCGCTTGTTTTATCTGCTTTTAAACCAATTAAATCGAAGGAAATAGTGTCGGTTTGCGAATTTGGAGACAATTTATAATCAAGTTCAAACGACTGCCAACTTTTAGCAGGACCTATTATTTTAGATTCCATTTTGCCTTTAAATCCTCGAACTGGCATATCAAATGACTCTTGAATACCATCTAAATAATCGGTAGAAAGTCTCTCACGCAAAGGATTATTTTTATCTTTTTGAAATGCAAACATATATGGCAATGAGCCTTTGGTAGCTACTTGGCGTATAAGTTTTGCCCCTTGACGCTCAAGCGTTTGAAAAATATTGGTGCCGAAATCTACAGAATCTTGCGCCCATTTTTCAGGAAAATAGCTACCACTTGGATTTTGTTGAACACTGAAAATAAGGACAAAACTATTTTTAGGAACATCATTATTGATAAAATCTATAAAACCTTTTCTACCACCTGTTGTATTCCCCTCAGCTGTATTAAATGCGAAAGTGACGACAAAAAACCCGCTTGGATGGGGTACTCCCTTATTTTTAAAGCCAGGGAATTGAGTTACAAAATCTATATTGGCAGGGTAATTTCGATAAGGTTGACCATTAATTGAATCAAAAACGACCACATAAAGCCCTGATTCAGGATAACCTTGATTGCCGCCAAAAAATGAATTATCAATCAATAAAGTTGGATGACTGGTAGGCGTTTGTAAAGTATTTTTTAATTCAACATTTTTAAAACCTCTATCAAAATCAAATGATTTATCTGATTCTTTAACTTGCAAACCGCTGAAATTATCCTTAGCAAATTGATAAAAATGCGACTGATTCCATCCCCCCTCAGTCTGATTGGCTAAGTATATGAACGAGCTGTTTTCCCACGTATAGCCCACTTGAGCCGATGTGCTATCTGTAGAAACGCGCCAATAATAGACCTTGCCATCTTGCCAACTGACGGTCGGTTGCCATTTGATGACGCCACCTGTTTGGTTGATAGTAGTTCGTTGTTTGAATATTGAATTGAATCTTTCAGTGGTATCTATTTCAAAAATATAATTCTGCACTTTCGCTAAAGCATTTGAAGACGAAGCTTTCAACACAATGGGCGTTTTGCCGACGATAGCAAATTCAGTTGGAAATATAGGGCGTGTTTTATTATCAACTACAAAAAGAGGTAAACCTAAATCACCACTTGGACTTGTTAAATTATTATTATTTTCTGCTAAAGGCTGCGGCAACTCTTGCACCTTATTATCCACATCAACTGCTATGAGGATACGGTTTTGACCAATAACCCCTTCTTTTTGCATCGGCAAATTAATGGATAAAGTCGTCCGATACTGAGGGGTCGGTATTTTTATTTTTGACAAAGCCACTTGACTGCCATTTGGCAATTGCTGCTTAAATGAAATGGCGATTGAGTCATTCAAAACAGTTCCGATATTCACCACATCAAACGTGACCTTAAAGCTATCCAATTGAGCATTCAAAACCGCTGGCTCTATTTTCACACTGCCTGCATCGGGCAAATAATCTGGACCGGGTGCAGCTACTATTTTTACAGCAGGATCGCCGTTGAGAACAAGCTCTTGCAAAGTGGATTTCATGCCAAAATCCGAGCGCGTGGCATTGACTTCACCGATGGTTTTTTGTATGATTTCACCGACGCTCATGCCTGCATTGTTGCCAATATTGCCAAAGAAAATGCGTCCAAAACTGTTCAAAGATTCTAAATAAGAGACTGAGGAAGTGCCTAAAAATCCAGATGTGCCTTTGTTTTGATAAAAAACAAAATTCTCACTGATGCCTGATAGTTTTTGATAAAAATTGCCCGCCGTACAACCCATAGCTGTAAAAAATGGGTATTTGCCTTTGTTTTTCAACAATTCAGGATTGTTTATGTCAAAATCTAATGTTGAAAAAGCTGAATGCCCTAAAAATGAGACCAGTGCTGCCCCTTCATTAAAGCGTTCATAAATTTTATCAGTCAAAGAAAATTGAATGACATCAGAGCTGCTTTTTGTAAATGTCGTGACGTTTGCACCCATTTTACTATTTTCCATGATGCGTCCAAAAGCGTCCATATAAACTTTAATGGTTTCCCTTTCGCTCGCTCCGCCACTGAGGTTCATCATGTTTTTCATCCAATCTTTAGAAGTCAAAGTTTGGGGAGAATTGTTTTGATTTTGCTCTAATTCCTTTATTTTTTCAAGGTAAATCTTCAATTCTGCTGGTGTTGTTGCGGCTATTCGACCTATTGGGATGACGGGTTTGATGGTTTTATTATTAGCTGCTAAAAGAACATCTGACCCTGGAAAGCCGATGGCTGGAATATCCATCACGGCATTATTGCGCGTTGAAACATACTCCATTGACTTGCCGACGAGGACAATAAAGCGCGGATTGACCCAATTTTTCTTTATAAAATGAGTGAAATTCCTCACCGCCATCGGATGCCCTTGCACACCGTAGCCAAATTGCTCATAAATCTGTTGAATGTCAATGATTTTCGTTTTCAAACCACCGCCTGCTAATGATGCCCGATATTGAGCATATTCTTTGGTTTCAGGTGTTGAAGTGAAAGAAGGATTGGATATTAAAATATAATCACCGCCATCCGTTTTCAAATCTTCAAAAATGGGTTTAGTGACTGAGGCAATATCTTTAACAGCAGAGCCGCTCAAAAGCACTAATTTTCGCTCCAATACTGAGGGGGGTATTACTGCTTTCACTTTGCCATTTTCAAAAGTGGTGGTCATACGCCAACCGTTGGTCACATCATATAAAATGGGTGCAGTTGAGGTATTAAAATTATCAATTTCAAGGTATTTTGTAGTAGCAGAAGATTCTATTTTAAATTCAAAATAAGCCTCATTATTAAAATTAAATAGCCTTGCATATTTCAAACTCAACATCGAAATCGAGCGATTGTCGGTAGCATCGTAGCTGCCTGCAATGCTCAAAGGCATGGAAGCTGCAACGTCAGCCGCTGCGATGGTGTATTCTTTATTTTGCAAAACGTAAGAGCCTGAAGTGTCTTTTTCTACAACTTTATTATTCAATTTCACTTCTGAAAAATGGTTACCCAAATCAGTGACCCATCTAATTTTTAAAATAGCTGCTTGATTGTCCACTTTAGAAGATGTGGAGAGTGTTTGGCTAAAATTACCTGAATAACTTGTGCCAAAGCCTTCGCCCACTTCCATTTCAGGCAGTTTTACACCATTAAAATCTTGCGGTGTGATAGCAGCATCTGCAAAAATCTGTTGTGAAGTGTGCCAATACCACGCTTCTTTTGTAGGGGCATTTGCAAGGTCATTTGCTTGATTAGTGAGCCTTTTTACTGAGGGGGTGCTGCTCCATGTCAAATAATAGGCAGCCATATCAGTCACATTGCTGTATTCAGGATTGAGCATATCGGTGGTGCCTCTTTGATATAAATAGGCGTCCAATTCCGTCCGATTCTTTTGACCATAAAATTCGATAAAGCCTGTTTGGCTGTCTTCATTGATAAAAACAGGTATTTCAGTGCCTAATTTATACAACTTGAAGCCCGTTGCAGTGTTATTACTGAGGGGTAAGCCAGATGTATTTAAAGTGGCAGCCGAAATGCGATAGACGCCGTCGGCAGCTATTTTAATTTTCAGATAGGTTTGGTTGTAATTAATCCATTCGTTGCCGTAGAGGGTATCCGTTCCGTTCGCCATTTGGGCGTGAGTATTGAAGGCAAAAAGGATTGCAAGAAGGAGTGTTAAGCTTTTTTTCATCATCAATCAATTGAAGTATTTAGGGGAAATATTTTTATGTTTTACAAAAATAAGGATATAATAATTGAATCCTATTTAAATACGTAAAATTAACGTTTATAGACTGCCAATGTTTTATGAATTTTATAAAAATTGTCTCTCAAGAATAAGAGTTGAGAATCTCTTCAAAAATTCCAAAAAAATGTATCTTTGCGCTTGTCAGTGATACAAAAAGCCATCGTTTGAGTATGAAACAATGTACGATTAAAGATTCAATAGTGATAAAAGGTGTGGGCTTACATACAGGGCGACAAGTCTGTATGACTTTTAAACCTGCGCCTGTGGATTTCGGTTATAAATTTCAAAGAACTGACTTGGAAGGCTCTCCGATCATTGCTGCTGATGCCAATAAAGTAGTGTCCACCAATCGTGGAACAACTCTTAAAAGTGAAAATGCCCAAGTTAGTACCGTTGAACATGCCCTTTCTGCCCTTGTCGGCTTGGGCATTGATAATGTTTTGATTGAAATTGACGGACCCGAAGTGCCCATTATGGATGGTTCAGCCATGCCTTTTGTCGCTGCTCTTGAAAATGCAGGAATAATTGAGCAAGAGGCTTTGAGAGAATATTTTGAAATTTTAGAGCCTATTTCTTACAGAGATGAAGTGACGGGCACTGAGCTATTGGCATTACCAGCCGATGAATTTAATGTGACTGTGATGATTGATTTTCATTCATCTCTCCTCAATCATCAGTACGCCAGCCTCGACCATACCCCTCAGTATAAAGAAGAAATTGCCGCTTGCAGAACCTTCGTTTTCCTTCATGAACTCGAACAATTGCTCGGGCAAGGCTTGATAAAAGGCGGCGATTTGGACAATGCCATCGTTATTGTTGACCGATTAATGACCCAAGATGAGTTGGATATTTTAGCAAAAAAACTCGGTAAACAAAGCGTCAAAGTAGAACGCGAAGGCGTCTTGAATACAACCCAACTTCGTTTCAATAATGAACCCGCAAGACATAAATTATTGGACGTGATTGGTGATTTGGCATTGGTGGGTAAGCATATTAAAGGAAAAATTGTCGCTACCAAACCCGGTCACACGGCTAATGTAGCTTTTGCTAAAATTTTGAAAAAGCATTATGCGGATTTTAGAAAACTACAAGGCGTACCGAAATATGATCCGAATGTGAAACCAATCATGGACGTTAACCAAATTTCTAAAAAATTACCGCATCGGTTTCCTTTTTTATTGGTTGATAAAATTATTGAGATGACGCCTACTTCGGTGGTAGGTGTTAAAAATATTACAATGAACGAATGGATGTTTCAAGGGCATTTTCCTGATAATCCAGTTTTTCCAGGCGTTTTGCAAGTAGAAGCAATGGCTCAAACGGGTGGATTGCTCGCCTTAGCCAATACTCCCGACAACGAAACGTGGGATACCTATTTCCTTAAAATTGAAAATTGTAAATTTAAAGAAAAAGTGATGCCCGGCGATTCAATGATTATCAAAATGGATTTGAAAGAACCTATTCGACGAGGTATTGTCCACATGCAAGGCTATTGCTATGTCGGCAATAAAATGGTTTCGGAAGCAGAATTGACAGCCATGATTCAAAAAAGACCTTAACGCAATACCAGTTATATCGATTCGTCAATAAAAATGAATTACAGCAATTTAAGCGTCATACATCCCGATGCCCAAATCGGTAAAAATGTGATCATCAGTCCTTTTACAACCATTGCAGCGGATGTCGTAATCGAAGATGGTACATGGATAGCTCCACATGTGAGCATCATGGATGGGGCGCGTATTGGTAAAAACTGCAAAATATTTCAAGGAGCCATCGTCGGTTCTACGCCTCAAGATTTGAAATATAAAGGCGAACGTACTTTCCTCGAAATTGGTGATAATACCATTATCCGCGAATATTGCACCCTCAATATAGGCACAACGTCCAGCTGGCGCACTGTCATTGGTAAAAATTGCCTCATCATGGCGTATGTGCATGTGGCTCATGATTGTGTGATAGGCGATAATGTTATCCTTGCGAACAATGTTACTTTAGCAGGTCATATTGAAATTGGCGATTATGCTCGCTTGGGCGGCATAACTGCCGTGCATCAATTCGTCAAAATCGGAAAAGATGTCATGATCAGCGGCGGTTCATTGGTGCGTTGCGATGTACCACCTTTTATTACCGCAGCCCGTGAACCGCTCTCATATGCAGGTGTGAATCGGGTCGGTTTACAACGTCGAGGATATACCCCTCAGCAAATTGAAAATATTAGAGATATTTATCGGATTCTCTTTGTCAAAGGGCATAATTTTAGTCAAGGTGTTCGACAGATTGAAAAAGACGTGAATGAAACTTCTGAAAAAGCAGAAATTCTGAATTTCCTGAGTCAATCCACGCGCGGCTTGATAAAAGGGTATAAATCGTTGAATGGTAAAACCAGTTTGAAAAATATTGAAGAAGAGTGAAATGAGTTTTGAGTTGAGAGTTTTGAGTTGAGAGTTTTGAGTTGAGAGTTTTGAGAGTTTTAAGTTATGAATTGTGATATGCCTTTCCACATTGAGTTAAATAATATTGGTAAGCGTTTTCGTTATGAATGGATTTTTAAAAATATTACCCATTCTTTTGAAAGCGGAAAATCATACGCCTTGCTGGGTCCAAACGGCTCTGGCAAATCCACGCTCATGAAAATACTGAGTGGTCACCTAACCCCTTCCGATGGTCAAATCACGTTTTTACACAATGGAAAAAAAATAGATGGCGACAGTGTTTATCAACTCATCAGCTATTCCGCCCCCTATATCGACGTCATTGAAGAAATGACTTTGACTGAAGTTATTGCCTTCCATTCAAAATTCAAACCCCTCAGTAAAACATTGATTATCAATGATTTAATTCAAATTTTAAACTTTAAAAATGCCGCCGATAAAGAAATTCGCTTCTTTTCATCGGGCATGAAACAACGCCTCAAACTGGCTCTCAGCATCTGTTCCGATACACCTATCCTCCTTTTGGATGAACCCACTACTAATCTTGACGCTCAAGGCGTGGCGTGGTATCAAGATTTAATGCAGCAGTTTTCAGATAAAAATAGATTGGTCATCGTGGCTTCCAATATCGAACATGATTATGATTTTTGTGAAGAGAAAATGAATATTTTAAATTACAAATAGTCAACACGTAAATTAGTGAAATTCGTTAATTCGTATAATTCGTGGTTTCCTGCACATAGTTAGGTGTATGAATCCACGAATTTTACGAATTAACGAATTTTACTAATTTACATGTTGACAAACGATATTTTTGACAATAAAAAACGGCAGATACTGAGGGGTATCTGCCGTTTTTATTTCAATAAATATCTCAATTAAAGCTCATAATTCGGAGCCAATTTATGATTGCCCTCATTATCCGCTGCATAAAAATCATTGATAATTTTGACTACTTCCTCTACATCGTCAGTGATAGGAATTAAGTCCAAATCTTTAGCATTCACATTGTGCTCTTGCTCCAACATGACATTTTTTATCCATTCTTTCATGCCCGTCCAAAAAGTAGAACCGACTAAAACTACAGGCACTTTCGTAATTTTACCTGTCTGAATCAAGGTCAACACTTCAAAAAGTTCATCCATCGTACCAAAGCCACCAGGCAATACAACGAACGCCTGAGCATATTTTACAAACATGACTTTGCGTACAAAAAAGTAGCGGTGATTCACACTTTTATCAAGGTCAATATAAGGATTATGATGTTGTTCAAACGGCAAATCAATGTTTAA
>JAYTUY010000166.1:0-19511 GCA_043744275.1 Saprospiraceae bacterium
TGATTGGTTCTAAAATAGGTGTAAAAGTGCGAGTCCGCTGGACTCGTAAAATATATGTAAGGTGTTGTATTTCTACAAACGTGCGAGTCCTCTGGACTCTATATTTATGCCTTAAAAGAGTCCAGAGGACTCTCACGTTTGTAGAAATACAACATCTTAGATATGTTTTACGAGTCCAGCGGACTCGCACTTTTATACCTATTTTAGAACCAATCAACCCTGCCTTGGGGGTTAGGGGGCAAACGATATATTTTTAACAAATTCATTTATAATCGTTGATAAAATCACTAAAATACTGAGGGGGTGCTCAGCAAACGCTTAAAACTTAAAGCCCCAAGTGGCATAAGGCACAATTGGCAAAAAACTGAATTGTCTAAAAGCAGGCACGTAGCGTATTTTACCTTGATTATCCGTAATTTTTTTAGAATCTAAGAAAATAGTATAAGGATTGGCTCGGCTATAGGCATTGTACGCGCCAAAATTCCAAGTCCGTGTCCAATGTTTTTTCTTTTTTGAAAAAGCAAAATTCACATCCAACCGATGATAGGCGGGCATTCTGAAAGCATTTTTATCGCCAGTGATTTCGTATTTTGGATTGTAACCGTAACCATTATTGAAACGACCTAATGGGTCATTGGGTCCATAAAATACGGTTTCAGGCAGCGATACCGCATTGCCTGTGCCATATACCCACACACCTGAGAGGGTAAATCGCTTAGAAAATTGATGCGTCACCACCAGCGATAAATCATGCCGACGGTCGTATTTAAACGGAAACCATCTGCCTGAATTAATAGCCAAATCTGGATTCTCATTCGCAAATTGTCTATTTGTCCAAGCCAAAGTGTAGCCAATCCAGCCCGTGGTGCGTCCTTCTTTTTTCTGCAAAAAGACTTCGCCGCCGTAGCTATTGCCCTTGCCTTGAGTCACTTTATCTTGCCAATCGGTATCAAATCCTAAGAAACTGGAGCCTTCACGATATGAAATGACATTGTTCATGCCTTTATAATAGCCTTCAACGCTGATTTCATATTCCTCTTTGATGGTCTTCGCCACGCCCAAAGCCACCTGCCAAGAGTCTTGCGGTTTGAGGCGGTCGGTACTCGGCACCCATAAATCGGTTGGCAAACCAAAGCCTTCGTTTGTCAATAAATTAATGTATTGATACATCGTTGCAAAAGAGGCTTTTATGGCTATATCATTTTTTAACAAATAATTCAAACCAATGCGCGGCTGCACCGAACTATACGTTTTTGACCCCACTGAAAATGCCGAAGCATGAAGCCCAATATTGGCTTTAAATGCGCCCAATTGAATATCATCTTCGATATAAACATAAGGTTCGGCAGAGCGCAAAGTCTTGACATTGCCCAATGCCGTATCAATTTTTGAATCCTCCGATTTGACTTTTACTTGCAAAGCCCCTGGATTGTAGCTGTGCTGAGTCACGCCGCCGCCAAACCGCAAACGGTGCATATTACTGAGGGAGTAGTCAAAATCCACTTTGCCTCCAAAATCCCGAATGCCTGATCTGTATTTTACACTCGCGTAGGTGAGTTGAGTGTCCCGTTTTTCATCCAAAGAAGTATTCACATTAAATTGAAAACGGCTATACGTCAAAGTCGTATTCATAAACAATTTGTTTGAAATAGCATAATTCCAACGGAATGCAGTGGTCAAATTGCCCCAATTCGTACCCCCCTCAGTAGTGGAGTAGTCTGAGGAGCCTTTTCACTGATCCTTAAAATAGACATTCAAACCATCGTCGCCCGTGTAAGCACTCAGATAAATGCGGTGTTTGTCATTGATTTTATAATTGACTTTGGCATTTAAATCATAAAAATCAAGGCGCAAGCCTAAATCGTTATTAGTGCCATTTCGCTTGTTTTCTTTTCGATTCACTGATTTAATAATCGGACGAGCAAGCAAATCAACATACGTTCGCCGACCCGAAACCATAAAAGATGCTTTGTCTTTCACAATCGGACCTTCGTAAGTCATCCGCGAAGAGAGCGTGCCGATGCCGCCTTCGCCATGATATTCCTTCAAATTGCCTTCTTTCATATCAATTTCGATGACGGACGACAATCGACCGCCAAATCGCGCAGGAAATCCGCCCTTAGTAAGGGTGACATTCCGAATGGCATCGCCATTGAAAACCGAGACAAAACCGCCAATATGCGAGACATTATAAAGCGGCACACCGTCGAGCATAATGAGGTTTTGGTCGGGACTGCCGCCGCGCACATACAGCCCGTTTTGACCTTCTCCGCCCGATTTGACGCCCGGCAGCAATTGCAATGCCTTCAAAACATCGACTTCGCCAAGCAAAGCGGGCAGTTTTTTGATTTGTTCAATCGGCACGGTCACTTGGCTCATTTGCACTTTGTTCTCAATTCGGTCTTGCTTTTTAGCAGAAATAGTGACCGTTTCAAGTTCAATAGACTTCAAGCGAAATGTGATGGAGGTGTCGCTTCGCAAGTCCAAATTGAGTTCGAAAGGCTGATAACCTGCATAACTGACAGTCAATTTCTGTTCACCTTTCGGCAAATTCAAACTGAAAAAACCGTAATTATTGGTCTCCTCGCCAATGCCCAATTTGGGAGCATACACGATGGCAGAAATGAGCTTTTCGCCCGAAGCACCATCTTCGATATAACCACTCACGACAATGGATTTTTGAGCAAAAAGAAAGAAATTGGAAAACAAAAAGAAGAGACAGAGCAGCGCATAACGCCGCTGAATAGGGTGTTTGGTAAATGTTAACATTAGAAACAGGGTGGGTTTTGAAATTGAAAATAATAAAGTTTTAAGGTGTGTCGAGTGTTGAACGCTTCGTGTTCATATTCTGTTAACGTTTAATTTTGGAAATTGTGTTGAATGTTTAAAATTTAACATATTGATTGTAGTATTTAGTGTTTTTTAATATTTTTAACGCTGCATTTTTAAAGAGTAAACAAGAATATTCCTAAAATAGCTTTGCGAAGATTTCTTGTGCTCGCAAAGCTATAAGTTATTGAAAATCATTATAGTAAATATTTGAATTTTACTTCATCAAACCCCCAAACAAACTACCCAAAACTGCCAACGCATTGCTCACAACTTCTTGATTTTCAATCGGTATCTGCAAATATGTTTTACCCGAAACCTCATCTTTTTTTACGATAGAAGACACCAATTCCTGCGTTTTTTCAGCACTTTTCAAGGTTTGAGCTAAATTGGTGAAAAAATTCATACCTGTTTGAATCAACTCTTGCGGACTACTGATGGATGAACTCGAAGGACTCGGCACAGGGCTGTGAGGTTCAGAAACGAGATCATGGAGTTTGTTAGGATTTGAACTTTGTGGCTCTGAATCTGGCTCGTGCTTTTGTGGAACATCTGGTTTTTTAGCAGCAGATGGTTGTGGTGACGGTGTCATATCAACGTCCTCGAAAGTTTCTGCCAACGCAGGTTCGGGCGCAGTGACCCCCTCAGTAGGAACGCCTATTTCCACGTCATCGGCTTCTTCCGCTTGGTTTGTAGCAGCTTCTGTATCGTGTAAAACATTGGCAGTCGTGGTAGCAAGTGATTCCACATTTTCCATAAAACGGCGGAACTTGCTTTCAGACATAAATATCGTATCATCGCCCTCTGGGTCAAGTACCCCTTTAGCCATTTCGCCTTTAAATTCCAACACACCCAACATCCGATGCTCGATAGTTTGAGCCGCTACCATATTAATAACCGTGACGTTTTTCTCTTGACCCATCCGATAAATACGCCCAACCCGTTGCTCCAAAACGGCTGGATTCCACGGCACATCGAGGTTAATCATGAGCGATGCGGATTGCAAATTTAAGCCAACACCGCCTGCATCGGTCGATAAAAATACGCGACAATCAGCATCATTTTGAAAGTCATCCAACAGTTTCGCTCTATTTTTAGAATGAATACCGCCGTGCAAACTTGAAAACCCAATGCCACGTTCCTCCAACTCCTGCGCCACCAAGCGAGTCATGCGTTCCCATTGACTAAAAACCACGACTTTCAGGCTTTCATCAGTCAAGGCTTCTTCCAAAATGCACATCAATTCAGTAATTTTAGTATCAAAACGAGTCTTTTGATCTAAAATAAAAGTACTATCGCAAACCATCCTCATTTGACTCAAGCAGAGCATGAGCCGCATCCTGTCTTGCTCATTGAGGAAATGAAAACGCTGCCATTTGGCTACCAATTGAGTGACTGTATTGCCCAATTCGTTGTGCATATCCATTTGCTCCTTCGTCATGGGTACGAAAAGGGTCTTATCCATGCGCTTTGGCAAGTCTTTCAATACCTCTTTTTTCACTCGGCGAATCATACATTCGCTCAAAACTGAACTAATTTCCTTCAAATTTCGGAAACCCACCACTCGAGCATTGGCATCCGTAATCTGATAACGGTCGAGGAAACGATATAAAGGCGGCAGCTTAAATTGATCAATAAATTGCACAATACTGTACAATTCGTCGAGCTTATTTTCCAAAGGTGTGCCTGTCAAGACGAAAGAATAGGGGGCTTGCACTTGCTTGAGCCGTGCGCTCACTTTCGTGCGAAAGTTCTTAATTCGTTGTGCTTCATCAAGGATAATCAAGTCAGGTTTCAAGATGTCGTTGATATATTCAGCATCATTCACCACCACATTATAGCTCATTATTTCATACAGCGCATCGGAAGTGCCGTATTGTTTGCGCCGATAAAGCATCGTCCCTTCCACCACATTGACGGTATTATCTGAGAATTTTTCAATCTCCGTTTTCCATTGATATTTCAATGAAGTCGGGCATATAACCAATATCTTTTTGATGCCCAATTCCTTCTTATAAATCTCAGCCGCCGCAATCGCTTGTACGGTTTTACCCAAACCCATTTCATCCGCAATCAAGCAACGCCCTGTATGAGCCGCAAAGAAAGCCCCCGTTTTTTGATAAGGGAATAGATTGATTTTCAATAAGTTATCAAAATAAGTATCATTAAAATTATTAGGCAATTTCTCTTTCAAAATGCCCTGTCTTCTACTGTCTTCACGTTGTTGGAGTATGAAATCAAAGGCATCTGGCGTGCATCTAAATGCTTCATGAATGGCTTTTCCTTCTTGAATAATCGTATCAAATTGAGGTGAAACATTGTCGAGGATGACCCCCTCAGTATTGAAGTACTTTTTCGCCCAATGAGTGAAAGCCGCCTCCTGTTCCGAGCCGATGCAGAGCCGAATCTGTCTTCCGTTTTTATAGTCCAAATAAATGAAAGATTCCGCCTGATGGAAGTCCGATTTGAGCAATTTTTTATTACCTCTGATAGATGAAATATGCTTCAAAGTAGCACTGATATGCTTACAAATCCCTAACCGATTGGTTCTAAAATCATGGCAAGTGCAGGTGTTGCCCGCTCTAAAAAGGGTGGGCTTCGGCATTTTGAGAAACCGACTTTCACCACTTCTAATCGTGACTTGATACCCACTATGAGCATCAGGATTCAAGACTTTAAATTCAGAAAATGCCTTGTGAGAGCCTGTATTAATCACCTCAAAAGGATTTTCTTCACCAAATTTTTTACGTAAAACAAATTGCCATGCATCCAATTCAAGATTTTCAGGACGGCGATGATAGGATACTTTATCTGCCTCTTTCTTTTTGTTCTTTTTTTTAGCTCCTTTAGTGGGTGCTTTCTTTTTCGTTTTAATCTCTTCCATAACTAAGCTGTTTTTTATTACAATTTAAAACTTGGCTAAGTTAAAAGATTCAATAGGAAAGGAACGAATTTTTTTTATTTGCTTAGATGAAAATAGGTATTTATTAATTTTTTTCAATCTCTATATGACGATTTTGTAAATCATCAACAAATATCTTTAGGCTTGGATTTAAATCATAAAGTCGTATTAATTCTTTATGTTTCTTCAACGGTTCTGATGCTTCTCGATAATAATGAGGGTCTTTTGCTTTAATATAAAATTTATGTCCAGCTTTTTGTAAACCTTCATTCAAAGTATCTATACAATTCTCAGTTTTAGCAGCTTTAGTTTTTAAAGAAGGAAAGTAAAAAGGCAAAAGCCAACATTCAATAGCATTAATAGAAATAGCAAATAGGATTTTATGTTGAAATTGCTCATAAAAGTCTGAAGTCATTAAATCTATTAGCTTGTTTTTGACAATTTCAATAGTTTCTTCTAAATTGGCTTGTTGTAAATTCAAACGGTATTTTTCGGGAACACTGTCGCCATTCAAAGTATCGGTATCAATCTGAACAATAACATAATCTTTAGTAGCAACTGCCACTTTGAAAATATTGGTTTGACAATATTCAAAAACTTCAATCCAATTGGCTTGACCGATATAACGATTTTCATCAGTTGTATCTCGAAGCGGTTGTAATGGTTCTACTGGAATATTTTTATTATTGAAAAATCCGAACAAAAGATTTTCTAAAACAATTTGGTCGGAGATACCCTCGGTGACTAATCCAAACTCTATCATGCTTTAAAAATTTTTAGGTAATCCGCCAATTAAACCTTTTAAGAACATTTCAGACAATGGCATTGGGGTAATGCCTTCAGGCAATTCTTTCTTGAAAACCCGCTTAACCTTAGTATGTCCATCTGCATTTCGATAGACGACAAACAATCGTTGGTCGTCATCATTAAGGTCTAATCCATCCAATACTGAGGGGTTGTGTGTAGTTAAAATGGCTTGTTTATCGTGTTCCTTCGCCAGTTTTGCTAATACCTTTATCAATTCACGACCTAATTTTGGATTCATAGCATTGTCTATATTGTCAATGGCGAAAAATTTAGGTGTTACATCGCTAATGAAAAGAGTCAGATAAAATAGCAAATATAAAATACCTTCATTAGCACTGCGTTGATTAATATATTGCAAACCTTCTGCAAGATTTGAATCCTTAAAATCAAGACGGCGTTCAGCGTACATTAAATCATTAGAAATTTCGAAGCTTTCAAACCAATCTATTAGCTGTAAGAGTTGATTAATTTTATCAGAGTGTTTTGGTTTTTCTTTAATCGTTTTTTGTAAAAGCTTAAATAAACCTTCACCGTGAACTCCTAATGGTTTAACTTGACCTTCTTCTGTGAAATTTCTGAGATAAGTATTTTCAGGCGCATAAATTATAAAAGGGAAAAGGTTACTTTGTTCATTAAATTTTCCTGATTTTATGGATTTGGAATTGTTAAAAGATTTGGTTTCTTCCGAGAATTCAGCCAAATCAATTGACTTCTTAACCTCCCATCCACCTTTATTTATTTCTACAGAAATAGGTGCCCCATTTTCGGAAAAAGTAATTATTACAGAAGCAGTATTATTTTTTTTAAATGCTGAAGGCATATAAACATCATCTTCTACTCTTACACCCCGTGCATACAAAAATTCAGTATCTAATTTGCTTTCTATTGTAGCACTACCTATGGCTATCCCCTCCAAAATATTCGATTTCCCACTCCCATTAGCCCCAATAAAAACATTCAATCGCCCCAATTCCAAATTGAGTGACTGGATGGATTTAAAATTTTCTATTTTTATTTCTTTTATCATTTTAAAATTAAGTTGTGAACAAAGGTAAACAGCCCCCTCAGTATTTTCAAAAAAAACATGAAATTAGGTTTTTTAAAAATGAATCAAACTACTCAAACGATGTATTTTTACAAGTTTTTAAAAATATACCAACATCTAAACACCCCCCTCAGTATCTTTGTAAAACCTTTATCAAAAAAGCAAACAAAATCCACAAATAAAGGAAGGAGATTAAAATAAATGAATGAATACCACACTCTCATTTTTTAAGGAAAGCCTACGCAATTTACGGACAACGGGTGCCATTGTGAGAAGCTCTAAATTTCTTGTACGCGAGATGTTGAAGCCGATTGATTTCAAAAATGCTAAAGTCATTGTTGAAATGGGCGCAGG
Organism: Saprospiraceae bacterium; assembly: GCA_043744275.1. Taxonomy (GTDB): domain Bacteria; phylum Bacteroidota; class Bacteroidia; order Chitinophagales; family Saprospiraceae; genus JAAFJT01. The sequence continues at coordinate 7,938 of JAYTUY010000166.1, forward strand.
CGATGGGGTCATGACTTTTGAGATTTTGAAAAACTTATCTCCAACGGCTCGCTTGCTGTGTTTTGAAATCAACCCACAATTTTGCGAAATACTGAGAGGTATAAAAGATGAGCGTTTTGTCCTCATCGAAGACTCCGCCGAAATGCTCGCTGCTCATATGCGCCGCCTGCATATAAAAGAAGTCGATTATATTATTTCCGCTATTCCTTTCGTCGCTCTATCTGATGAATTATCTTACTCGATTGTGAGAGGTTGTTTTAAAGCATTGAAAAAGAAAGGTTTATATATTCAATTTCATTATTCTACGTTAATTAAAAAAATGTACACCAGCATTTTTGGCAATATTGACATCAACTTTGTAGCACTCAATATTCCACCTGCTTTCGTCATGATTTGCGAAAAAAAATAACGCCATTAACAACATCCACCTGCCTATTATATCAATATGAAATTTTATCCAACCGATACACTCAATTTTATTTCTAAGCTCACACCGCGCCGCGTTTGGAATGCTACCCAAGTTTTTTCATCCTACTTTCTGACAAAATGGACGCGCCGACCCATTCAATGGGGTATGCCGTTCACGATTTCGTTGGAGCCAACTACGGCTTGCAACCTCCGATGCCCCGAATGCCCAAGCGGTTTGAGAGCTTTCACTCGACCAACAGGCAATTTGAAACAGGATTTTTTTCGCCAAACGATGGACGAAATGCACCAAAATTTGATGTATTTAATCTTCTATTTTCAAGGTGAACCGTACATCAATCCTAATTTTTTAGACATGGTAAAATATGCTCATGACAAAGGCATTTACACCATGACCTCTACAAATGGACACTTTTTGAACGATAAAAACGCTCAAAAAACCATCGAAAGTGGCTTGGATAGGCTCATTATTTCAGTCGATGGCACGACCCAAGAGACTTACGAAAGCTACCGAAAAGAAGGCAATTTGGACAATGTCCTCGCTGGAGCGCGCAATATTGTGAAGTGGAAAAAGGCGATGAAATCCAAAACGCCACATATTATTTTCCAATTTTTAGTCGTCAAACCCAACGAACATCAGATACCCGACATCTATAAATTAGCCGAAGAAATAGGCATTGATGAAGTGAAATTGAAGACAGCCCAAGTCTATGACTACGAAAATGGCAACGATTTGATACCCACTATCGATAAATATGCTCGCTATCAAGAACTTGAAGATGGCAAATGGACATTCAAAAATGCCCTCGTCAACCATTGTTGGAAGTTGTGGCACTCATGTGTCATCACGTGGGATGGCTTGGTCGTGCCCTGCTGCTTCGATAAAGATGCTGAACACCGCCTCGGCGATTTGAAGCAAAGCACCTTTGCAGAGGTTTGGCACAACGGCAAGTACAGCCGCTTCCGCCAAGCCATATTGAAAGGGCGCGATAAAATTGATATTTGCACCAATTGTACTGAGGGGTGCAAGGTTTGGGCATAGTGCGAACGTATCGCGGAACTCCAGTTTCGCACTCAATATATGGGGTTGTGTAAAAAGGATGATATAAGTTCAATTGAAAATTTTACGCCAAATAAAGTTTGGAATCTCGAACAACTTTCCAAGAGTTGGAAAGTTTTAGCTTGAAAATCCGAATAAAATTTTGTGGTAAAAACATTTAAAACCTTTTTACACAACCCCGATACGTTTAAAATTCTTTTTTGAAAACTAAAATTTTATCCCTAAATTTACAACTAATTGATAATCAATCCTTTGGAGTGATTAAAATACCCTAAAAATAAACAACAACCAAAGCCAAAATTATTATTGAAAACGAAAAACAAACATCACTGAACATGCTTACGAGAATTTTATGTCTATTCCTAACTCTCCTTTTTCTTTCAGGTGGCAACGAAAAGAAACCTAATCAAGCCGCCCTTCCAAGTTTGGAAGTGATTAAACCTGAAGAAAAAAAGGAAACTGAATCCCCAAAAACCCTCCGATTAATGTTCGCAGGAGACATTATGTCGCAACTGATTCAAATCGAATCGGCGCATGTGGGCAATAATGAGTACAATTATGACCCGTGTTTTAAATACATCCGCCCCATATTTGAGCAAGCCGACCTCGTTATCGGCAACCTCGAATGCACCCTTTCTGACAAGCCGCCCTACACAGGCTATCCCAATTTTAGAAGCCCTGACCAGTTAGCTTCAGCCTTGAAAAAAGGCGGCTTCGATATATTGGTCACCGCTAATAATCATTCCCTCGATGGGGGTTTGAATGGGCTGAATCACACCATCGAAACAGTGCGCGAATCGGGTTTTGTGCAGACAGGCACTTTCAAAAATGAGGCGTATAAAAACCTCCTTTATCCATTAATTGTCTATAAAAATGGCTTCAAAATCGCCCTGCTCAACTACACCCACCACACCAACGGACTGAGCACGCCGACCCCCTCAGTAGTGAACCTTTTGGACATGGATAAGGTGAAAAAAGACCTACAAAAAGTTCGCAATTTAAAAGCCGATTTCATCATCACTTTCCTACATTGGGGCGATGAACACCAGCTCAATGAAGGCTCAGAGCAGCGAGGTGTAGCCCAATTATTGCATCAATGGGGAAGCAATTTAGTGGTGGGAGGACACCCACATGTTGTACAACCTATTAAAAATCAAATAGTTACGATTAATAAAAAAACATATAGTCAACTGACTGCCTACTCACTTGGCAACTTCATTTCATCTCAACCCTTCGTCAATACTGAGGGGGGTATCGTCTTTGAAGTGAACATCAAAAAAGAGCAAAATCAAACTATTATTAACGATTATTCTTATATTCCTGTGCTGCGTTATACACCGCGTAAGAATGGCAAAACACGATATTATGCCCTGCCAGTTTCGCCCTTTGAAAACAACGAAAGTGCTATAAAAATGCCTGCCAATGAGAAGACAAAAATGTTGAACTTTGCGCATCGCATCCGCAAGCAATTGAGTGCACATGGTGCCAAAGAGCATAAGTTTTCATTGGATGAAATTTTAATTGATTAAATATGATAATATCTGCCATAGTCGCTGCGGCTCAAAACGGTGTCATCGGAAAAGACAACGAAATCCCGTGGCATCTGCCAAAAGACTTTGCCTATTTTAAAAAAACTACGCTGCATCACCATATTATCATGGGGCGCAACAGCTACGAAAGCATCGGTCGCCCGTTGCCCAATCGGACGAATATCATCGTGACGCGCAACCCGTTTTATGTGGTTTCGGGCTGCATTGTCGTACATTCTCTCGAAGAAGCCTTGAAATTAGCCGAGCAAAATGGTGAAGAAGAAGCATTTATCATCGGCGGCGGCGATATTTTTAAGCAAAGTATGCGCCTTTTGGATAAACTCTATCTGACCGAAGTGGATTTGGATACGCAAGCAAACCAGCCCGATGGGGATTATGTTTTTTTTCCTCAAATGAACCCTGATGAATGGCGTTTGGTATCGGAAGAGAAGCATTTTAAAGATGAAAAAAATGGGGCAGATTTTACATTTAAGGTTTTTGAGAAACGGTAAAATTTAATCAATTTGCTTTTTCAATGGTACATTTAATCTATTGATAATTAAATTTAACATACTCATGTACGAAAACTTCCTACACTATCTGTGGCGAACTCGTCGTTTCGACCTCTCAAACCTCGCTACTACTGAGGGGGATACGCTCGATATTATCGACTTTGGCGAATACAATACGAACGCTGGACCTGATTTTTTGAACGCTCGTGTGCGTATTGGCAACGTTACTTGGGCGGGCAATGTAGAAATGCACGTCAAAACGTCCGATTGGATTCAGCACGGACATCAGTATGATGAGGCATATAATAATGTGATTCTACATGTGGTTTATGAAAATGACTTGCCTTTGAGAGAGAGTCAAAATATTATAAAAAACACAAAATGTTTTGAATTAAAAAATAAAATACCTGAAGGCATTTATAAAAAATATTGGGCTTTGCTGAATAATGAGCATTGGATTCCCTGCCAGCATCATTTTTTTGAAGTATCAGATTTAGTAAAAAATGCCAGTTTTGAACGCTTGTTGATTGAACGATTAGAACGAAAAACGACTGAAATTGCCGTTGCTTTAGAACGCAATCAACAGGATTGGGAAGAGACTTTTTATCAATTTGTTGCTCGATATTTCGGCTTGAAAGTGAATGCTGAACCGATGGAATGGCTGGCTCGTTCGTTGCCACACATCATTTTAGCGAAGCATAAAAATCAACTGTTTCAAGTAGAAGCGTTGCTCTTTGGACAAGCTGGTTTGTTGGAAAATGAGTTTGAAGATGCCTATCCGAATGCTTTAAAAAAGGAATATCAATTTTTAAAACATAAGCATCATTTGACGTCTATTGCTACTGTCGCTTGGAAATTTGCCCGCTTGCGACCCGCTAATTTCCCCACGATTCGCATAGCTCAACTCGCTCGATTGATTCATCAATCATCGCATTTATTTTCAAAAATCATTGAAATTGAAACAGTTACGGATATTAAAAAACTGTTTGATGTAGAAGTGAATGATTATTGGCTGTCGCATTATGTGTTCGATACCCCCTCAGTATCGAGGCGTAAATCGTTGGGTACGGATGCCATTCATTCTATTGTGATTAATGTGCTGGTGCCATTTTTATTTTATTACGGAAAGATGCGGCATGACGAAAAATATGTCACTCGTGCATTCAATTTTTTACAAGAGATTAAGCCAGAAAATAACACCATTACTGAGGGGTGGAAAAATTTGGGTGTGCCTTTAGAATCTGCTCATCGCACTCAATCTTTGATTCATTTAAAAAATAATTATTGCGATAAAAAACGGTGTTTGGATTGCGGTATCGGAAACTCTATTTTGAAAAATAATTAACCCTTTATTCAGTAAAATACAGATTAATACAGATTAATACAGATTGATACGGAAATTTAAAATTAATACAGATTTTCTAAAATTTGAGATAAATTTAAAATTTCGTTTAAAAAACAAACAATTTGTATTTAAATATAGAATATTTTTTTGACACATAGTTAAGATAAGACACATAGGTTACAAAACTATGTGTCCTATCCTAACTATGTGTCAAAAAAAACAATGTGTTAAATAGCATAATTTTTGGTAAAGGTTTCAGCATAAAAAGAGAAAAAATGTACCTTTGCGCCTTAAATCACCCCCTTTCTAAATCGCGTTAAGAAAACTCAAAATAGTGTGAAGGATATAGTAGGAGAGTTTTTAGAGGTTTTTGGAAAGTCAAATTGATAGTTCATATGAAAAATATAGCATTTGCATCTATAATAATAGCCACTTTATCGTGTAATAAAACCGATAAATCTCAAACAAACCAAACCGCTGCCGCCGAACCCGTCAAAATTGAATTGCCCAATACGCCCGAAACGGTGGTACGCACATGGGAAGACGCCATCGGAAAGAATCAATTTTCACTTGCTTTGATGCTGAGTATGGGACCAGAAGTTGATTATGTAAGAGCCTTGGAAGCGTCCAATAATATGGATAAAATACCCAATGTTCGCTCTGAAATAGTAGATTTGAAGTGCCAACAGCTATCAGAAACAGCCATATGCGATTGCAAAATCAAGTATGAGGACGATGAAGCGGCGTTCAAATACTATCTGATTCGCCAAAATGGACAGTGGTTTCTCAATGATATTGTGCCGAGTGAGGTGCAACCCAATAACAAACGTGTGAATCAAAAACCCTCACGTGTTGTGCAATAAAAGATGAAAATCGGTCTTTTTTTCGGCTCTTTCAACCCCGTCCATGTCGGTCACATGATTATTGCCAATTATATGGCAACGCAAACCGATTTGCTACAAGTGTGGTTGGTGGTAAGTCCTCACAATCCGTTGAAGCCAAAAAATTCGCTCGCTCGCGATCGAGATAGATTGAATATGGTGAAACTCGCCATAGACGATAACAGTTTGTTGCGAGCCTCTGACATCGAATTTAAGTTGCCAAAACCGTCCTACACAATTGACACATTGACCTATCTTTCTGAAAAATATCCGCAACATGAGTTCGTGCTCATCATGGGTGGCGACAACTTGGCGACGCTCCAAAAATGGAAAAATTATGAGCAAATACTGAGGGGGTACGATATTTATGTTTACAAACGCCCACAGTATGAGCTTGGTGAATTGGCTACTCACCCCCGCGTGAGTCTCTTCGAAGCACCCTTGATGGACATCTCCGCTACATACATTCGCAAGTGTCTTGTGGAAGGCAAATCCATTCAATACCTCGTGCCTGATGCCGTTATGCAATATTTAATGGAATCTAAAATTTATTCGTAAAACATTGATTATCAACGAATTAAACCTATGAGGTTTTTCCCAAAGGGATTCCTTCGGAAAAAAACCTCATAGGTTTGTAGCGATTATTTACGCTTATCTTACTACTTATCTTTCATGGCAGCGGCTCTGGCATCGTTAATTGCATCGTGAAGAGCACCTCTCATCCCCATCATCACAGTCCCCTCAGTTCTGAACATAATGGTATCGGGCAATGAGTGTCCACTTTTTTTCATGGCTTTCAGCGAATCAGTCAGCATTTTTTGTAAGACATCCAAATCTTTTATTTCTTTTCCATCGAATGTGATTTTGCTCGACGAATCTATCGTGATCCAATATGGGTTGGGGCGAGGTGGTGGTGCGTCTTGAATATCGCGCATCGGTGGAATAGCTTCAGCAGTGGTTTGGGTCTCTGTTTTTCCCGCATTATTGCAAGCTAAAAATAGCATTGATGTAAATATGCTTGATAAGACTATTTTTTTGAACATTTTTAATTGTTTTATTAAGAAAATGAATAGCAAATTTAAAATTTTCAGTGATTTTAATGCTCAATGATTGATTTTAACTCAATTGTATTTTATAAACATTGGTTAAGTTTTATGTAAAAAGTATGTTAATGGATTGGTTTTTGATTACTCAAATATGATAAAACTCGTTTTTTTAACACTCAAAATTACTTTTATGCTCATTTTTAAATGCTCATTGGTTGCTGTTTTCTTACTCACCGCTTATTTCACGGCTCAACCCTTTGTAGGTGATGTCACGGATAAGGAATATGTGAAGCTACAAAAAATTAAAGAAATAGTCAAAAAAGATTCGAGTGCTGCTACGCTCGGGCAGACGCGCGTGACCATTTACAAATTCAACGAAGACGGTCTTTTGATAGAAAAAAAAGAAGAGGGTAAAGAGACGCTCATGACGCGTTTTAGTTATGATAAAAATGGTAATCTGACTGAATCAGCTACTTTGCGCCCCGATGGTTCTATTTACAGCATTGAAAAAATGGGTTATGATGATAAAGGTCGTTTGAATGAATCTGAAATTCGGCGCACGGCTGAAAAAATGACGATAAAAGATAATATCGAATGGGTAGATGAGCGCACTCGCCACACGACACGAGTGAGAAACGGCGAAACTATGCGCTTTTTGAGTGTTTTTGATGAACAAAACCGAATCGCAGACGAAACGTTTGACAATGGCAGCGGTAGTAATTGGATATACGACGGAGCGGTTTTGATGATGAAAAAAAATAAAGCCAATGGACCTGGCAGCGGTGATATTGAGCGATACGAATATGATGACAACCAGCGCATCAGTCTGATTGAAAATGCTAATAATCGCCGCACTTTTAATTATGATGGCAGAGGGCGTTTGATTTCGACAGTTACTAAAGACGATAATGAGAGAACCTTGGCTATCGAACGCTACGAATATGCGCCGTCCGATAATTGATTGGAACTATTTGAAGGCTTAAATTGTATATTTGCTCGAAGACCTTTTCAAAAGTTATACTTTGGAAAGGTCTTAATTTAAATAGAAATTACTACAACAATTATTTTTAAATTTAATCAAAAGTACAGTTATGAATGTAGAATTATTAAAAAGAGAAATGCAGTACCGAACGGCGAGAAGCGGCGGCAGCGGTGGTCAAAATGTCAATAAAGTGGAAACGAAAGTGGAAATTATATGGGACATCAACGCCTCGCAAGTCTTCAATGATGCTGATAAAACTTTGATTTTCAATAAGTTAGAAAATCAAATTAGCAAAGAGGGCTTGTTGCAAGTGGTGAATCAAACGGAGCGTTCGCAATTAGGGAATAAGCAATTGGCTGAAAAAAAATTGATTCGGCTCATTGAGAAAGCCTTGAAAAAAGAAAAAGAACGCAAACCAACTGACACCCCCCCCTCAGTAATAGCGGCTCGAAAACGTGAAAAACGATCGACCTCTGAAAAAAAAGCGACTCGTGGCAAGGTCAGAATCCAACCGAATGACGGCGATTCTGACCTTTCTTCTTAGTTGAATTTTCAGATTTTCTTAAATTAATGCGCTTGGATTTTTATCTTCTAATAATTCCTTCGGCATATTTTTAGTGGCTTTTGCGCCCAATTCTTTTATTTTTTCTGCTCTTCCTATCAGTGTATCACCATATTTTTTGGAGTCATTCAGCTTATTCATGGCATCATGATAAGCGGATTGCGCCATATCCAGTCGTTGACCAATTTGTTTCAAATCTTCTATAAAAGCGACAAATTTATCGTAGAGCATACCGCTTTGTCGGGCTATTTCTAAAACATTTCGTTTTTGATTTTCTTGTTTCCAAATAAACGAAACAGTCCGCATAGTTGCCAATAAAGTGGAGACGCTGACGATGACCACATTGCGTTCGAGCGCATCCGTGAAGAGCTTTGAATCTTCCTGCAAAGCTAAGGTCAAAGCAGGCTCAATCGGTACGAACATGATGACATAATCGGGTGAATTAATTTGATACAAACCTGCATAATTCTTATCACTCAAACCCCGAATATGGTTTCTCAAACTCTCCACATGCGCCTTCAAAAAGCGAGGTTTTATAGCTTCGTCGGAGGCGTTGAAAAATTGTTCGTAAGCCGTTAATGATACTTTTGAGTCAATTATAACTTGCTTATTTTCGGGCATTTGTATAATAAAATCAGGTCGTTTCTGTTGCCCATTATGATCATTGAAAGAAGGCTGAATGAGGAAATGCACCCCCCTCAGTAAACCCGACTTTTCGAGCAATAATTCGAGTTGCAACTCACCCCAATCGCCTTGAGTTTTGGAGTCTCCGCGCAGGGCTGATACGAGGTTATTGGCGTCTTGACTGAGTTGTTTATTGAGCGAAAGGAGGTTATCAATTTCGGATTTGAGGGTAGTGCGTTGTTGAGTTTCATCCAAATATTTGCGTTCTATATTGAGTTCAAAATCTTTAATTTTCTCACGCAAAGGATTCAAAATATCATTCAATTGAACTTGATTTTGAAGGGTAAAACGCTGACTTTTTTCTTCTAAAAGGCGGTTGGCGATGTTCTCGAATTCGGTTTGAAAACGCTGTTGGAGATGGATAAGCTCTTCTTTTTGAGTCAATAATTTTTCATCCAAATGAGCATTTATTTGCTCTTGGGAAGCTAAATCTTTAGTTAACTCAATGATAGTCAATGATTTATCATTAAATTCTTTTTTTAAACTGTTGAGTTGATTTTGAATATCGGTTAAAATATCTTTCAAGACATATTTCTCATTCAGCACGGATGAGGCAATGTATGCACCGCTTGAAAGGAAGCGATTATAGACTATTAATGCAGCGACTATTGCACCAAATAATAAGCCAGCTAAGAGGTAGATTAATTCCATGTTATAGTGGTTTAAAACAAACGATTTTGTTTAAAACATAAAATTACAATTTTTATCGCAATTTTCTATAATTGGAATTTAATTTAGATGGATGTCTTTAAAATGATTGACTCAAAATAGCATCACTAATTTGGTGATAATAATTCAACTTATTTTAAATTTTCCTTGTAACATAGGCGTTGTAATCAGGAATAATTGACTCATATTCCTCGTGCATAAGAGGTGATGTGAGGAGGAAATCAGCGGTGGCGCGGTCGCAAGCAAAGGGTATATTCCAAACCACACCCAGACGCAATAAGGCTTTAATATCGGGATCGTGTGGTTGGGCTTCCATAGGATCCCAAAAGAAAATCATAGTGTCAATTTTACCTTCTGCAATCATTGAGCCTATCTGCTGATCACCGCCGAGCGGCCCACTTAAAAAACGATGAACAGGCACATCTAAAGCTTCTTCGAGCAACATCCCCGTCGTGCCAGTTGCAAAAAGTTGATGTTTGGATAAAACACTTTTATTATAAATTGCCCACTCGACGAGTGCCGCTTTTTTATTGTCGTGAGCAATCATTGCGATGCGCTTTCGGGCTGATAATAGTCGGATAACATTTTTCATAGTTTAAATTTTAGTCAAAAATACGATAATATACTGAGGGGTATTTCAAACATCGAAACAAAACACTAAATTTGTAAAAAAGTATAACATGACAGATTATAAAAAAATAATAACAATCGAAGCGGGTAAAAGAAGTGGACAACCATGTATCAGAGGCTTACGCATCACTGTTTATGATGTTTTGAGTTATTTGGCGGCTGGGATGACGATTGACGAAATCGTTGATGATTTTCCGATGCTCAATAAAGAGGATATTTATGCTTGCCTTGCTTATGCTTCCGAAGCTGAACGAGTGCGGTTTGTCACGTCTCCATTGGCTGCATAATGATACCTCCACCGATTTAACCTCGATTTTATGTTTCTTATTGATAATAATATCTCGCCAAAATTAGCAAATCGCTTAAGCTCTTATTTTCCTAATATGGCGCATGTCGTAGATTTCGGCTTAGACGCAGTTGATGACCACCTTGTATGGGCGTTTGCTAAAACCAATAATTTTACGATTTTAACAAAAGATACTGATTTTATCGGCATTTTAAACTTGCGTGGTTTCCCTCCCAAAGTTGTGCGTTTAAATTGTGGTAATGTGACAACTCAACAAATTGAAGCCATAATGATTAGAGAACACAAGGTAATTATTCAGTTTCTCGCTTCTCCTACGCATGGGCTTTTGGTGATAAATTGATAGTTTATTTTCAGCCGAAGCACAAAACAAATCCTATTTTTATAGGAGACCCTACAGGGAAAATTCCAATAATCAATCCTACAAAATCATCAAAAATCCTCCTCATCCTAATTCAAGTTTTTACACTATGGATAACCATAAAATTGCCTTTTTTTGAACGTATCCACATCTTCAATTTGTAGGCAGGTTTTAAAATTTTGTTAAACATAACATAATAAATTCATCTATCTTTGTGCTATTAATAGTGAAAATATAAAGGTAAGCATGCGTATTTTGTATGACCACTATTAGTATAATTTTAATAAAAAATATTTTATAACTCTTTTACTATCAACTAATTAATTGTTTAATACAACAATCGACTATGAAAGCAGAACTCTTTAAACTTTATACTGACATTAAGATTGGACAAAATGAAATTTGTCAAAGTTGTATTTCTAATGAAGCTTACTTAACCAGACCACTATCATATTATTATGCTGACAAAGAGTTTCATAATTTCAATAGGGCTTTCTTATAAAAAAAATCGTGAGCTAAAATCTTAATTTTGTGTACCAAAACTTAATTAAGATGAAAGAATTAGCCCACGATACAGTGCAAA
>JAYTUY010000167.1:0-19451 GCA_043744275.1 Saprospiraceae bacterium
AAAGTGAGGTTCGTTTGTCACTCTACAAACGTGAGAGTCCTCTGGACTCTTTATGATTTCGTAAGAACATAGTTAAGTATATGCCGTAGGTTTTTAAAAACCTTATAGGTTTGTGCCACATCCCAAATTTATTAACTCAAAATTCTCTCTTCAATCAATTGAACCTCCGATACTGAGGGGGTCAGAACAGGCTCTATTGAAACGGCTTTTTCAAATGGCGTAAAAAGCACTAATAAACCCACGCTCGCTACTACCAAACCGATAATCGTGAAAGCACCGCCATAACCAATACTCGCTGATTTGAACAGAAAACCTGCCAACATGCCGCCGACATTACCCCCTGCCCCAACGATGCCCGCCACCGAACCGACATTCGAGCGATTGATAAAAGGCACAATGGAATATGTCGCACCGTTTGCCATTTTCAGGAAAAAAGCAAAACTCAACATAGCAATAATAGCCACTGTCAAATTATTGGATTGAGCAAAAAGAGAAATGCCAACACCTTCCAGAATCAACAAGGCAGCTAAAAGCCAACCCTTGCCCTTCAAGCCCATTTTTTTACCAACTTTATCAGCAACGATGCCGCCGACTGCTCGGGCGAAAATATTCATGAAGCCAAATATGCCTGCCAATAATCCAGCAGTTGCCAAATTTGCTTGGAAAGTATCTACAAAATAGATAGCAGCGACATTATCAAAAGTAATTTCGATGCCGAAGCAAGCACCATAAGCAAAAAATAATGCCCATGTCCGCCAATCTTTTGCAGCGTCTTTAAGGCTGCCTTTAGTTTGGATTGGGCGTTCGATTTCATTGTAATTGCCTTCGGGTGTATCTTTTGTATATTTATAATAAACAAAAGACAATATTAATAAAGCAACGCCAGGGAATATCATGGCATAACGCCAAGCATCAGATTTAATGAAACCTAAACTGACAAGCCCTGCAAAAATCAAAGGCATCACCATATTAGTGATACCGCCGCCGAGATTGCCCCAACCACCTGCTACTGCATTGGCAGTGCCGACGACATTGGGTGCAAACATTTTGGAAGTGTGAAATTGAGTGAGAACGAATGATGCCCCGACAATGCCGATAGCAAAACGAAACATGAGAAACGAGTAATAATCATGTGCAAAGCCGACAAATATGGTCGGAATGGAACTGGCTATGAGCAAATAAGTATAAGTCAATCGAGGTCCGACGGTATCACAAAGTCGCCCGATAATAAGGCGTGCTAAAATAGTAGCCGTGACAGAGGCAATGACAATATTGCCAATTTGAGATTTTGTCAGATGCAATTCTTCGCGAATAATCGGCATCAAAGGCGCGAGACCAAACCATGCAAAAAAGCAAAAGAAAAAGGTCAGCCAAGTGATGTGAAAAGTACGCATTTGAATGCCTTTGAAACTAAAGACATTGAGTTTGTCAAGTGGATGATTCGTTAAATTTTCCATAATTAGGACAGGGTGAGTTTGTTTGATAATAAAAATTGGTTTTAAAAAATACAAGAGCACCCCCTCAGTATTTACAGCATACCAAAGGCTCGAGCGGATATAGTCGCTCCAAAAACCGTTTTTCACAAACTCAAGGCAATTGTCAACAGGAAAGAGTTGTTGGAAATAAAAAACAGGCTAAATTCAAGAGAGTTGAATCGAAATCTTGAAAATATCAAGCCTTTTTCATTCTTTTGCAGAGCATTGTGAAATAACGCACGTTCGTTTTACAATCAGCCTCGGAGCGACCCCACTCGCTTTCGAGGCTTTTTTTTTGGGTTGGCAGTTTTTCAATCGCTATTTAAGTCCCCACTCAAACGATTAAAATAACTGCACTACAATAATTAATTGGTTTTTATACTACTGAATCTCGGCTTTCCGAGTGCTTCAACATAGTTGATAAGTCAAAGTTAAGACCTAAATTTTGATAATACAAAATGCCCCTTCTTCAAAACGGCTCATTTTAGGCTATTTCAATGGTTTTGGTTGGGCTTTTTCACAATGATTTATTTTAAAATAAGTATTTTTACAAAATGAAAAAGCATTTTTTATTAAAATAATAAAATTATATTCGGATGACGTTTTTTATAAAGGCTTCTGTAATTTTATTTTTCAAACTAAGTCTTTAGGCTTTACCTTTGCAATACCAATTAATTGAGTCAGTCCCTTTTTATACTTCCTTTTGAATCTCCCTCCTTCCAGTGCTTTGAATTGTTCTGATTACCTTTTTAATGGTTTCACAAACAAAGCATTTCAATGAAAAAATCGAAAATAGTAGTAGTCGGCAACGGCATGGTCGGTTATAAATTTTGTGAAAAACTGATTGCCAAAGCAGGTGTTGATGCCTTCGACATTGTCGTCTTTGGCGAAGAGCCGCGCCCTGCCTACGATCGCGTTCATCTCAGCAGTTATTTTGATGGCAAAACCATTGAGGATTTGACCCTCGCACCGATCACATGGTATGCCGAAAATCACATTCGCCTGATATTAAGTGACCCAATTGTTAATTTAGATTTGGAAACCAAAACGGTGACCTCTCATCACGCCATTACTGAGGGGTATGATTATTTGGTTTTGGCAACAGGTTCGGGCGCATTTGTTCCGCCGATTGATGGCATTGATAAGCGCGGCGTCTTCGTTTATCGCACCATTGAAGACTTGGATTTGATGAAAGGTTATGCGACCAAAGCCCGCGTAGGGGCAGTCATCGGCGGCGGCTTATTGGGTTTGGAAGCAGCCAAAGCTCTATTAGATTTGGGTGTTGAAGAAACGCATGTTATTGAATTTGCTTCTCGCTTGATGCCTCGTCAGATTGACTTAGGCGGCTCGCAAGTGCTGCAAAGCCAATTAGAGAATTTAGGTATCAAAATCCATCTACAAAAATCTACTGAAAAAATATTGGGCAATGGCAAAATCACTGCCTTGCAATTCGCAGATGAAACCAAATTAAATGTGGACATGCTCGTCATTTCAGCGGGTATCAAGCCACGAGATGAATTGGCGCGGATTGCAGGTTTGGAGGTAGGTGTGCGTGGAGGTATTGTGGTCAATGAAAAATTACAAACGTCAGACCCCTCAGTATTTGCCATCGGTGAATGTGCTTTGGCGCAAGGCATGATATATGGTTTGGTTGCGCCAGGCTACGATATGGCGGATTTGGTGGCGACGAATTTAACAGGCGGCAATAAATATTTCAAAGGTTTTGACATGTCCACCAAGCTCAAATTAATAGGTGTGGACGTAGCGAGTTTTGGCGATCCTTTCGCAGGCAATCCGCATATTGGCGGTTGCGATGATAAAGGTTGTCGCTCGGTGGTGTTGAAAGACCAAGCCAAAGGCATTTATAAGCGCATCAATATTTCAGCCGATGGCAAGTATTTGGTCGGCGGCGTTTTAGTCGGCGATGCCGCTCAATTTGGTGTTTTGCAGCAAGCAGTGAATAGCAAAGTCATTCTGCCACCTAATCCCGAAGACCTTATCTTGGGTTCGAGGGGTGGTACTGAGGGGGGTGGCTTAGGCGTGACAAGCCTGCCTGATGAAGCAATTATTTGCTCTTGCGAGTCCGTTACCAAAGGCGATATTTGTTCACAAGTCATTGATAATGAAATACTTACATTAGATGGTATAAAAAAATGCACCAAAGCAGGAACAGGTTGCGGCGGCTGCGTACCGATGGTGAAAGACTTGATAGGTCACTCTATGAAGAAAATGGGGCGCGTGGTGCGCAATATTATTTGCGAGCATTTTGATTATACCCGCCAAGAACTTTTTGATTTAATTAAAATTAAAAAAATAAAATCCTACAACGATGCGCTCGACACTTTAGGTAAAGGACATGGTTGCGAAGTTTGCAAACCTGCCCTCGCTTCCATATTAGCAAGCCTTTGGAATGAGCCTATTCAGAAACAAGCCACTATTCAAGACTCCAACGACAGGTTTTTAGCCAATATCCAAAAAGGCGGTACTTATTCTGTTGTGCCTCGCATTCCAGGCGGCGAAATCACGCCTGAAAAGCTCATTGTGATTGGTCAGGTTGCTCAAAAATATGGTCTTTATACCAAAATCACAGGTGGTCAGCGCATTGATATGTTCGGTGCTCATGTAGGCGATTTGCCTGATATTTGGGAGACATTGATTCGAGCTGGTTTTGAATCAGGTCAGGCTTACGGCAAATCATTGAGGACAGTTAAAAGCTGCGTAGGCTCTACGTGGTGTCGCTTCGGCTTGCATGATGCGGTGACTTTTGCCATCCAAATCGAAGATAGATACAAAGGTTTACGCTCACCGCACAAACTCAAATCCGCTGTTTCGGGCTGCATTCGAGAGTGTGCAGAAGCCAATTCAAAGGATTTTGGCATTATTGCTACTGAAAAAGGGTGGAATTTATACGTTTGCGGCAACGGCGGCTCAAAGCCCGAACACGCCAAACTTTTAGCCACCGACCTAAGCAGCGAGATGTGTATTCAATATATCGACCGCTTTTTAATGTTCTACATCAAAACAGCTGAACCCCTCACTCGGACATCCGTTTGGCTCTCCAAAATGGAAGGCGGCATGGATTATCTCCGCGAAGTCGTTGTGCACGATTGCTTAGGCATGGCTGCTGAATGGGAGACTGAAATGCAAACCTTTGTCAACAGTTACGAATGTGAATGGAAACATGCCGTAGAGACCCCCGAAGTCCGCAAGCGTTTTACCCACTTCGTGAACAGCGAAGAGAAAGACCCCTCAGTAAAATTCGAGGAAATGCGCGGACAAATCAAAGCAGCAGAGTGGAAATGAGTTTTTAGTGAAAAACGAAAAGTGAAAAATGCACCAGAGGTGCAACATGTGGGTAGTAGAATTGAAAAGTGAAAATTAATAATTAATAATTGAAAATGCACCAGAGGTGCAAAATGTCGGTAGAGAAAAATGCACCAGAGGTGCAACATGTGGGTAGAATATAAATCCCAACGTGAAAAATGCACCAGAGGTGCAACATGTCGGTAGAAATTTATGAATTAATTGTTTGGTTTTGAGTGTAAAAGTCTAAACACTACAAACCAAACACTATAAACTAAGGAAAAATGAGTCAAACAACATATCAAAATCAATCGACAGATAAAATAAAATGGGTAGCCGTTTGTGCCACATCAGACGTACCCGAAGATGGCGGTGCCTGTGCCTTGTTGAATGGTGAACAAATCGCTATTTTTAATTTCACCAGAAGCGGTGAGTGGTACGCTACACAAAATATGTGTCCGCATCGGCAACAAATGGCTATCTCTCGTGGCATGATTGGCTCGCAAGGCGATGAGCCGAAGGTGGCGTGTCCATTTCATAAAAAGAATTTCTCTCTTCGCTCGGGCGAGTGTTTGACTGATGAGAATTGTGGCAGTTTGAAAACGTATCCGATTAAGGCGGAAGATGGGCAGGTTTTTATTGGGGTGGTTTAGCTGGGCAAGTGTTTTAAAAAATAACAAAGCTATCTGATGCGATACTGAGGGGGTCGCTTTGGTGGTTTATTACATCAAAGAAAGTTGATTTTAAAGTTTGATAAAAAAATTATAATTTTGCTTAAAATTATTTAAACCAAACTTTACAACAGCATATTTATGAGATTCCGATTTAATGCACGCGGCTTTATTATGCCGTATAAAATAATTGAGAGCTCTGTTGAAGAAATTGAGGAGGTTTTTATAAAACCTTTTCCAGATTCTGAAACACGTCAAATGATTTTTGACAATTATTTGAGCTATCTTGATGAATTTCAAACGCTTATAACACCTAATTTTATGCATTGGCTTGACGGTAGTTTTATGTCTAAAAAGGAAAACCCAAACGATTTAGATTTTGTTTCGTTTATTGATTATCGCATATATGAGCAAAAAGAAGAGGAGATTTTTAGAATCGTAGAAAAATATGGATATTTGAAATTAGATAATTATGTTTCTCAGATTTTTCCAGTCAATCATCCTCGATACAATGAAACAAATCATTATAAGCAATATTGGACAGATTTGTTTTCATCTTCTCGACGCGACCCCGAAACAAATATGACTATTCCAAGAGGTTTTCTTGAAATTAAATTTCAAATCTAAAATTTCAAAAACATGCAAACGCCTTATTCAGAAGAGTTTTTCAATAAAGAAATTGCTTTTTTAGTCCTACAAATTGGCAAAATAAATGGCATTATAAGCAATAATACCCAAAATCAAGACAAATTAGGTGTCTGGCAATACACCCGCCACAGACAACAATTCATCGATCAACTCAATGACCTTTTACGCCAATATCAATTGCAGATTTCTTTGGCTGCATAATCGCCTGGCTGCCTTGTATGGGAATATATCCAATAAAAATTAACTTTCTACCATGTCCGAACAAGCCCGCCGTTTAATTGCGGAGAAACGACGCACCAAAAACCCTTATTTGGATTTAGGCAATTGTGGTCTCTCTGACCTTTTCTGAAAATAACAATGCTACGAGATGCGATACTGAGGGGGTAGCTATATTGTCTTTTATAATTTTTCACACAACTCTTTAATTTCTTTTTTTTCTGTAAACAAACCAATATTTTCACAAAAAACAGTTACTAAAGTTGAATATTCTTCAAATCCTTTTTGATTAGACTTTTTTACGAGTTCTTTTGCACATCCGAGTAATTGTTCTTCTCCAATATTGTCAAAAATTTCTTTAAAATGCTCTTCAATAATGGATTTAATATATTGGTCATTGATACATTTACTGGGGAAATTTTTGATGCAAAGTAAAAACACTAAACCCGATTCTGTGCCCGCATCAAAACTATTGTCTTCGCCATATTTTTCTCTAAATATGTCTCTAAAATCAGTAAAATAAGTCTGCGAAATGTTTTCTGTTTGTAATTTAGCATAAGCGTAATGTATAGTATAAGGTTTTGTTTTCATGAGATGAATTGTATTTAAGAGTTCTTCTTCTTTGAGTTGTCTATAAAGTTTGGAAGGGTTATTTTTAATTGATTCTTCGATACGTAAAATTTCATTTTTCTGCTCTTCAATTTTCATTAAAATCTCCTTACTTGACTGTAAATTTTTTGAAGCTCTATTTTGCATCGATGTGATATAAATAGATATGCCTATTCCAATTAAGGTTAAAAATACACCTCCACAAGTAAGCATATTTGCAATAGATTCATTTGCAGTTGAAATAATGGCTATACTTTTATCTTGTATTAGTTCAAGTCTTTCAACTTTCGATGAAAGCAATAAAATATTCTTAACGGTGGCAGAATCTTTTTGAGCAATTAAATTAAGATGCAAAAACAAAAATAGAATCGTAGTTATATTTTTCATTTTAACAATTTATGGTTTTAAATATGTAAAAATCCGTTTAAATAAAAACTAATATCTGTAATCATAATAATTTTAAAAGTCGATTGCGTTTTATCCCTTTATATTCTTGCGATTGCTCAATAATATCTGAAAGCTCGTTTTTGTAAGTATTAATTTTACTATAATCGAAAGCCAAAGGTGTTAGGCTGAGGTGGGTATTTTGAGGTAAAATTGTGTAATTATCGTAACTAAAGTAGTTAAAAGAATTACCTGAATTTATTACAAACGTATTACTTAAAATAAGCCTATCGTGATACTTAGCTTTTACAATGCACAAATTCACATTTAATATCAAATTATCTCGCAAATATCTTGAAATATCATTGTATATCTTATCTACGCTTACGTCCTCTCTATTGCTTTCTTTATAAAATTGTTCTCCAATAATGATTAAATCAATTTCAGTATTGACCCTTTTGGAAGGTTGTAATATTTCCTTAATGATTTTTAAAAGATTATTGTTGATATTGAGTTTATTGCTGAAAATGTAGTTATCAACAAGAACAAACGCATTTGAAGGATAACGATAATCTAAGAACAAATCGCCCCACTTTGTAAGTTGATTCGGTACTGATGATTTTGAAATAGCATAAGACTTAGGTTTAAAATAATGCTGCCATTTTTCAAAAAAGGATATTCCATCAATAAAGCAAAATCCTGTTTTTTCCTCTGTTATTTCAGCATTCTGTATTTTATTCCTAAATATATAGGTCGGTTTAGAGCTGTTTAGAACCCAATCTCGTGCGGTATAAGAATCTAATCTTTTTGTATTGATAGAAATATGCTGTTTACCTTGTAAATAATCATTGATAAGCTCTCGTGTGATTGCTGTATTTATATTGTAGGATAAATCTGTTGAATCAACTGTTACTGTCAAATCAATATCGGTTTTTTCACGAATAAAGCGCAACCAATGTCGCCATATTTCTAATTCTTCACCATCAGATTCAACATCAGTCGGTTTTTGTTTAAAGAAGTCTTCCAAAAAATCTTCATCTAAATAAGACATAAAATATCTCATATTGCCGTTAATTAAGAGTTTCTCCTGTTAAAATTGCTGTCATCAAACGGGCACTTTCATCATAAAAGCCTGTTCCAAACTGTCCTGTCAACCTACCATCGGTTTGGATATTAATTTGTTTTATTTGTGGTTCTCCTTCGGGTCTTTCCTCTTTGGGGTCATAGAAATAATGTATTACCGTCATTTCGGGTGAGATAATCTTTTTTGCAGTTAAGTATTGTAGTTTTCGGATCAAGTATTCGCTATGTGTCTCGATAATAAGTTGTATTTTCATCGTTTCACAAGCCTCAACGAGTATATCTGCTAATTTTGATTGCAATTTAGGATGTAGATTTGTTTCGGGTTCTTCTATGTAAAGGATTCTTTTACCATAAAAACCCCAGCCATTTTTATTGTCAGGGTCTGGTGCTTGCCAAATATATTCTGTTATTGTAGCCAGTCTTATTAAAATGGGTAAAAGTTGGGTAACTCCATATCCCAAATCAGCCAATGATTGACCATCTATGCTTATCGAAGCACCAATGCCTTGACTATTTACCTCTACTTTAAGTTCATTGGCTATTCCTAATTCTTTTAGCCATTCATTAATATAGAAGATTTGTGTTTCATTATTTTTTTTAATAAAATTCAATATGAGTTCATTAAAAGAAGTGCCTTGCGATTGAAAAGTATACAGTCTTTGAGTATTTGCTCTCACTGCTTCAAGATAATGGAAATTGTTTTTCTTAAATATCGAAAGTAAGTTATTGTAGCTTTTTTCTTCAAAAGCATCTTTTAATATTTTTTCGACCTTCGAATAAATTCCGATTGACTTTTCAATATTATCAAGATTGTCTCCAAATATTTTTTTAATTAATATATTGTATTGGTCTTCATTATATAGAGTATAGAAGAAGTCTTTAATAATAGTATTATCCTTACCTATAAAAAAATAATTTGAATGAAAAGCATTGATTGCTTGTAAAAATCCTGACAAATCTGCTTTCCCTTGACCATTTTCTTCTCCAATTGTAAGAAAACTTCTTATCATTCCACAAAACCCTTCATATCTGTCACGCTCTCCTCGCATTATATCATCAAAAAATAAAAAGGATAGCTCTTGGTCATTTTCAAAATTATACTTTTGTCTTAATTTTTCTTTAACTGATAACAATGTAGAAAACACATAATCCACAAACTCCTTTTGATTTAGTGGTTTATGTTTTTGGTTTCTTCTGGAAGATGTAGGATTTATTATCTCCCAAACATCATCTTCTTTATTTACATTAAATATTAGTTCAATTTGACGTTTTAGGATAGGTTCAGGTAAATCAATTAAAAAACTACCTATTTCATTGCTGTATTGATTAGAAAGGTGTTCAAGTTTTTCTTTGGTTATACTTTCTTCGAAAGATTTTATTTGAACCATATATTCCTCGCATACTTGAAACAAATCAAAATCTTTTGGAAATTCGACTTCAAAAAAATTCAATAATTTTTGCCTCAAAGCATCATCTGCTGACTCATATATTTTCTTTACTAACTCTTTTGCAGGCTTTGAATAAATAAGAAAATCAGCACTTTGCATTCTCAATTCTTCTAAACTTTGAGTTGTATCCCGCGATAAAAAAAATGGATACAATTTCAATAATTCAAGATTGTAATTCATAAACCTATTTCGGTGGAAGTATTCAAAATCAATATCTATTGAATCCCAAGGTATTACACCAATTATTTCATGCTTATTTTTTTCTAAGCAAATAGATATGCGTATGAGCTTACCAAACTTCAAATCATTTGAAGAATCTAATTGATAAACCAAATCTGCATAAATATTATCAAAATTATCTCGATTGAATCTAAATTCAATCGGCAGTGTAAACGTTATTGTCTTATTCTTTGCTTGACGGTTAAGAGCTAATTCAAAATTGCCCAATTTATGTTCACCTTCGGAAAAGTTGAGGTTTCCAATATCTTTTATATTTTCTTGAAGTAGTTGAAAAGCTTTCAATACAGAACTTTTACCCGAACTATTAGTACCAGTCAGTATAGTAATAGGAGCTAAAGCAATATCCGTTTTTTCTCCAAATACGCGAAAGTTAGTTAAGCCGATTCGATTAAGGTGTGGCATATTTTAGTGGTTTAAAAAAAATTTATTTATAAAAGACAAACAAGCGAATTGTCGCATTTGCTTAGAAATATTGTCGAAATAGTCTTGCGTTTCCATGCTTTCAATGCGTTAAGACACAAATGTAATTTTAATAAATACAATCTTTTTCGCATTAACACTTTGTTGGAATATAGATTATTGGCGAGACAGAAAAAGCCTTGTAAACCAATCATTTACAAGGCTTTTCTTTAAAAATACTGAGGGGGTGCTAAACTTCTAAGCCCTCGTTTTTTCAAGCTCAACAGGAAACAGTTGGATAAGAAAATTATTGAGTTGCGCTAATTGTTCGGGCGTAGGTTCAGAAACATAGCAACGCAACAAGGCTTTTTGCAGCGTTTCTACATTACTTTTATATTGTGCCAAATCCTCTTTCACTTCTTGTGGTAAGCCATGTTTCGCAATAAAAGCATTGGCTCTTTCCAGTTTTTTAGGGAAAAGCACTTTGTTAGAAAGGGCATTAAGCCGCTTATCTATTTGCACATTGATAACGAGAGAATCCATATTATTTGATGTATTTTCCATGACTTAAGATTTTCTTTTGATTAAAAAAGCTGTATAATTTTGTTCTTTTTTAAATGTAACCCAGTCCTTATCTAAATAACCAAAAATCCGAAAATAAGGTGCCATTTCTTCAAAATAAATGGAAATTGCCATGCGATATAAACGGGTTCTGGATTCTGTACTACCTTCGATATACACCCAAGCATGCGGATAATAAGTTGTAAAAGTAAAAACACTGGCAACGACAGTCGCTAAAACCTTTTCACGGTCTTTATTATCCGTTACAATGGTATCATCTATTTCTCCAGTATCAAAGTTTTTATCCCCAAATGCAAGATTAAAAATCCCTTCTTCGCCCATTGGCATATATTGAATCCATTTCACGATTTTACCTTTAGGTCCTTCGCTTACAAACTCAAAAGACATAAAAATATCATCAGCTTTTAAATCGTACTGTTCAAAACTCATAGATGTTTGACGTTGATTAATAGTTACAAATATACATAGTTTTTTTAGTTGTGTAAATTATTCATTTAATTCTCTTTTCTTTAAAACTAAAAGCCTTGAAAATCAATCATTTACAAGGCTTTTGATAAAAAATATTTAGAATCAAGCTGAAAGCATGACTGAGGGGGTATCTCAAAATATAACGAGCTAAATGATGACTCAATTTATTCCTATAAAAGATGAAATAATTATGAGATTTATTTCACCCGCTTCCCTTTTTTAATCACCATATCCACCCGTTGCAAAAGATTGATATATCGCAACACATCACCTTTAACGGCGATAATATCCGCTATTTTTCCTTCGCTGATAGTGCCGACTTTATCTTCCACACCTTGAAAAACGGAAGGCCAATAGGTGGCAGCTTTAATCGCCAGCAGCGGGTCAACACCCATTTCTCTGACCCATATATCCAATTCATTCCAAGTGCTTTGGCTGTGAAACTTCATAGGGATACCTGAATCAGTGCCTATCATCATCACGACACCCGATTCTTTGAGTTGTTGAAACTTCTTTTTTAAAGTCGGTTTTCGATAAGCAGTCACTTGAAAATAGGATAAGCGACCAGGGTATTTTAAGCTCTCTTTGATGTCTGCGACAATATTATCGGGCAAGCCGACTTTCCAAGATGGGTCATCAAGTTTTTCAGGATGGTCTCTCACATAATCGTAATTCCATAGACCTTCGACGGTAGGTGTCCAAAAGAGTTTGGTATTGGAGTTGGCGGTACGTTCTTTTATCATATTCAATACATCTTCGGGATACTCAGGAGCCATTGCCAAACCTGTATGCTCGAAACAATCCACACCGGCTATGAGTCCACGTCGAATTTCTTCAGGGCGGTGACTATGACCCACCACTTTGAGTTTGAGTCTATGCGCTTCATCCACAACTGCCTTCACTTCATCCATCTCCATCAAATCTTGATCAATCAATTTGATACAGTCCACGCCTGCTTTAGCGAGTTTTTGCACTTTAGCCCGCGCGTCCAAGACACCTTTTACGCCCCAACGAAATTGTTCAGTACCAGGATAAGGCGCGTGTTGGATAAATGGACCAGACATATACATCGTGGGACCTTCAATCATGCCTTTATTAATAGAATCGCGTACAGCTATGGAGGCTTCAAGCGGTGCACCCAAATCCCGTGCGCTCGTAACGCCCGCATACAAGAGTTGCTTGGCAGAAGACGGCATAATAATGCTGCGAAAAACTGGCAAATAGGTCGAATCCCAATGCGTATAATCCGAATGACCGTTGATCATGAGATGCACGTGCATGTCCCATAAGCCAGGCAAAACGGACATCCCCTCAGTACTGATGACTTCCGCATCTGTCGGAATGGCTAACGAACCGACTTGACCAATGGCTTTGATGCGCTCGCCTTCAATAATAATGACGCTGTTTTCAATGGGCGTGCCACCGAACCCGTCAATGAGCGTACCGCCGACGAGGGCTTTTTTATTTTGAGCAGACAGGTAATTGATAGAGCACAATAGGATGAGGAATATTGTTTGTTTCATGATAGCTTTGATTTTTCGTTAAAAATGAGAATTGTGGTATTATTTAGTAGCTGAATTGTCTTTTATCCATTTATCTAACTCGCCTTTCTCATCTGCTTCTATCAATTTCACTACTTTTTTATCTTTTTTCAATCCTTTTTCTATATTAGCTTTGTAAAACTTGATGATGCTACGCAAAGCAGCTGCGACACATTGTGTTTGATCTTGTTTTCCTTTCTCGCTTTCAAAAGCCATACGAGCATAGCTGCCCATATAAATTATCAATAGATCCGGATTTTTGTCCGCAACTTTTAAAGCTGTTCCATCTAATATTACACTCACATCAGGAGAATTAGTCAAGTACTCTACTATAAAAGCATTGGCTTGGAGGCGGCTCTCTTGTTGTTCATTAAAAGGTGTATTTTCAAGCCAAGCGAGACAATTTAGAAAAGCGTCTTTGAATTTGATATAATCTTTGGTTTCAGAAGGTGGGTAATTAGTAGGTGCTTCAAATGGTTTAGACTTTGAATTCTGAGCCATGCCCAATGTCATAAGAAGCATACACACGAGTGTTAAAATAGATTTCATTGAATTTTATAGTTTAAAGAGTTAAGAATAAGTAATACTGAGGGGGTAAATTTAGTAATAATATCTATAAATCGTCGTTTGCTCAACTTTAATCAGAACAAACACCAGTTTGTTTTTGAAAAAAAATAATACTCATCATGAGAACACTCAAATTACCCCCCTCAGTAAATTATCCAAAATAGCCAAACCGCCACCAGTCAAACGAGTCACAGGTTTTGAAGGCATTTTATAACCGACGAACGGCTTAGGCGAGTTCAATATTTGCCATTCAACAGCACAATGTAAACCTCGATTGGCTTCAAATAATGGCTCTGACATGATGACACCTATACTAATAACCATATTATTTTCAATGCCTAAAACTATATCGCCTTCTTGTGCCCGCTTACAAAAAAGTTTGGCTTGAGAAAAAGGAGCACCTTTTGGTGGCATATCAAGGGTTTCAACATACTGCATCAAGGTATCGCGATGCCAAACGCCAGATAATGCCATTGCCTTTCGACAAAGCACATCGCAAATCGGTAAAAACCATATTTGACTCCTTAAACAGCTTTGCCAATTGGCAGATTGAGGCGCACCCAGTCGCGCTAACCAAATGTTACAACCCCTCACAACATGGCGTCGAATATCATTAAATGTAAAGAAATTTGGTTGAAAAAGATGGGCAATACTGATGGGTCGGGCTTGCCGAGCATCTAAGATACTCAATGAAGCACTTTGCAATCGAATTCGCTGCCATTCACTTAAAAATTGTTGAGCAATAACGACATCTTCTATATCTACAAGGCTGTCATTGTTCTGACTGCGCGTCCAATTATAAGACCCACTCAGTACGCGTTGATTGTCAATAACTATAAATTTATGGTGCAATAAACCATGCCCCGTATAGCCAAAGCCTTGTGCATTCGCTTCCAGAATACGAGCAAAAGGCAAACCAGTAGGGTTGAAATTTAATTGGTCAAAATTGATAATGAATTGAATATTGACACCTTTTCGTTGTTGCAATAATAATTCTTCAAACAACTCAGGCAGTGTAAACCAACAAACGGCAATATGAATTTCTTTTTTAGCGGAACGAATGGCTTCCGCCAACACTTGTGGCAAATGGGTAAAATGAGCTTGTTTTATCATAGTAATTGTTTAATTTGGGGATGAATATAGGGTTATTTGGTATAAATGTATCCAAAAAAAAATACCCCTCAGTACTGAGGGGCATTTTTTTTTTAATCAATAAGCCTTTTTCTTTTTCTTTTTCTTCTTATCATCATACTCGAAACGAGGCTTGGGTTTATCGAATTTTTTATCTCTAAAACCACCGCCGCCGCCAGTGCTATCACTCGCATCGTCCACGCGGATTTTACGTCCGTTCATCGTGACGCCTTTCATCTCCTGCTTGAGGGTTTCGGCAAATTGAGCTTCGATATCGAAGTGCATATATGATTTTTTGATGTCAATGCGTCCGATAGCGGCACCTGGTATTCTAAGCTCTTTAGTGACCATCTGGAGAAATTCTGGTTTATCAATACCATCCATTTCACCTACATTGATGAATAAGCGCATCATGCCACCGCTGCTACTTGAATAAGTGCTGCCGCCTTCGTTTTGTCTGCGAACGCCGCGTTGCATAATATTCAAATCTATCGCATTTTTATAGTATTCTAAAAAGCGATTGAACTCCATACTGGCAATTCGTTTGATAAGCTCTTCCTTCGATACATCCTTCAATTCTTCGAAGATTTGAGGTAAAAACGGCTCTATTTCAGTATGTTGTACTTCAATATCGTGAATATTTTTGATAATATTCAACAACTGTTTTTCACAAATTTCTGTACCTGTTGGAATAGGCAATTTTTGAAATTTCGCCTTCGTAATGCGCTCGATTTGACGAATTCTATCCTCAAATTTTGAAGTGATAATCGAAATGGCAATCCCTTTTTTACCTGCACGACCTGTCCGTCCGCTTCTGTGCGTATAGACTTCCATGTCATCAGGCAAACCGTAATTGATTACGTGGGTAATATCGCTCACGTCGATACCTCGCGCTGCTACGTCCGTTGCAATCAATAATTGCAGCGCACCTTCGCGGAAACGGTTCATGACTCGGTCGCGATCATTTTGAGAAAGGTCGCCATGTAGCGCATCAGAATTGTATCCGTCACGCGTCATTTGCTCGGCTATTTCCTTTGTATCGGCTTTCGTGCGGCAGAAAATCAAACCGAAAATACCTGGGTTGGAGTCCACAATCCGCTTCAAAACTGAATATCTATCATCGGGACGACAGACATAATAGACATGCTCGATGTTATCATTCGTCTGATTTTTACGTCCGACACTCAACTCTACGGGATTGTTCATGTAGTTGCGAGAAATTCCGCGCACTTCATCCGACATAGTGGCTGAGAATAACCAAACAGATTGTTTGTTTTCAGCGGCTTCGAGTATCGTATCCAAATCATCTTTGAAGCCCATATTGAGCATTTCATCCGCTTCGTCAAGGACAAAACGGCGTACGTTTGCTAAATCCACAGCATCACGTGAAATCAAATCTACCAAACGACCGGGCGTAGCAACAATAATGTTCGTACCCGACCTGATTTGACGAATTTGAGTATCAATACTGGCACCGCCATAAACGGCAGTCACCTTGTAATGATGTCCGAATTTAGAATAATTAACGAGGTCGCCAGCGACCTGTACGCACAACTCGCGTGTAGGACAAATAATCAACGCTTGCACCCCACGCACGGCAGGGTCAATAAGTTGCAAAAGCGGTAAGCCAAAAGCGGCTGTTTTACCTGTTCCTGTTTGAGCGAGAGCGACGATATCGCCCGTAGAAGAGAGGGCGGTGGGAATAACTGATTCTTGCACAGGCGTTGGGGTCGTAAATCCCATAGCTTCGATGCCTTTCAGTAGGTCTTCATTAAGACCCAAATTTTTAAATAAATCCATGCCGCAAAGGTAGTTATTTTTTTTTGACCCCCTCAGTATTGAAGGCATTTTTATTGAAAATTAAGCGTATCTAAAGGAATTTAAGCCACAAATTTGACGAATTGACGAATATTTGCTAATATATGTGTTGGCATTTGAAATGAACATCTAATTTTGACCTTTCTTAAAATTGAGACAATGACCTATTATATTTCAAAAATAAAAGACATTTTAAAGGGTGAATATTGGTTCAATGATGCAGCCTATGATTCGGATGCGGTGATTGAGCATTTATTGATTGATAGCCGTAAGATTTCTTTTCCGCAGACTTCCCTCTTTTTTGCAATCGTCGGTGAGCGGCATGACGGGCATGATTTTATAGCGGATGCTTATAAAAGTGGTGTTCGGTATTTTATTATTTCAAATGTGCAAAACATTGGTAATCAACATTTTAAAGATGCTGTTTTCATAAAAGTGCCTGATGTACTGAGGGGTCTCCAAAATTTAGCAGCCTATCATCGGGCGCAATTTCCAAAGCTGCAAGTGATTGGCATCACGGGGTCGAATGGTAAAACCATCGTCAAAGAATGGTTGTATCAGCTTTTAAAAGATGATTTTAATATTGTCCGAAGCCCTAAAAGTTATAATTCTCAAGTAGGAGTGCCGCTATCAGTTTGGCAAATCAATGAAACGCATGATTTAGCCATTTTTGAAGCAGGCATTTCTATGATTGGCGAAATGGAATATTTAGAGCATATTATTCATCCGACGATAGGCATTTTTACCAATCTTGGCACCGCCCATACTGAGGGGTTCGCTTCGGATGAAGAAAAAATAAAAGAAAAACTTAAGCTGTTTAAAAATGTCAAAACGCTGGTTTGTCGGCAAGACGAGCTGCTCCGTTTTCCTGAAATTAAGATGAAAGGTGAAATTTTAAATTGGTCAAAAACATCTCAAGCGGATGCGCAACTTATTGATATTCAATATTTTAAGAGTAAAACGTTTTTTAAATTAATTTATAAAAATAATACTTTAGATATTGAAATTCCTTTCACCGATGCAGCTTCCATTGATAATGCAACGACTTGTATTTTGACATTATTGGTCTTAAAAAAAGATATTTTTAACCATGAAAATAGGCTCAAAATATTCACTGAAAAGTTGAGCCGCCTTGAGCCTATTGCCATGCGTTTGGAGATGAAAGCAGGTATTAATGGTTGTTTAATCGTGAATGATTCCTATAATTCTGATTTTAATTCTCTTCAAATAGCTTTGGATTTTATCGCTCAACAAAGTCGTCAATTGAAGCGAACGGTTGTCCTTTCCGATATTTTACAAAGTGGACAAGATGCCGATATTTTGTATAAAAAAGTAGCTGATTTATTGCTTGAAAAAGGCATTTCAAAATTAATAAGCATTGGAGAAAATGTTTTAAAAATTAAAAAATATATTGCACAAAATATTGATTGTCAATGTTTTACATCAACGTCTGATTTTTTAAAATCAATCAATAATGCTGATTTTCAGAATGAAGTTATCCTACTCAAAGGGGCGCGGCAATTTGAATTTGAGCGCATCGCAGAGCGACTTTCCCAAAAATCGCACAAAACAGTTTTAGAAATTAACTTGAATGCACTCACTCATAATCTTTTCTTTTTCAAGAGCCTTTTACATCCAAAAGCTACATTGCCAAAGCCTAAAATAATGGCAATGGTAAAGGCTTCCGCTTATGGCAATGGCAGCGATGAAGTGGCGCGGCTACTCGAATTTCATCAAGTGGATTACCTCGCAGTTGCCTATTCAGATGAAGGAATTGCGCTGCGGAATGCAGGCGTGAAGATGCCGATAATGGTCATGAATCCAGAAGAAGAAAGTTTCGATGCCCTGATTCGATTCGACCTTGAACCTGAAATTTATAGTCTCAATATTTTTAAACAATTTGTTAATTTCATTGAAAATGAGGAAAATATGATGCAAACGCTTCATCAAGCTGAAAGCATGACTGAGGGGGTGTCACCTCTCAAAAAAAACGCAACTAAATGTTTTAAAATTCACTTGAAACTCGATACCGGTATGCACCGATTAGGCTTTGAAAGCATTGATATTCAACAACTTATACAAATTTTAACTACCAATAAAAGCATTCAAATCGCCTCCATTTTTACGCATTTAGCTGCCAGCGAAGCCGCTGAGCACGACCATTTTACAGGCGAACAGGTGTCTCGATTCATAGAAATGTATAATCAAATTAGTGATGAAATAAAATATAAACCGATGCGCCATGTGCTCAATTCGAGTGGCATTACACGGCATCCGAACTATCATTTTGAGATGGTGCGATTGGGGATTGGCTTATATGGCATTGACAGCAATGGGGCATTTCAGAATCAATTGCAAGTGGTTCAAACGCTGAAAGCCTCCATTTCTCAAATCAAAAATGTGCCTCAAAACGAGACGGTTGGCTATTCTCGGCGAGGTGTTTTGCAACGCAATTCCCGCATCGCGACCATTTCGATTGGCTATGCGGACGGTTTACTGAGGGGGGCAGGCAACGGGCAATTTTCCGTGTATTTGCATGGGCAACTCGCACCCATCATCGGCAGCGTGTGTATGGACATGACAATGATTGACGTGACCGATATTTTGGAAGCCACTGAGGGGAATGATGTGGAAATTTTTGGCAGCCATATACCTGTTCAAGAGTTATCGAAGGTACTGAATACGATTCCTTATGAGGTTTTTACGGGCATTTCTGAAAGGGTGAAACGGGTGTATTTTCAGGAGTAATTACTTTTAGAAACCTATGAGGTTTGTGGTGCGACATAAAGTTATGTACTACTATACGGACATAAAGTTGAAACCGCCTTAACTTAGTTCATTGAAATAACTGTAAAATTTAGAACAATG
>JAYTUY010000168.1:0-5169 GCA_043744275.1 Saprospiraceae bacterium
AAATCATTTTACTTACAGTCTGTCAATGAACTTTTATTGGCTAAATCTTTTTGTCGGTAAAATTGGTCAAAACTTAATGTCGGACAACAACTTTCAACTCTCAACTTATAACTCTCAATTCTCAACTATACTGAGGGGGTGTTTTTTGTAGCATTTTCATCCTTTTTTTTTTCATCCGTTGGAGCTTGCTCAATATCTTGAATATCGAGTTCGACATAAAAGTCAGTGCCTTCATTTTCAATGGTTTCGAAATGAATGCGCCCATTGACGGATTGAATAATATTTTTTGTAATCAGCAAACCAATACCGCTGCCATACTGTTTGGTGGTAAAATTAGGGCTGAATATTTTATCTTGAATCTCTTTCGGAATGCCCATACCATTGTCTCTAATCCGAATGACCGCCGTATTATTTCGCTTGTAAAGACTCACGCCGACGCGCCCTTCACGGTCATCGGGAATGGCTTGGATGGCATTTTTGACCAAATTATTGAATGCGCCAGTCAATAAAGTACGGTCAGCATAGACGGTATATAATTCATCAGGCACATTGAGGGTGAACTCAATCATTTTACCTTCTTCTTTTTGACTGAAAAGATCGGCAACAGAACTCACCAAATGATTGATAATGAACAATTCATTGGTGGCTTTTTGAGGCATTTTAGCAAAATTGGCAAATTCTGAAACAATCCTTTCGAGGTTGTCAATCTGATCGAGCAATACTTTATTGGAGCGAATCAAATACTCTTCAAGATTATCGGGGCGTTGCCGACGAATCATTTCCAAATGCTGAACAATGAGCTTCATAGGGGTCAGCGGATTCCGAATTTCATGCGCTACTTCTTTTGCCATTTCGCGCCAAGCACCTTCTCGCTCTGCTTCGGACAATTTGGAATAGGTATCTTCTAACTCAATTACTTTATTGTTATAAGCATCAATTAAGGCACTAATTTCATCCTTTTTATCCCAAGTAATGAGTTCATTTTTGGTTTTATTACCCAACGACAAATTACGCAAACGGTCAGCGATGTGCTGAATGGGTTGCATATTTCGCGCCGTTAGAAAATATATGGTGCAAATACCGACTAAGAAAAGAAGCGTTAAAATGGTGGCATTATACGTCCATATTTCAGAGGTATCGGTGCGTATTTTCCGATCGCGCGAATAATAAGGCAATTCGAGGTAGCCTAAAACATGGTTGAGGCTGTCTTGGATGGTGTAGTAAGAAGTTCGATAATGGAATTTACCAATTTCTTCTTCAGTTTTAAACATTTTTTCCATCCCTGACTTGAGGTGCATATAAGCCACCGCATCCATCCGCTTAGAAATAATACCTTTATCAAAAATATTTTGTTCGGAAGTAGCAAACATAGCCCCCTCAGTATTGAAGAAATGCATAGCATTTTGATGCGTTTCTGAAAAACGAGCGAGCAATTGAGAGATGTTAGAAGCATTATCTACATCGTATTTATGCAGCTCATTCAAGTCCGAAATAACATTATTAACAATGGTATTGCTCTTGGTTTCTAAGTCAATATTGTAATATTTTTCACCTAAATTTTTGAAATATCGAACTGTGAAAAAGAAAATAGCAATGTAGGACAGTAAAACAAAACCGATACTGGGGAATAAAATACGATTCCGTAAGGAGGATTGAAACGAAAAAGTAAAATCAAACTTAACAACATCGGGCAAGAAATTAATGAAATGATTAATCACTGCCAAGACAAATAGCAAAAGGCACAGCATCAAAACAATGTACATAAATAAAATATAGCCTTGCGACGACACAGCTTTCGACTTGCTTATCCGAACCACGACCCCCTCAGTATTTTGATAAATAACTTCATCGCGGCTACTTTTTTCTATTTGTATAAACTTATTGGGTTCAGGAATATCTGATTTATTGATGTATCTGTCAAAAATACCTGTTTGATTTTGCTCTGTACAGATGCCATTTTTATAAATGGCGTAGCTATAATCGTTGAGTCGGGGCATACTTTTATAATGCCTATCCACAAAAAGCTCAGTGAATACGCGGCTCGATAATTTATCCTGCCGACGAAATTCCATAGCGATATAAATCGGATTATTGGGCATAACGGGCACTTCGGCAATAGAAAGATAAGCATAAGCACCTTTTTTATTTGTCCAGAAGCGAATGCGGTTATTGGCTTTGTCGAGATGTTGCCCGTTTTCATAAAGTTTGAGTAGTGAATGCAGGTCAAAACTATCGCCTTGTATCAATGCCTCGCCGTTGCGATAAAAACTAAAAAAACGGAAATCATATTGATTGCTCAAATAATCGTCGTTGATAAAATTGTTCTCAATGATACTGGAAACCCTCTGAGGATCAATTTCCAAACGAATCGGAAAGACTGAAATAGTTTGAATATTTTTATCTTTTTCAATTCTTGAAGTCAACATTTTTATGCGCCTTTCTGCTACAGTATCGCGTTCTCTGGCGAGATTGACAGCATAATCTTTAATGACTTTTATATCTTTTTGAACATTAAATCTTGAAATAAAAAATGCTTGAATGGCTGCAAATGCCAAAATCCATTGCATCAACCACATCAAACCGGGCGATTTATGCCTGAAAAATTGATGAAAAATAATGACGTAAAAAAATATAAAAAGTACATAAACCCAAATCGGCAGATTTAAATCATAATTTTCAAACATCAAAATACCCAAGCCTACTGCCACATCTATCGCTACAAAATGCTCCCAATGATTGAGATTCAACTGATTGACTGCGCCGATAAGCCGATGGCTGACTAAGAAAACGGATAGCAAAATCACCCCAACACCCAATAAGGCAATAATACTTCTAAAATTGAAATCTGATAAATTATCAAAAGCCAAAAGGTTGTTCCAATTGGTCACTAAATCGTTGAAAACGCCTATGCATAAGATTATCTGCAAGACAATGGCGCAATAAAAGGCTGCTGCCAAAGTCCATCTTTTCCAAAGCGGTTGACCTGTGAAGCTGGGCAATCGAAATTCACTGCTGAAAAAGATAGAAAACCAGAATAAAAAGACCGTATCTATGAGCAACTCTGATAAGGATTTTACAAAAACAGCATTTTTAAAATCGCTGAATTGTAATTCCAAAAACGGTAAAATATCACTTTTTTGAATCCATAAAATGCACAACCGCATCATCGCCATGATGCAGAAAAAGAAAAATGTGCCTAACACTGGCGAGGGATATTGCTTCAACATTTGCTTGGCAATTCGATCACCAAAAATCCCTATAAAATAAAAACCAAATACGAGAAGTATAGACATGCCCAAATCGTGCAATAAATCAGAGCCGACATCTTCATTATTGAGGTAACACAGAACTTGACCGTCAAGAGTGGTGAGGTTATATTTTTGTTTATTTTCAACTAAATTTATATCAATAGGAATAAAGTTGGAAGCAAGAAAATGATTTTCTAAAAATTCACCTTCAAAGGTTGGATACATTTTTTTTAAAGGAATTAAAGCTGCAGTAGTTACTTTAATGCCATCTTCATTGATTGTATTGCGATAACGAAGTTCATATTGAGACGACTTCATTGTCACCAATTTGATGCAAATTTTATTCTTTAATGTATCTGAAAAGTCCTTCCAAGCAGGCAATACATCGTTTTGAGACCAAAAAACCAATGAATCATCCTTGAAAATACAAAAATTAAATGGTTCTTTCTGAAATGAATCCAATTTTTGTAAATCCTCTTTGAACACACCGCCCGCCATCTGCTCCTTTAGTCGGCGATCTATAAAATTTTTATTATTCAATAAGGTATTTGCCCTTTTTTCTGTGGTATGTAAATAATTTTCAATGGTATTTTTATAACGCTTCAAATTGTTTTCACCTGAAAAAAGCGCGTCCCAGATGAAGGCTGACACGAACAACCCTAATCCTACCCACAATATCAATAGTTGACGTCGATTAAGTACCACCATTACATTATTTTGTTTTTTGAGCTTTTATTTGAATAAAAGACCGTTTAGATATGTTCGTTTTAACTTTTAAAATTGTAGCTAACACATTCGAGGGAAAAAATAAAGTTAAAATTAATATATATTTTTATTTATGTACTATTTTTGACAAAAATTAACCATTTATTAAAGCTTTTTATTCTTCAAAGCGTATGATAGAATTGGCTAATGATAGTCGATAAATGAAAAAAAATTGAGATGATAAAACCGAAATTTTGTAGAGCTACTATTAAAAATTTTACAAATATGAGGAAAAATCACGGGCTTAAAAACTTTTTTTATAACTTTCATCTTTTTAAAATAATTACATAATCCGATATTTTAATTATGCTCCAAGAGCCTATAGAAGAACGATACAATGAAGTCCTCCGCCAACGCGTTGCCTTGGTAGGCGAGATGGCAATATTGCGCCAAAAGCATAAAGAAGAATTGCTGAAAGCCAGCAAAAATCCTTATCGCTTTTTGTATATTCTGTTGATATTGCCATTAACTACTTTTTTATGTAGTAAAAAAATAGACCCCTCAGTATATGAGCGCCAAATTGTTGCTCAAAGAGATTCTATCACCCAACTGCAGTTAGAAATGTCATTAACTGAAAAAACTAAAATCAGACAAACTCAATATGTCATTCGAGAAGGCGATGATTTGGCTAAAATTGCCACTCTTTTCTTCAATGACATGAAAGCTGCTTACCAAATTGGAAAGGATAATGGACTTTATAGTGATTATCAACATCAGCATATCCGCCCTGGGGACACACTTATCATAAATTTCAGATAATAATATTGTACATTTGCAGCCTGTTCATCGGTCTATCGCGGCGCTCTTCCAAGCAATTGGCAAGGGCGATGAGGAAAGTCCGGACAACGCAGAGCAACCACACCACCTAACGGGTGGAGTCCGTCGAGAAGTCGATGGACATAGAGAGTGTCACAGAAAATTACCGCCCCATTGGATTTCGGATGTGGTATTTCGGGTTTCGGGAAGTGCCGAAATCCCATATCCGAAATCCAATGGGGTAAGGGTGAAAATGTGCGGTAAGAGCGCACAGCGTTCCCGAGCAATCGGGGACACGGATAAACCTTGTGGGTTGAAATGCCACGTACACCGCGAAGGGGCTACTTCGGTAGCGTCACTGTGCTGCTCGTACAGCGCGGGGGGTAGGCAGATTCATTTC
>JAYTUY010000169.1:0-5161 GCA_043744275.1 Saprospiraceae bacterium
TTTACACTTAGACCCCAATAGTTTTGTCCTGTTTCATTCTTTATTCAACAATTTTTAAACCATAGTAGCTTTTTTCCTAATTTAACAATGTCAAGTTAACAATAACTTTGTAGCATTAACATATATAGATTCTGTGAAAACTTATTTAATAACAATTTAATTTTTTAAAAATGAAAGCTACAAAAAAATTATCAGAATTGACGGATTTAACACCCCTTCAAAATCCTCAAGAAGTAAAAGGAGGCTTTTTCTTCTTGTTGAGCTATTTGTTTTACAAGCCTGCATACAAGGCTCCTGAGTATCACGCACCTGCACCTGAATATCATGCACCTGCTAAAGACAACCATTACAGTGAGAAAAAAAGTAAAAAAGGATATTAATTCCTTGATTTACTATTAAAAAGTAAGTGGTAGTTGTAAAAAATTACCACTTACTTACATTTATATCGACACTAAAATTAAAAATTTTAACAAAGCTCCCCTGTTAAAAATAGACGATTTTCACCTCCAATACTGAGGGGGTCTTATTTTTTTCTACGACTGATCTTTATTTTTTTTCATGCTCAAAACGATTCGATTTTTCCATCCGATATGCTCAACAGTATATCTGGTTATCTGTATTTATTTTAATTCTTTAACTATAAAAAATTTTGACATGAAAAAAAATGACACATTAAAAATTGGTCGATTTTGTTTAATCCCTTTTTTATTATTCTTTTTATGGCAGGCAGGTAATGCCCAAACACGCCAAAAATACAGAACAATTGATGGCACATTCAATAATTTGAGTAACCCGAATTGGGGTGCTGCTAATAGTCCGCTGTTTAGAGAGCTACCAGTTGAATATTCTGATGGCAAAAACGCTTTGGCTGGTGCCAGTAGAGCTAATACAAGAGCCATTTCCAATAAACTATCTAATGAGCCAGAAGATGATCACAATGATAGAGGTATGGCTGGTTTATTTTATATATGGGGTCAATTTATAGACCATGATATGACCAGCACCCAAACGGGTACTGAAAAAGCACCTATCTCATTGCCATCTGATGAATCCAAATTTTCAAGTCCTATTTCTTTTACTCGTTCTGCGGTATTCCCAGGTACAGGTGTCACGACGCCCCGTGAGCAAAAAAATGAAAACAATTCTTTCATAGATGGTTCTCAAGTGTATGGTAGTAATGTGGAAACCGCCAATTGGTTGAGAGTTTTTACAGGTGGTAAATTATGGGTTTCTAAAGGTAATTTATTGCCTTTCAACACTTATACAAAAGAAGAAAGTGGTTTTATAGACCCTAATGCCCCTAAAATGGATGATGATAATGGTGGCACTAAGAAAACCTTCGTAGCTGGTGACCATCGTGCTGCTGAACATCCAGGTTTAACATCTTTACATACGCTATTCGTCAGAGAACACAATAAAATATGTGATAGATTAATCAGTCAAGGTTATTTTGATGATGAAACCATTTATCAAATTGCCCGAAAAGAAGTCGGTGCTTTGATTCAAAATATCACTTACGGTCAATGGCTTTACTCAATGGGTATTCAGTTGAAAGCCTATTCAGGGTATAATTCAAGTGTTAGACCTGATGTGATGAACACTTTTGCAGCAGCAGCTTACCGTTGGCATACGATGGTTGAAAACGATGTAATTTTTAGAGACAATGATTGTCATGGAGTGGGTCCTTCTGAATTGCCTTTGAAAGAAGTGTTTTTCAACATCAGTATCGTTCAAAAATATGATATTGGTGTACTCTTAAAAGGTTTATCTGTTCATCGCCAATATGAAACAGATTTGAAAGTGAACAATGGTTTGAGAAATTTTTTGTATGCGCCCACTTCGGGATTAGATTTGGTAGCCATCAATCTGCAACGCGGTAGAGATCATGGTTTACCGAACTATAATACTGTTAGAAAATTTTATACAGGTTCAGGTGCTACCTCATTTTATGATATTACTTCCGATGGATCTATTGCTTCAAATATGCAATCTCTTTATGGCAATGTCAATAACATAGATTTATGGGTAGGGCTTTTTGCAGAGCCACATCTTTCAGGTAAATCAGTGGGTAAGACATTGGACGCTATGATGCGCGCACAATTTGAAAAACTAAGAGATGGTGATTTCTATTTTTATATGAATGACCCTGAGTTGGCTGCTGACCGTTCAAGAATTCAATCTACCAAATTGAGTGATATTATATCTCGAAACTCTACGGCAGGCAATTTTCAAGACAATGTCTTTTTCCGCAAATCATGTAGCAGCAGCGGCGACGATATTGCACATTATTCATGCACAGTGACCCCTCAGTATGACGGCTGGACTTTCATCGGAAAACAAGGCTCTAAAACTTATTACAAATGGAATGGTGGCAACGCCAACTTTGAAGATGCGAAACGCCTTACAGCCAGATTAGGTGGTCATTTGCCTCAAATGAGCAATATAACAGATAATAATGCCCTTAAAACATACCTCGCAGGCGGCTCAACATGGTTAGATTTAAACCGCAGTGGCTTACTTTGGAATTACAGCAACACTTTTGATGCCAATGATTTAGTGGTAAAAGGTGCTTTGGCTCCATATTTTAATTGGAGAGCAGGCGAGCCTAATAATGTAGGCGGTTCTGAAAATAGAGTTCAAATAACCTCAACAGGTCAATGGAATGACATACCTGAAAGCACTTTGCAATCTGTGATAGCAGAAGTATATTGTGATGAACCATGTGCAACAGAGACAACACCGCCTACTTTCACATCATGTCCAACCAATATAACCGCTTCGGCTGGCTTGTTGACTCTCTGTAAACCCGTCAGTTGGGCTGTACCAACTGCTAAAGACAATTGTAGTGCAGTGAGTGTTGTCCAAACTTCGGGGCTTTGGAATGGCTCATGTTTTTTCTCAGGCACCAATAATATTACTTACACGGCTACAGATGCACGAGGCAATAAATCTTATTGCAGTTTTTCAGTCACTGTGAATAAAACATTCTCTCTATTCTTAGATGGCAATCAGACCCTTGCGATGGAAGCCAATGCTGAGCCTAAACGCACATTTATAGAGTGGGTCAACAATACAGGCTATAAAAACGACTTTTTCACTGTTGAAAAAATCAATAATGCCACTGGTCAATTTGAAAAATTGGAAATTGTGAACAGTCAATCCAATGACAAAACCCAAACGCAATATGTTGCTTACGACAATGCCCCTACTGAGGGGGACAACACTTATCGGATAAAAGCAACTTTCCAAGATGGCACTTCTACATATTCTGAAGCCAAAACAGTTCAGTTCAAGGGCTTGTCGGACGCTCGCATATACCCGAATCCTGCGAGCGATGCCTTCACTATTGACTTATCAAACTATAAAGACCAGGCAGTTGACATCTATTTATACAATTATTTAGGTCAACAAATATTGAGTCAAAAAATTGATAAGGTTGAAAATACTGAAGTAGAAATGAATGTAGCGAACCAATTATCAGGTAATTATATGATTCGGATTAAATCAAAAAATAAGCGGGAGGTGACAAAATCTGTTACTATTACACATTAGATTATTTAAAAACATAAAACAACTTCGGACCGCTTGAGCCTTTCAAGCGGTCTTTTTTATCTCCAA
This sequence comes from Saprospiraceae bacterium, assembly GCA_043744275.1. Taxonomy (GTDB): domain Bacteria; phylum Bacteroidota; class Bacteroidia; order Chitinophagales; family Saprospiraceae; genus JAAFJT01. Next base: position 3,619 of record JAYTUY010000169.1, read on the forward strand.
TACTGAGGGGGTATATTTTGTTAAAATAAAAATTCAAAATATACATTTTCTCAACCCAACGTTTAACAGAAGTCATCTTTATTTTTAATAAAACAATAAACTATTATCCCAATGAAAAACCTTTGGTTGCACGGTATTTATTTGTCTATTATTGGTATTTTATGTTTTCAGTTGTGGTCGAAATCGGCGGCTACGAAGCTGGCTTTTGAGCAGGTGAAGGAAGTTTTAGAGAGCAATAATGCGTTTTTTGATAGCCATTCTGAATACCTTTTTGGAGAAATTCAAAAAGAAACTGAAACAAATCCACGACGTTATAAACCTTATTTTGATGGAGCAAAACAATTAAGAGAAACCTCTAAATTAACCTCAAGTTTTATTGATAAAATGTCAATAAATGTGCAGAATCATGTCAATTTGGATTTGAATATTATAAAAGACTCTTTAAATTTTTATTCAAAATCATTGATAAATATTCAAGATAAAGAAGACAGTTTAAATTTGACAAAACGGTTTAGTCTTTTTAAAACAATACAAAATGGCTCATTTTGGAGTCATTTCAAGGAAAATGAACATACGAATTTGCTATTATTGAAAAATAAATTCCTATTAGATGAAATACTATATTTGATTTATATACAGGATAAAGTGACTTTCCACTCTTGTGCAATAGAAGTGCTGCGTGTCGCGATAGCTCCTAAGCAGGCATCTATAATTGAAGGTGAAATGCTTGAAGCTCAAATTTATTTGAGCAAATATGTTTCAAGTAGTATCGATAGTACAATCACATTTTTAGTTGACAATAAAGAGTTACCTATGAAAGACGGAATGGCATATTTTTCAAAAAGAGAAACTAAAATTGGTCTCAAAACATTGAAAGTACAAGCAATCATTCGAAATCCAATTACGAGTCATTTAACTAAAACTGAGTCTGAATTTGAATACCATGTCCTCCCCAAATGCAGTAAAAACTGTCAATAAATCAGACAAATACTGAGGGGGTGCATCTTGACGACGCACCCCCTCAGTATTGGTCTGAATATTCAGATTTACCTTTTCGCTTTAAAATCCACACCTCTATAAATATCTGAAAGGCGCAATTCTATAGGCAATGACTTAATTTTTAAGACATCAGAAGGGTTTTGCAATATTTCACCGATGACCCAATCATTTTGAGCATTTTTATAGAAATGAGTGATATAATATTCTGTTTGAGCCACTAAAACATATTCTTCTAAAGATGGAATGCTCCGATAAAAATCAAATTTCTTCGATTTATCAAAGCTTTTTGTTGATTTTGAAGCCACTTCAAGCACCACTGTTGGATTGGTGAGGGTATCAAATTCAGTATCTAAATATTCGTCTTGACCTTTTACAACCACAATATCAGGGTAAAAATAGCTTTTTTTCAATGGGGCATACGTCCGCATATCTGTTGTAAAAGTTTCAAAATTTGTGGTGCGACATAAAGTTATGTACTACTATACGGACATAAAGTTGAAACCGCCTTAACTTAGTTCATTGAAATAACTGTAAAATTTAGAAC
>JAYTUY010000170.1:0-5152 GCA_043744275.1 Saprospiraceae bacterium
AATGGGTAATGGGTAATGGGTAATGGGTAATGGGTAATGGGTAATGGGTAATGGGTAATGGGTAATGGGTAATGGGTAATGGGTAATGGGTAATTTCAAAGCAATTTTAATAAAATTAATAAATAAAATTAAAAACGTTTTGTTGATTAAAAAGATAGCACTATCTTTGCGAGCCTTTTGAAAGAAAGTAGTTTTTAGACAATTTTAGAGATAAATTAAAAGAAAAATAACAATGGACGCCATCAGTTTTGTTCAAGATCAATTAGCAAGGAAAACAAATTTTCCAGCATTTAAATCAGGTGATAATGTAGTTGTGAACTACAAAATTATCGAGGGTGATAAAGTACGTATCCAAGCATATCGCGGCGACGTGATTCAAATCAAGGGTCATGGTGCTAATAAAACTTTTACTGTCCGTAAGATTTCTAACGGCGTAGGTGTAGAGCGTATTTTCCCTTTTTCATCACCAAGTATCGACGGCATCGAAGTATTGAAACGCGGTAAAGTACGTCGCGCTAAATTATACTACTTGCGTGAATTGGTTGGTAAGAAAGCCCGTATCAAAGAATTGAAACATGTTGTTTCTCATTCATAAATAATGGATAATAAGTAGTTTAATGCTCTTCATTGAATTGACTAAAATTGTTCATTTATTGATACGCGTCTCAAATTTTGTAATATGCAAAATTTGAGACGCTTTTTTTATGTTTTGAATCCCTCAAATATACCCTTGCAGCCAATACACCCCATATCCTACCCATTCTTTAATAAATATTTCCCAATTCCAAAAGGCTTTATTATCGGGCATAAATGTGCTTGAGGCGTTCCATTCCAATCGTTCAGCTATAAAATGGGCTGGGAATGGTTGAAAATTGATACCTACTTTTTTGAAGCAACCAATAGAGCGTCTCATGTGAAATGAAGAAGTAATCAATAAGCATTTGGCATTTGCGAAACCTCCTTTTTCTAATAAAACCTTTGAAAAAAGAGCATTTTCTCTTGTATTTTTAGCATTATTTTCAATCAAAATATCCTGTTGGGCAATGCCCATATCCATTAGATAAGTCAAAGTAGCGTCCGCTTCATTCACTGATTTACCCACTAATCTGCCATCGCCACCCGTAATCAGCAGTTTTTTGACTAAGCCTTTTTTATACAAAATAATAGCATCTGTGAGCCGATTGACTGAGGGGTTAAAATTCAAGCGGTCGGTAGCAGGATATACATCAAATGCGCTGAATCCACCCAGCACAATCCCCACATCAAAAGTATCTCTCATACTTTGCATCGGCATGGCAGGATATTCCCATGCGTGAAAAATGCGGTTGGATAGAAAAGGATTGGTTAATAAAATAACGCCCCAAAACACACCCCTCAGTATAAGTTGCCTTTTTCGCTCATTTTTTGTAAAATAAGCAAAACCTAACAGGCTGACAAACCAAACAATAGGTTGAATAATGAAAAACAGAATTTTGGAAAGTATAAAAAACATATTTAGTTATGAGTTATGAGCTTGAATTAGGAGTTGGGAATAACACATCTCTAATAACTATCAAAACCCAAACGCCTTCATATAAGTTGCCAAATCCTTATCACCTCTACCCGATAAATTCACGACCACCACATCATCTTTTTTAAACGTCAAATAATCCAACGCTGCAAAAGCATGAGCCGATTCAAGCGCAGGGATAATCCCCTCAATACGAGAGAGTTCAAGAGCGGATGCGAGGGATTCATCGTCCGTGATGCTCACCGCCAATGCCCTACCCGATTGAATCAAATGCGCGTGAAGCGGTCCAATGCCAGGATAATCCAAACCTGCCGAAATAGAATGTGGTTCAACAATTTGACCATCAGCCGTTTGCATCAACAGCGTTTTTGAACCGTGAATAACGCCCATCGTACCTAAAACAGAAGTAGCAGCCGACTTGCCCGAGTGAATCCCTTCACCCGCCGCCTCCACAGCAACCAATTTTACTGAGGGGGTATCGAGGAAATGATAAAATGCACCCGCCGCATTCGAGCCACCGCCTACGCAAGCGACGACATAATCAGGATTCGGATTGCCCGTTTTTGACTTCAATTGCTTCTTAATTTCAGCAGAAATGACCGATTGAAACCGCGCCACCATATCAGGATAAGGGTGCGGACCGACAACAGAACCAATAATATAATGCGTATCTTCAGGACGATTTATCCATTCGCGGATGGCTTCATTCGTCGCGTCTTTCAAAGTTTGGCTGCCCGAAGTCGCTGGAACGACCGTCGCGCCAAGCATTTTCATACGCGCCACATTGGGTGCTTGCCGCTCAATGTCCACCGAACCCATAAACACTACACACTCAATACCCATCAAAGCGCAAACCGTCGCCGTCGCCACACCGTGTTGCCCTGCGCCTGTTTCGGCAATAATCCGCGTTTTGCCCAACCGCTGTGCCACGAGGATTTGACCGACGGTATTATTGACTTTGTGCGCGCCCGTGTGGCATAAGTCTTCGCGCTTCAAATAAATGGTACAGCCATATTTTTTCGACAACCTTTCCGCCAAATATAAAGGCGTTGGTCTGCCGACATAATCCGCCAAAAGCGACTTAAATTGCTTCTGAAAATCCTTAGAATTGATGATTTTCAAGTAGTTTTTACGCAAAGTCTCCACATTGTGATAGAGCATTTCGGGAATGAATGCACCCCCAAAATCGCCATAAAAACCGGCTGCATCGGGCTGATATTTGCCTGTTATCTTGTCTTCTTGAACCTCTAATGTCTCTGTCATTTTATAGGTAATTAATTGATTTACAAGTCAAATTAAATTAAAAAAATTATTCACACACGTCGGAATCTCCTCTACATAATGCGTAACAATAATTAAAGTTCTATCCTTACAAAAATCATTAATGAGGCGTTTAGATTTTTCTATCACCGCTACATCCATGCCTTGAAATGGCTCATCTAAAATCAACAATTCAGGGTTTTGAATAAGGGCTTTTAGGAGTAAAATCAGCCTTTGTTCGCCCATAGAAGTCTGTTGAAAATCTTGAGATTTGAGGGCATTGATTTCATAAAAACCGAACAACTCGTTAGCAAAACCCCTCCTCTCAGCGACCCCCTCAGTAACGAGCGTAAAATTGGCGATATGCTTCGAGAAATACAAATGCAACTCAGGCGATACGAAACCAATCCGCTTTTTTATATCCCAAATGCTCATGCCATCCCCTCTTTTTCTATCAAAAACATAGACTTCATTGCAATACGCCTGCGGATTGTCGCCAAAAATCAAGCTCAATAAGGTGGATTTGCCCGAACCATTGCCTCCCAATAATGCCCATTTTTCACCGCTTTTTACTGACCAATTAATATTATTCAAAATGATTTTTTCATCATACCGAACCGTTACATTTTTCAAATTTATGGCATATTCAAAGCTGGCAGTCGGTGGTTTTGGAAAATGCTTTTCATCAAAATGTACCTCCTCCTGCCGCGCTCCGCTCGTAGTGACAATTATCTCTTCATTATGTGGGCTTGCAAGGGCATATTCATCAATTTCACTGATTTTAAAATTATCAATCAACAGCTTTTTATAAATACTCGCAGGCACTTCATGTTCATAATTGCAAATCACCATAATATGATACCCCTCAGTAATGAGCCTATTAATAAGGTCTTGTAAAATAAGGCGCGCTTCAACGTCTAATCCTAAAAAAGGGTTATCCAAAATCAGCAACTCAGGTTTTCGTAAAAGAGCTTTGGCTAAATACATTTTACGGGTTTGCCCGTTCGATAATTTATTGAGTTCTAAATCTAATAAGTCATTGATTTTCAATAAGTTAAGTATCTGATTATCACTTGTATTCAAAAAATCTCTGACCGTTTGAACGCCTTCATTTTCAGATGAATAATACCTTTGTTGGTAATAAAAATTGGCATAATTAATCAGTGAAATATTAAAACGCACGACTGCCACATAATTCGCTAATCTGAAATATCCTTTCTCCTGAATGGCTTTTGAATACAAAAAAGGATAGATTATTGTTCCTGCGCGAACCGTCATTTTACCCATCAAAAGGTCAATAAAACTCGTTTTGCCTGCCCCTGTTTTGCCAACTATTGCCCAATTTTCATCGGGTCGAAGTGTCCAATTGATATGCTCAAATACAATTTTATCACGGCGTTGAGCGGTCAGGTTTTCTATTTCAATGATGTTCATTCGGCTAATTTTTCCAAGAAGGTTTTTAATTTTTCAACATCTTTAAAGGCTGGCTCTATCTCAAATTTTGAATTTAAATCCAAACCGTATAACTGATTGATTGTCAACAATTTAATAACCTCTACATCATTTTCTGATATGCCTCCTGCTAATAAAAACGGCACTTCACCATCATATTTTTCTAAAATTGACCAATCGAATTTGATGCCTGCGCCCCCGTGTTGAGGCGATTTGGTATCGAATAAAAAGTATTTAACCAGCTCTGAATATGACTTAGTTGTTTCAAAATCAAAATCATTATCTACTGAAAAAGCCTTGATGATTTCGACATCAATATTCACCATTAATTTTAATTTCAACCATAATTGTCTTGAAAAATCGGCGATATACTGAGGGGTCTCGCTGCCATGCAATTGCACAGCATCCAAATCGTTATGGTCAATTTTATGCAAAATATAGTCAATATCGGCATTGACAAACACGCCTACTTTAGTCAAATCGTCAGGACACGCTGATATATCATGCTCCTGCGTTACGAATCGCGGTGATTTTTCATAAAAAATGAAGCCCATGAAGTGGATGGGGAGGGCACTCACTGCTTCAATATTTGATGGATGGCGCATACCGCAGACTTTTATTTTCATGTTACGAATTTTGCCAATTTAGGTGTTTTAAGCCACGAATTTTGCGAATTGACGAATGTTTGCTAATTTAGATTAATACTCTTTTATATTCCAATTTAGCCGCTCCAAAATTCACCACGATGCCCAATTTCGTTTGGGAACAGGCGCAATAATTCTTTGTTTGAAGCAAATGCGATTCTACCAGTTGTGATTTTGATTTTATTTCTATTCACTACCGTACACATTTAAAAAGAAAAAAAGTTGATTGACATTATGAGATAAAAGACAAAAAGCAAGTGGGTACATTTGTACAAAACCACCTGCT
>JAYTUY010000171.1:0-19314 GCA_043744275.1 Saprospiraceae bacterium
TTAAATCTTTTATTGACTATTTAGCCAATATTGTTTGTAACTATATTATTGATTATCAATGCCTTACAATTTAATTTTTTTTACTGTACAGTAGTTTGCTCAAAAATTCAATTATTTTAGTTTTTAATGCTAACTTATTTATGCTACAGTCGAATGCTATACAAAATTATATGGTTTTAAAATGATTTGTATATCCCCAATTAAGGGGAGTTTATTGGGTTTTGGATTTGGGATTTAGGGAAGCCTGACATCCAAAATCTTGTCTATGGCATCCCTTCAGGAGAAATATACTGAGTAGTACGTTTTATAAGTTCTTAGAAAAACTTTACGAGGGTTTTAAACCCTCGTAAAGTTGTAACGCATTGAAAGTCAATATTTTACATAAAATTTAAATTCTAAAAACTTATAAAACGTACTATTGAGAGGGTATCAGGCGATTAAAAAATCTCTATATTTTACAAAATTTTATTAGATTTGCGAGGTACATTTATAGCTTTGTTGAAGCATAATTTAAATAAAAATTAAAGAAAAACTAAATGAAAGTAGATTACGAAAATGTAAAACATCTGGCGACAGAAGGTGACATCGATAAAGCCCTCGATCAATTGGTGATTGAAACCTACGGCACTGACAATGAAATGGAAGTGGTGATGCTGTCTTCGCGACACAAACGATTGCAAAAAGGAATCTTGAATGGCACAATGGATAAAGATGATATTCGCCTTGAAGAGAATCAAATTTTGGCATCTTTATTCGATTTTATTGGGAGATTGAAAGAAGATTTTTTGACTAAACAAATCGTTTTCCTGCCCGTTCAGCTCTTCGAAACGGCTATTGATAATATTCCTGAAGAGTTTACTCACACAATTACTTTTCCTAAAGACAAAACACGGTGCATCGCATGGGCTTTAGGTTTGACATTTCCAATTACACCTGCGCCATTTGATATATCGCTCGAATGGTTTATTTTGGCAGATGGACAGCCCATTATGCCAAAACAAAATGCAGAATTTAAGTTAGAAACTGGTTGGGATCAGGCTCAATATACCGACCTTTGGGGTGCTGAGGAATTTGGTCTGTGGGATAAAGGCATCTATACACTCGAAGTTTATTGCAAAGGTAACAGAGTATCCACTATCAACTTTACGGTTACTTGATTTTGAACTTATCAATAAAAAGAAAAATGCCATAAAACTTCCGCAAATGACAATTAGAAAAGCAGACGAAGAAAAAGATTATGACAAAATATGGGATATATTTTCAAGTGTCATTAAAACTGGCGACACCTATGTTTTTGACCCTGATACAAAGAAAGAAACCTTACACAAAAATTGGTTTGCTGATTATATGGACACATTTGTGGCGGTTGACGACCATGATGAAATTTTAGGCACTTACATTATCAAACCCAATCAGTTTGATTTGGGTGACCACATTGCTAATTGTAGTTATATGGTTAACCTCAAATATCAAGGCAAAGGAGTTGGTCAACTTTTATGTGAACATTCTATTCAATTTGCAAGAGACAAAGGGTTTTTAGGTATTCAATTCAATATTGTCGTGAGTACAAATATTAATGCTGTTAAACTTTGGCAAAAGTTTGGATTCGGCATCATTGGAACTACTCCAAAAGGATTTAGACATAAAGAATTGGGACTTGTGGATACTTATATTATGTACAAGGATTTGACAATGACAAGTAATGACTGAGGGGTAGAAATAGATTTGCAAAAATGAACTGCCTTGAAAAAAAATCTTAGTTTTACCTTTTTAATTATTACAGTATAAAATAAAATTCTCTAACGATAGTATGACGAATTGTAAAAATTGCAACAATCCAGTAATTGAAAACTTTTGTTCCAACTGTGGGCAAACTGCCAAGTTGAAAAGGATAGACAAACATTATATTTCACATGAAATCCTTCATTTATTACACTTTGAGAAAGGCTTTTTCTATACAGTGAAAGAGCTAATGACCAAACCAGGACACAGCATCAGGGAATTTATAACTAAAAACAGGAATAAGCATGTGAAGCCCATTGCCTTCCTAATAGTGACTTCATTGCTTTATGTATTATTATCCCACTTATTTCATGCTGATGACATTAATAATAGTAAAGTAAAATTAGACTTCGGAAAGTCATCGTATGTAGGCATTTTTCTTCATTGGATGCAGACAAATGTTGGATATTCTAACATTATTATGGGCATTTTTGTAGCCTTTTCTGTCAAATTGCTTTTCAGAAAATATAATTATAATTTCTTTGAAATTATGACACTTTTATGTTTTGTCATGGGGCAAGCCATGTTATTATCAGCATTTCTTGTTTTATTTGTAGGGCTATTAAACGATCAAATATATAAAACTATATCTTTAACAATGGGGTTTTGTTATCCGACTTGGGCAATTGGGCAATTCTTTGATGGGGCAAAAATATTAAGTTACATCAAGGCATTTCTTTCTTATATGCTGGGAGTAAGTTTATATATTTTAGCCCTAATTATGTCTGGTTTAGCAATTGATCAAATCATAAAAATGATATGAATGTTTTAGTGAAGCTGAAATTATTAAAATTGATTATTTGATTTGAAAAATTCTAATATTTTTCAATTAACAAGATAGCGAATCAACCTTTTTTCTTCTGTTGGAATGGGCTGAAAGGCATAATTGCAGAGTTCTTCTTTTATAACTCCAATATTTTTACCGTAGAATTTTGTATTATAATGTCTAAACCTTCCTGCATTACCCCGAAAACTGGGATATAAATCTTGAGTTTGATTGGCTGTAAGCGTATTAAATGCACCTAAAGGCGTAATAGCTGATGTATTATTTTCCATTTTTATAACCACTGTATAGATGGTATCGCGTGGTGAATTAGAAATAGTGACCGTCAATTTGCTCAATTCATTGGTAAAATCAGTTGCAGAAAATATCTTCCGACTATTAAAACCACTCAGTAAACACTCAGATGAATCCCTCAAAAATGTTACTTCATTTTTTTCGATATTATCAACAGAAGAACCATAGGTGCTGATGAATTTAAAATATTGATTACCACTCACAACCGTGTCAGACACAATATATGTGCTATCAAATTGATTGGTCGGTTGAAAAACACCTGCATTATCTTGCTTAAAAATTTGATAAACCCAATAGTTACCAATTTTCATTGGACTGTAATCTGATAATACTGCCGACGGATTGGTGTCTTGGTTTTTGGAACATGAAATGACAGTTAAGACGATGAAAAGGAGGAAAAAGTTTTTCATTTGTTTAAGATTTAGAATGTTAGAAAATGGTTAAACGTTGATTTGTTATTAATATTTAGATGTATCTTTTTTTTAACATTTATCGAATTTGCGTAATTTGCAAACTGTAACAAAAAAACAATCAAAATGTCAGAACAACTTACAAGCAAAAAATTTAAAGACGTATTGTTGAAGTATGTTTTTGAAATAATGGTTATCTTCTTGGGCATCTCTATCTCTTTTTGGTTTGACGAATGGAGAGACAATAGAAAAGACAGAGAAATGGAGCGCAAGCACCTCATTGATTTAAAAAATAATTTAAAACAAGATACATTTTTGCTTTCTCAGTTGATTAAAGCTGGTCATACTTTTGTCAACAGCAGCCGTAAATTAGCCACTTTCAAGAATGATGCGGATATTTTAGACAGCCTTAATTTTCATATTGACAATGCATCAAGTTACATGCCCATAAGAACCAATCAGGCGGCTTATGAGGAAATTAAGCAAACAGGGCATACTGGTTTAATTACCAATGACTCTTTGAAAATGCTCATATTACAGCATTATACGCTTATCGTTAATCAAGGAGAAGAGTGGAGTGAAGTAGATAAAAAATTTATTCTGAAAAGCTCATTAAAAGGATTGAGGAGGAGTTGAAAAAATAACTTCCACATTCCACACCTTTTTTAAAGCTCTTGTTTATACTTAAATAAACAAAAGCCTCATAATTTCCAATTATGAGGCTTTTTGTTTATTTTTACAAAAATTTGTTTCATGAAATTTGTAGATATAAAAAATGACATTGCCTTTCGAAAGATATTTGGTAATGATAAGAAAAAGGAAATATTAATTTCCTTTCTAAATGCAATTTTACATTTGGAAAGCGATAAACGCATTGCATTTATAACAATAGCTAACCCTTTTCAGATGCCTATATTGCCTACTATGAAAACATCTATTATTGATGTCAAGGCAACAGATTTTAAAGGAAACACTTTTATCATTGAAATGCAAGTGGCTGATATTATTGGGATGGACAAACGTTTATTGTATTATACAAGCAAAGAATATAGTCAACAAATTGTAAGCGGCGACAAATATACAGAACTCAATCCAGTTATTTTTATTGGTATTTTTGATTTCTCTTTTACTGAGGGGGAAGCATATTTTTCACATCATGCAATCTGCAATGTAGAGACAAAAGTACGTGTTATTAGAGACATGGATTTTTATTTTATTGAGTTACCGAAGTTCAAAAAACGGGCGGAAAACTTAGATAATATCACTGACAAATGGATATATTTTATAAAAGAAGCTGAAAATCTCAACGTAATTCCAGATAATGTAGATGATGAAGGCTTAAAAGAAGCTTATGCAGATGCCAATCAAAATACATGGTCGCAAGCAGAGTTAGACGCATATAATTATGCCGCCATGAGGGAACAAGATGATAGGGGTAGAATTGCTATGGCTGAACAAAAAGCGTTACAGAAAGGAGTACTGGAAGGTGAAGAAAAAAAAGAAATAGAGGCTGTTGTAGGAATGTACGAACATGAAGTCCCAATTCCAATTATAGCTAAATCGCTTAAAATTTCAATTGAAAAAGTTGAAGAAATAATTGGAAATTATAAAAAATACTGAGGGGAGGGGTACATTATTAAAAAATAACTTGCAGCAAAATTATCAATCCTGCTGCAAGTATAGGACATATTTCTATTAAAGATTCATAGCATCATAGACGCCAATCACCTCTTTCACTGCTTTCGCTGATGCTTCAAGCAATTCTTTTTCTTCTTTGCGGAGCTTCAAACGGATGATTTGTTCCACGCCGTTTTTACCCAATTTGACAGGTACGCCCAAGCATATATCTTTCATACCGTATTGACCATTGAGCATGACGCAGCAAGGGAAAATGCGTTGTTCATCTTTCACAATGGCTTCTACCATTTGAGCCGCCGCCGCACCTGGTGCATACCAAGCGGAAGTACCCATCAAGCGAACCAATTCGCCGCCACCGTCTTTAGTGCGAGCGATGATGGCATCTAATTTATCTTTATCAATCATTTCTGTAACGGGGATGCCCGAAACAGTGGTATAACGAGGGAGTGGCACCATTGTATCGCCGTGACCGCCCATCAAAATGGCTTGAATATCTTTTGGAGAAACCTTTAATTCAGTCGCTAAAAATGCACGGTAACGGGCTGTGTCGAGGATGCCTGCCATGCCGATAACTCGGTTGGGTTTCAAACCTGATTTTTTAAACGCCGCATAAGTCATGACGTCCAAAGGATTGGAAACGACAATGATAATCGGGTTTTTAGAGTGCTTCATAATACTCTCAACCACGCTGCTCACGATTTTAGCGTTGGTAGCCACAAGGTCATCGCGAGTCATGCCCGGCTTGCGAGGAACACCTGCGGTGATGACTACAATGTCTGAACCTGCTGTATCGGCATAATCATTGGAACCACTCAATTGAGTGCTGTAAGAATCAATAGGGGCTTGTTGCCAAGTATCGAGTGCTTTGCCTTTAGCCAAATCGCCTGCAATATCGAGCATGACGACCTGCTTGACAATATCCATGTGAGCGAGTACATTGGCGCAAGTTGCGCCTACATTGCCTGCTCCAACGACAGTTACTTTTTTCATATCGGGTAAATGTTTAAATTGTTTTAAAAAGCCGCGCAAAGTTAAACGCTTTTCCTAATATTGATTTACTTTGATAAAATAAAATGAAAAAAATTAGACTGACACAATTTTTACATATTTTTGTACGGTTCAGCAAACTGAATACTATAATATGCCGTTAATTAAAAATAAAGTTTTACACATAAATCATTTCATAAAATCATGAAGAAAATATTACTTTCAAATTTCGTAATCCCTGCGTTTCTTTTTCTCCTCATTTATCCTTTTGGTCGTGTTGAAGCTCAAAATCAACCTCGCGGGATAAGTTGTGGCACAAGCCCTGATGATTTACACACTCTTTTTGAGAATATGATGACCTTGCGCTCAAAATATTCGAATGTGATTCAGACGCGTGGTGCAGTTTCATACGTGCCTGTTTGTTTTCATTTGGTGGCTAAAGCAGATGGTACAGGTCGCGTCAATGAATCCAAACTTTTGGATATGATTGACCAATGGAATATCACTTATGCCAAAAATAATTTGGAGTTGCAATTTTATATAAAGTACCTCAATTATGTTGATCATGATGGTTTATTCAATGCGCCTCGGGCTGTCAGCGGTGCCAACAAAGCCTTCGCTCTTCGCAAATCCGATGCTTTGAATATTTTTATATGCGGCACGGCAGATGATGGTTTGACTCCCAATTCTACGACTTTAGCTTATTATATCAACCGTTATTCTATTGACGATGCGCCTTATGCTGCCGATTGGGTGGTGATGCGTTATCAAGAGGCGGCACGTGAAAACTCCAGTACGGTGGAGCATGAAATCGGGCATTTGTTTAGTTTGCCACATACATTCAATGGTTTTGAATGTACACCATTTTCACCAACTCAATCTGCTCCTTGCGCTCCAGCACTTGTCAATTGTAATGGACGTAATTACGCGGTTGAGAAAGCAGCGCGGACAGGTTCGGATGCGAATTGCAGCACGGCAGGCGATGGTTTTTGTGATACCCCACCCGATTATAATTTCGGTTTCACTCAAGGCACTGATTGGAATAACAACAATAAACCGTGTGTTTACAATGGCATCGCTAAAGACCCAACATGTATTGCACTTGATCCTGATGAGACTAATTTGATGGGTTATTATATCGGTTGCGAAAATACTTTTTCAGCGGGTCAAGTATCAGCTATGAAAAACGATTATGCCAACAGCATTTATAGAAAATATTTGAGAGATGGCAATGTCGTGCCTTTGACGGCTCCAGTCGGTGAAGCGACTTTGCAAGTGCCTGCTAATAACGCTACCACTCAGTATTTTAATAACATTAATTTCGATTGGACAGATGTATCAGGTGCTTACGCTTATGTTTTTGAAGTCAGCACTTTTGCCAGTTTTACAGCGAATGTGAAGCGTTTTGTAGTCTATACTTCTAATATTAATTTAAATCCACAAAATGTAGGAGCTACTTATTTGTCTGCGGGTAGAACCTATTATTGGCAAGTCAGAGCTTTCGGACGCTATGTGACAGGTACTAATTTTGCCGTTTCAAACAAATTTTTAACAAGTAACGTCAATACTGTTCATGAAATTCAAGGCGTTGAAAACCTTACTGTTTCGCCTAATCCAGTTAGTCAATCTCAATCTTTAGAAATGAGGATGACTTCGGTTAGAGCGTTTGATGCTCTTGTAAAATGGCAAAATACAGCAGGGCAAGTGGTCAAAACTGAAAAAGTACGCATTGAATCAGGCTTCAATGCTCGCTTATTAGAGACTCCTTTGAATGAAGGCATGTATATTTTATCGCTTGAATCTGAGACGGGCGTTTTGAATAAAAAGGTATTTATTACGAGATAATGAATCATTTAGCGCATTTTTTTCTTTCAGGCAATAATGAAGATATTATAATTGGCAATTTTATAGCAGATTTCATTTCCAACAAAGAAGTGGACGAATATACTGAGGGGGTGCAGCAGGGCATCAAATTGCATCGAGAAATTGATGCTTTTACGGATACGCACCCAATCGTGAAGCAAAGCACTAAGCGGCTGCATCCATTTCATCATAAATATTCACCTGTGATTGTCGATATTTACTACGATTATTTATTGGGTAAAAATTGGGAGCGTTTTACTTCCTCCCGAAGGGATGCCTTTGGCAAAATGATAAATGATGGGTCTCCATTTGAAAGTATTTCATTGAGGGTTTATATCAACAATATCTATAAAATGTTGAAATTGAGAAAAAAAGATTTGCCTATAAAATTACAAGCTCGAATTGACCAAATGATTGCTGATGATTGGTTGATGAAATACACTACTTTTGAAGGGCTTAACGAGGCTTTCAATCGGATAGAAAAATATGCCGCTTTCCCTGGCAATTTCGGCAATGCTGCCTTGCATTTAGAAATGTATTTAGAAGATTTTGATAAAGAATTTATAGAATTTTTTCCTGAATTAATGCAACACGTTGATTTAGTGAAAAGTGAAAAGTGAAAAGTGAAAAATACAGGGTGCACTTTTCACTTTTCACTTTTCACTAAATTAAGCCGCTGCTGCTCGTGCCTTCATTTCAGCTGCCAAATCATGTCCCAAATAGCGTTCAATGGCATTATGTATAATATAAATAATTGGTGTCATCAAAATCGCTACCGTAAATTTATAGAGATAGCCGCCTGTGCAAACTGTCAAAAGCTGTTTGATTGACCAAGGCTCACCATTGCCTTTTACAAGCATTGGATAAAAATAAAAAGCAATGGAAGTGACGACAAAAGTGTCAATTAATTGCGAAAACAAAGTGCTTCCTGTAGAGCGCAGCCATAATTGCTTCTCGCCCGTCCGTTTTTTAATAGCATGAAAAACAGTCACGTCCAAGATTTGAGATAAAATAAATGCAGACAATGAGCCGATAATAATGCCCAAACCTTGCCCAAAAATGCCTGAAAAAGAGGCGTTAATATCTGCTACACCTCGAGCTTGTTGGCTGGAGGGCCACCAATCCGCAGGGGCTAATTGGATAGAACCAAAGAACATAAAAAATGCATAAGCAATCAGACCTGCGCCCAACCACGAAAGGAATTTAACCCCTTTTTGACCATAATATTCGTTGATAATATCCGTCATAATAAATACAACTGGCCACATCAACACACCAGCCGAAAGGTCAAAATTCCATGTCGTGCCAAATATTTGCCAGCCTACAGGTTGTGCCCCCAGAGTTCTTTCTAAGGAGAATATCTTCACACCCATAAATTCTGCACTGAGCGTATTGGCTATAAAAAAGCCGCCTAAAATCAGGAACAGGCGCACGCCTTTATTTTTTAAAATGTCTTGAACTTCTTGAAGGGAGGACTTGAAGTTGTTAGAGTCAGAGTTCATCGTATGTTATTTTAATAAAAAAAAAATCCGCTAACAGCCTTTTTTAAAGGGCATTTAGCGGTTATTATGTAGCCTGTGAACTTAACAATTTATTTTTAAAAGTGTTGAATAACTTTTGTTTAAACATCCATTTCAAAACTGATTGCGCTAAAACTTGTTGTATATTCGCATTTTTTTCTACCGATATGTTGCGCCTCCGGCGCATTTTTCATTTTTCATTTTTCATTTTTCACTTTTCACTTTTCACTTTTCACTTTTCACTTTTTCGACATTCAAATCCGTATAAAAATCAGGTGGAAAACCGTTCAATTGTCGCCACAATTCATACCAAATGGGCACATTTTTGAGCAACGCAAAACCGTTAGCACCTGAGCCTGGGCGCAGGGCATTGGGCCATTTGATTTGTGTCGAATCAGGTTGTACGATGAGGCGATACTTCCCTTTTTCGTTGGCTACATTATCAATGGCATAGACAACGCCGCTGTATGTGCCGATAGATGCATTGGGCCAACCTGAAAAGACAAAAGCGGGCCAGCCATCAAATATGAATCGAACGGGTGAACCAATTTTTACCAAAGGCAAATCAATGGGGTCAATAAATATCTCGACGGCTAAATCCATTTTGGCAGGCACGGTACTCACTATCGCTTCACCTTCTTTCACCGTCTCGCCGATGCCGACTGTTGTGGCTTTTGTGATATAGCAATCCTGTGGGGCGGTGATGTAATAAAATTGAGAGCGGAGGGCATAATTGCTGTATTGATTTTTCAATTTATTGACATCGCCTTCTGCTCCAAATTTATCGCTCATAGTGCTTTGTTTATCACTATTGGTTTTGGCAATTTTGCCTGCATATTCACTGTCTGCACCGCTGAGTTGAAATGAGAGATTGTCCATTTCTTGAAGCGATTGCTGATATTTATTCTCTGAACTAACCCATTTGGCTTGCAATTCTTGAAATTTAGAGCGTTTATTCTCTAATTCAGTCATTGACTTTAAGCCTTTAGTAAATAATTCTTCCGTGCGTTGCAATTGTTTTTGCTCATTGTCGAGGGCAATTTTAATGGCTTGAACGTCGAGCTTTTCAGCTTCTGCTTTGAGTTTAGTTTGAGCTATTTTATTAGTCAATTGTTCTTTTTTAAACCTCAATTCCTGTTTATATTGCACTATTTGCTCGTCTAAAGCCCCTACTTTGGCATTATAACTCGATATTGAACCTGATTTGGCTTGCACTTGCGCTTGCGTGCGAGCGAGTAAATCGGGGTCAAAATATTCAGTTTTCGTTTCAGATAAAAAGACAATTGTGTCGCCTTTTTTCACCAATTGCCCCTCTCGAACATACCATTTTTCTATTCGCCCGGCTATGGTGGCGTGAATGGTTTGAGGGCGTTGGTCGGGGGTGAGAGTTATAATCTGCCCTTTGGCTCGAATATTTTGAGTCCACGGGAGAAAAAGAGTTATGACTAAAATAATAAAAATGACAGCAATAAATCGTTTGAAAAATACATTAGCCCTTGAAAGACTTATTTTCTGAAACGATTGATATTTTGATGTGTCAATTTCTACGTTATTATCTGAAATCAGCAGCATTTTTAAAAATTTTAGAGTAATGAATACTTTTTTGAATCTGAGCAAAAGTCCCTTGTTCGATGATTTTACCTTCTTTCATAATCAGAACTCGATCACAGCGCATGGCTAAAAGTGGATCGTCGGTGACCACCACCAAAGTCCATTTTTGATTTTTATCAGTTAAAATATCGGCAATTTTTATGCGGTCTTCAAGGTCTAAATTGGCTAATAACTCTTCAATCGCTAACAGTTGTGGTTTTGAAACAATGCTTCGGGCTAATATAATTTTCACTACAATATGACGAGGTAAAGTCTTGCCAGCGGGTAACAGCATCGTATCAAATCCTTCGGGCAAGGTGCGAATGAAAGGCGATAAACCCACAGCATCAGCTATTTTAACAATGTCTTCGAACTTAATATGAGCATATCCTAAAGCAATATTTTCTCTTAAAGTTCCCTTGAAAACATCTTCTTGCGATGAATAATCGCCTATAAAACTGCGCAGCGAGCGTTGATTGAGGTTTCTGCGAGGGATGCCATTGTAGAGAATAGAGCCTTCAAAATCATTCAAAAAACAAGACAACATTTGAATTAAAGTGGTTTTGCCTGAGCCATTATAGCCGACAATGCAAACTTTTTCACCTGATTTTATATCTAAATTGAGACTATCAACTGCCGGTTTAAGCTGCTTAACAAACGAATAACTGACATTTTCAAGATTAAGACTTATGCCTTTTCCTGTATTAATTTCTTGAAAATCAATGCCTTTTTCTTTATCAAGTGGCAAATCCGCTACGCTGCCTATTTTATCGAGGGCAGTCAATACGTCATAAACGGTATCCATCGTCGCAATTAATTTTTCAGTCGAATTGATAATGAGAATCACGACCAATTCGGCAGCAATAAATTGACCTAAATTAATTTGATTGGTGATGACCAACCAACTACCCAATGTGAGCAAAATAAATGTAATGAGGGTTTTGAAAGTAACGATACTGGCATATTGAATCAATAAAATGCGGAAATGTAGTTGCTTGGCATCGAGGTAATTACTGACATATTTGTCGGTTTTACTGAGGGGTAGGTCGCTTTTGCCAGCCAACTTAAAAGTATGCAAAGTGCGCCCTATTTCTTCGAGCCAATAAGCCACCTCGTATTTATGTTTAGATTCCTTGATACTCGTTTTCATACCCAAGGGGCTTGTAATTCTAAAAATGATGAACAGAGTAAGGAGCAAAATAAATCCAAAGAAAATAAATAGAGGATGATAAAAAGCCAATAAAAGCAAACCGAAAATTATTTGCATAATAGCTGTTGATAGGTCAATCAAGATTTTTGGCAAGCCTTTTTGAAGCGTCAAAGTATCAAAAAATCGATTAATCAGTTCGGGTACATGCTGATTGCGTATCCCCTCAGTATGGAGGTTGGGCAGGCGTTCAGCAAAGTCGAAAGAAACGCGCGTGAAAATGCGCCGTTGAAGGGTTTCACTCACCGTCATTTGCATAATGGCGAGCAAACCAGCAAAAAGCGTCCCGACTGTGACCGCTAAAATGAGCACCCACCAAGAGGCTGAAATAGCCCCTCCTTGAATAAAATTGAGTATAGCTTGAACACCTAATGGCAGCGTCAAATTGATAAGACCTGCGAATATGGCATACAGATAAATGTAATAAATCTCTTTTCTATCCCCTTTTATAAGCTTAAAAAACCGTTGCAGCGGTGTCAATGATGATTCGATGGATGCCATTATTTTTAGGTTAAGTTGTGGGCAAATATTCGTGTTAGAGATTAGAATATTTTCTTATTTAGTTGAATTTTTACGTGTTCCAAGTGCAATATTAATGGATTCTACGACTATAGCAAAAGCCATAGAAAAATAAATATACCCTTTTGGAATGTGGAAATCCAAACCTTCGGCTACTAATGCAATGCCTATCATAATTAAAAAAGCCAATGCCAAAACTTTAATAGCTGGGTGTCGATTGACAAAACCACTGATAGTATTCGCTGAGAGCATCATGATGACAATGGAAACAATAACAGCCGCAATCATAACTCCTACATAATCTGTCATGCCCACTGCCGTAATGACTGAATCAAGTGAAAAAACCATATCAATCAGCATAATTTGTACAATAACGGCATTAAAAGAAGCACTTTTAGCCAGTTCATTTTCCTTTTCATGCTCCTCCTCAACTTTTTCATGTATTTCTTTTACACTTTTATAAATCAAAAACAAGCCGCCTAAAATCAGAATAATGTCGCGCCCCGAAATGCCAACATTACCAATATTAAACAAATCGTCTTTCAAATCCATTATCCACGATATGGAAAATAGCAAGCCAACACGCATTACCAAAGCCAAACTTAAACCCAACTGTCGGGCTTTGGCTTGTTGCTGTTGAGGTAATTTATTGGTGAGAATGGAGATGAAAATAAGGTTGTCTATACCTAAAACTATTTCCAAAGCGCAGAGGGTTAAAAATGAAATCCAAATATCGGGGTTGCTTATCCAATCCATAGTTATCGTTTTATTTAAAAAAATGTAGTTTTACAATTCAAAACAACTTTTATCAAAGGTAGTTCTTGGTATCTTAGAAAACTTAATTTTAAATCATTTCAAATGGGCTTATCTCATTATTTTAATATGATGAACTTACAGAAAATCACTCTTTTCAGTTTATTGATTATCAGCTTCGGCGCGTGTCGTACCCCTCAGTTATCGCAAGCCACGAATGCTGCCATTGCGTATCATGGGCGCACCTTAAAAAATGCTGCCAATGAAGTAGATTTAATCGGTGCAGCTTCTTATGCAGAGTTGCAATTTTCAGGCAAATCCTGCACTTTTTCCCTCATCAATCATGCTGAAAAGAATGAGTATAATTATGTAGCCATCGAATTGGATGGCGAATATAAAGGTCGTTTCAAAGTGAGTGATACCGTTGCTTCGCCTTTGACCATGAAAGTAAATAATAGAAATAAATGGCATCAAATGCGTATTTTTAAAGCAACTGAAGCTCAAAATGGCATCGTGACGGTTAAAAACTTGAGTGCAGTCAGAATCAAAAATGCACCTATTTTGCTTAAAAAAAGCATCGAATTTATAGGCAATAGCATCACCTCAGGTATGGGCAACGACCTCAAAGAAATCCCTTGCGGCAATGGCAGCAAATGGTATGACCAACACAATGCTTATTGGAGTTATGCCACGCGGGTAGCACAAGGGTTGAATGTGGATTTTATGCTCAGTTCTATCAGCGGCGCAGGCATTTATCGCAATTGGAACAGCGATGGACCGACGGTGCCGCAGCAATATAAAAACACTTATCTCCGATTAGACAGTTTGCAGCAATGGGATTTTACTCGCTACACGCCGGATATTGTCTCAATTGCTTTGGGCACCAATGATTTGAGTTTGGGTGATGGCAAAACGCTGCGTTTGCCCTTCGATTCAACGGCTTATATCACGACTTATATTGAGTTTATAAAAACGATTTATTCCAATTATCCCAATACCCAAATCGTTTTGCTTAATAGCCCGATGGTCGATGGTAAAAAAGGTGAAATACTGACTGGTTGCCTTAAAATAATACAAACCGCTGTGATTTCGCAAATGCCTGAAAAGAAACCCATAAAAGTATTTGAATTCAAAGCCGTACCTGCTACGGGTTGCTCAGGGCATCCGACTAAAGAAGAACATGCCATGATGGCGCAGCAATTATTGCCATTTATGCAAAAGATTTTGGCGGAAATGAAGTGAAAATTCACTTTTTACTCAATTCCTCAAACGACATATCCATCAACGGGTAATCCTGCCAACCGTTGAAATTATAATGCCACCACTCGTGAGTATCCACCGTGAAGCCATGTTTTGCCATGACGGATTTCATCAATTCACGATTTTTCAAAATGGTCGTATCCGCTACGGGTGCATCTGCCCACGATTCTTTGACCGAACTATCGTAAGGCGTTGGCATCGCTAATTCATTACCTGTTTTCAAATCCACGAGCGTCATATCCAAAGCGCAACCCCGATTGTGCTTAGAGCCTGTCCACGGCGATGCCACATACATGGAGTCGGGCATACTCTCATAAAACTGAACGGTGATGGCATAGGGGCGGTAACTATCGTATATTTTTACACCAATGCCTTGAGCATTCAGTTCCGCTTGTACTTGCTCCAAAGCCTTCACGACGGGCAGCCGCGCAAAGGCTTTTGCTTGTTTATAAAAGATCTTTTTAAGAAAATTATTCTCCGTTGCGTAGCGAATATCAAGGACAATATTGGGTATTCGGTCTTTAATTTCAACCAAAGTTTTATTGCTATCCGCCTTGATTTCACTCAAATAAACGATATAATCGCTGTTGATACTGAGGGGGTAGCCATATTTGTTTTTCGTTGGCGAAGGCTTACATGAAGCGAAGATTGTTAGAGCCATTAAGAGGATTGTTGATATTTTCATTGTTTTATTTTTTTATCAAAGGTAAAAGACTCTATGGAATGACCTCTTTTAATTTTATAAATATTGTGAGGGTAATAAATTTATAATCTGAGCCGCAAAGCTAAATTCACCACTCGACCATCAATCGGCATATAAATAGATTTAAAATCTGGATTCCGAATATCGCCTGTAAATAGAGACTCCCGACGGCTCTGTCGAGCATCAAAAAGGTTTTCACAATTCAAAACAAGGCTCACGTGATGCCCAAATTTGCGCTCCACCATGCCTGCCCAAAACCAATAATTGGGTGCTTGTTGCGTATTGGTCAAATATTGATTGCCGACCCAACTCGCTTCAATGCCCATACGCCATTTATCCTCTATTTCATACGCTGCTGTGAGAGCGATTTTATCGCGCGGTGCTAACAAAACGGGCTGGCGATTGACATCTGAAAGGGTATAGTTGTAGCCCAAATAAAATTCAATATGGTCATACGACAGGCGAATATACGAGTCCGAACCAATGGAGCGAATGGTATAATCCGCATTTTGCAAAGCATTATTTTGCAACACAACAGGCTTTGATATGACGGTATAATAAAAGGCTTGATTGAGCCAAATGCCCACTTTTCCAAGCAAAATATGGTAATTTATATCGCCATTTAAGCTCTTTGACCGCTCCGCTAACACGTTTTTACTGAGGGGGGGTATGTCTTTAAAATTCTCTGAGACCGATTCAGCGGTGAAAACATTGGGCACTTTATAGCCTGTTCCCAACGCCAAACGAGCGGTGAAATCATGTGTTGGTTTGTATAAAAATGCCAATCTCGGTAAGATGAAATTCTCTTTTTTCAAGCTTATACTCTCCATATTTCTATTCAAAAAGTCGGCTCTAACGCCCATTTCTACAAACCATTTAGGCGCAATTTGCCAACCATCTTGAATGAATAAACCAACTGTGCGGTTATTAAATGAAGTGATTTTGGAAGTGTCTTTTGAGGTTTTGTCAAAGGCATCTACGATATAATTGACGCCATAAACCAAATCGTGGTTCTTGATTTTAATATAATCAGACCCCTCAGTATAAAACGATTTTTGAATGCCTTGAAACATAAAACCCGATTGGTTGGCTAATCTATCGAACTGGCTAAACACACCTTTTATCGTCAAATGATGATTATTGCTTTCTGTAACTAAATGATAATCAATGTTTTGTCTCGTTGATTTATTTTTTTCAAAAAATGGATGATTGACTGAGGGGGTGGTTGTGATGGCTGTCATATCGCCGCCATTGCGATTTTCATACGTGCCACTCAGCCCTACATTGAGCGTAGTTTTAGGATTAAAATAAAAAAATAAACGCGGATGAATCACCACCGCATTCACCGCTGGCACATCTGAAAATCCATCTTTATTGACATCCACGGCTTTCTGAAAAGTAGTTCCTACAAAAGTTGTCACCCCTATTTTACCCCAACGTTTAGCGAAATAGCCATTGGCATTGCTCTCTTTGAGCGACGATTGATTGAGGGTGAGTGAAGCGTCTGTTTCCTCCGTCGGTTCTTTTGAAACGAGGTTAATCAACCCGCCAATCGCTCCGCCGCCATAAAGCGTTGAGTTAGAGCCTTTTATAATTTCAACCTGTTTTAAATCCAAAGGCGGAATCTGCAAAACGCCAAAGCTGCCCGAAAATCCTTCATAAAGCGGCAAGCCATCGCGCAATATTTGAGTATATTTTCCATCCAAACCTTGCATCCGCACACTCGCAGCCCCCGATATGGCAGACGTCTGTTGAATATGAATGACGGACAAATCGCCCAAAATAGAGGCAATATTTGACGGCTTGATGCTGCTTTCTTCTATCATATCATCAGTGCCCAATACTTCCACTTTGGTAGCAATATCTTCGATGCGGCTATTGGTGCGGGTGGAGGCAATGGTCACTTCATCGAGTTCGGCATCGGAAATTAAAAAGACATTGAGCGAGGTATTTTCTTTTAAAAATACCCTTTTGGTCTGTGATTTATAGCCAATATAAGAAATCACGACATCCAAAGAATCGTTGGCTTTAACTTCGTAAGAAAAAAAACCATTTTCATCTGTCACCATACCACTTTTCAGTTGCGGTGTAAAAACAGAAGCCCCAATCAAAACCTCCTTCGTTTGCTCGTCTTTGACATATCCGCTGAGTGTGACGTTTTGAGCAGATAGGGCTGTTATTGAAAACAGGACTATTATTAAGGTGGAAAAGATGGTGCGTTTGTTCATAAAATGATTTTGAATATAATCTACTATTTATTTTGATTAAGCTAAGGTAATATTATTTTTGTCAATCACTTTACACCCTCAATTTTTTGAAATAGATTAGGCTCTGTTTTATCTTTAAACTAAGAATAACAATTTCATGAAAAACCAACAACTTTTTACTACTCTCAACAACGGCGTCGAAATGCCCTTGCTCGGTCTCGGCGTTTATGATATGTATGGAAAAGATGCAGAACAAGCCGTGTCATGGGCTTTAGAAATTGGCTATCGGCTCATTGATACGGCGGCGATGTATAAGAATGAAAAGGAAATTGGTAATGCCATTCGCGCCAGCGGCATCCCGCGCGAAGAGATTTTTCTTACCACCAAAGTACATAATGATGATCAAGGTTTTGATAAAACGCTGAAAGCATTTGATGCCAGTTTGAAAAAATTGAGTTGCGATTATATTGATTTATATTTAGTGCACTGGCCTATGAAAGGCACTCGAAAAGATACTTGGGAAGCCCTGGAATGGCTTTATAGCACCTCAAAAGGTCGAAATACTGAGGGGGTAAGAGCTATCGGTGTAGCCAATTATTTAGAGCCATTTTTGAAGGAATTAGAAACATATTCTGAGATAGTGCCTGCTGTGAATCAAGTAGAATTTAGCCCATATTTATACCTCAAAGATTTGCATGAGTTGTGTCAATTCAAGCAAATTCAGTTGCAAGCCTATACGCCTTTGGTGCGAGGCGAGCGAATGAAAGATGCTAAATTGGTTGCATTAGCAGAAAAATATGATAAAACACCCGCTCAAATTATCCTCCGATGGGCATTGCAGCACGGTGTTTCGACTATTCCAAAGTCAGCAAGTGAGCACCGATTGAAAGAGAATTTTGATGTTTTTGATTTTGAAATCAGCGCAGAAGATATGCTGAAAATGGATGGGTTTAATGAAAACTTGCGGATTGTAGAAGACCCGATGGATTTGTTTTAGAAAGATTTATGAAAATACTATTTTAACCAATTTAGTTAAAGTCAACAGAGGCAGACAAACATGCATTGCTTTCTCCACTCCATGTCTATATATTTGTTTAAAACTTATAGATATGAAAATAATAAAAACGCTTTTCTTTATTTTAATCTCCTTAAAACTTGATGCTCAAAGTGAAATACCTCAATATGAGCCTATTAATTTTTCAAAACCTAAATGGGATATTACAACAGCTTCAGGATTTGCCAAACGTACAAAACCCTTGATAGGTTTACAATCCAGCCTTAGTGGACGCTTTAATCATCACTTGTATGCAAGCATGAGTTATATGAGTACATTGGATGTTTCTGTACTTTTTGCTGTACTTTTTCCTAAGATTGGATATGAAGAGGTGAATAATTTCTCAATTGTGACAGGAGTTCATTATTCTGAAAAATATTTTTTTGGTGCATTAGGAATTGGTTTAGGTCGGTCAAAAATTAAAGATTTAGATTTTTTTACAGGAAATGAATCTACAGTCCAAACCTACGGACTTGAAATTAAAGCACAAACATCAGTTATCATTTGGAAGTACATCGGTTTGGGTCTAATTTATAATTACAATTTCAATCACATTAAAAACTTTCATTCCATTATGTTTGGATGGCAATTCGGGCTTTTAAGATGATTTTATCAATTTAAGAAAACACCCCCCTCAGTATTTTACCTCTTTTTAATGTCAATGGGACACTGATGGGACTGATGCGACTGATTTTTTGTCATTCAGGAGGAATCTCTTTTACCTTTACAAATGCACAAAAGAG
>JAYTUY010000172.1:0-5104 GCA_043744275.1 Saprospiraceae bacterium
TTGCACTGTATCGTGGGCTAATTCTTTCATCTTAATTAAGTTTTGGTACACAAAATTAAGATTTTAGCTCACGATTTTTTTTATAAGAAAGCCCTAAAAAACTATGTGACCTATTGTGCCTATGTGTTTAAAAAAAGCTATATTTGTCAATCATTCATCAAATTTTAAATAAAATGAAACAAATTGTATTGATTGCTATTTTATGCTTTGCGGGCATCCAAGCGTATGCATTTTCAGATTTTCAACTCATTGTCAACTTTCAAATGCTAGCTGATACCACCTTCAAAGCCTACGCAGGCGTGTATAAACTTGCCGAAAATGGTCTCGCAGATACCTACACCGTCACCTACGAAGAGGGCAAACTCTACGGACAAGCCGCTGGTTACGACAGAACCGAACTCACCAAACAAACCGCCAATCATGCCTTCAAAAGCGGTTATGGCTCCGATGTAATTTTTATGCAAGAAGCGGCTGATAAGCCTTTTTCAAAAGTCAAACTTGTCGTGCAAGGCAATGAAGTGATAGGAGAGAAACAATAGAGTGAAAAATTAATAGTGAAAAGTGAAAAATGCACTGGAGGTGCTACATGTTGGTAGAAAAGTAAAACAAAAACGGACGATACTGAGGGGTATCGCCCGTTTTTGTTTATGATTAAAAATAAAATTAAGCATTCTCTAATTCCCCAATATGCTTATGTTCTTCAATCAATTTAGCTTGAACATCGCTTGGAACGGCTTGATATTCAGCGAATTTGATATTGAACTTTGCGCGTCCTTGTGTGAGTGAGCGCAAAGCGGAGGAGTAATCGTGCAAGGCAGCCAATGGTACTCGCGCCATGATTTTCTGATAATGCCCCTCGGCATCCATGCCCATGATGATGGCACGGCGCGTCTGCAAATCGCCCATCACTTCACCCATCATATCGCTGTCGCAAAGGACTTCGAGGTCATAAACAGGCTCCATGATTTGAGGTGCACACAGCGGGAAGGCTTCGCGGAAACATTGTGAAGAAGCCGTCATAAACGCCATATCGTTGGAGTCCACATCGTGCATTTTGCCGTCGTAAATACTCACGCGGATGTCGCGAACGTGGCTACCTGTGAGAGGTCCCTCAGTCATTTTCTGCATAATGCCTTTTTTGATGGCGGACATAAACCGAGTATCCACCACACCGCCCACGATGCAATTCAAGAAAACGAGCTTACCGCCCCAAGGCAATTCATCTTTTTCAGAACTGCGAACATTTAAGCCCGAAGGCGCAGGCATATCATCAAAATATGGTTCGACTCGGAAATGCACTTCAGCAAATTGCCCTGCACCGCCCGATTGTTTTTTATGGCGATAGCTGTGATTGGTAGGTTTGGTAATGGTTTCGCGATAAGGGATTTTTGGTTTCATATAATTGACATTCACGCCAAAGACTTTTTCAAGCCTATATTTCACCATATCCAAATGCACTTGACCTTGTCCATGCAGTATCATTTGTTTCAATTCGCTTGAGTGTTCGATAATCAGTGTCGGGTCTTCCTCTTGCATGGTGTGCAGAGCGCGAGCCAATTTTTCGACATCATTTTTACTCGGTGGCACTACGGCAACTCGAATGCGCGGATTCGGGAAATGCATCTCTTCGATTTTGACATCGCTGCCCTTGCCATTGAGTGTATTATTGGTATGTGTATTTTTCAATTTGACGGTCACGCCCAAATCGCCTGCTTTCAAAGTCGTTACCAATTCACGGTTTTTACCTTCTGATGTAAACATTTGATTGATGCGCTCCACAGTGGATGTATCGCCGTTGTTCAAATCATCGCCCGTATTCAGCGTACCCGAATAGACTTTGAAATAAGAAACATTGCCCACATTCGGTTCTGACATGGTTTTATATACAAAAACTGCCGTTTTACCGTTGGCATCGCACGATAAAGTGCCGCTATTACTGAGGGGTGCTGCCGGACGTTCAGCAGGAGACGGACAGACGTCGTGGATAAAGCCCATAATGCGTCCGCTACCCATATTTTTAGTAGCCGATGCGCAAAACATCGGGTATATTTGTTGATTGGCAAGGGCAATAGTTAAGCCTTTTGTCAATTCTTCTTCAGTCAGCGTCCCGTTTTCAAAAAACATTTCCATCAAGCCTTCTTCGTTTTCAGCCGCCGCTTCTACGAGGACTTGGTGCATTTTTTCAGCGCGACCCATTTCACCCGACGGAATCGGATGCTTTTCGGGTTTGCCGCCATCTGCTGGAAATTTATACATAATCATGCGAAGGGCATCCACAATGCAAAAAGTACCGCCTATACTGAGGGGGTATTGCACAGCGATGACTTTATCGCCAAAGCGCGATTTGGCTTGTTCGAACGTGGCGTCGAAGTCCGCTTTTTCATGATCTGCTTGATTGACAACAAAAATGGTAGGTGTTTTAAAACTCTGGACATATTCCCAGATAAGTTCGGAGCCGACTTCTACGCCGTTTTTAGCGTTGAGCAGCATCACGCCAGTGTCGGCAACTTTGAGAGCGGAAATCACCTCGCCGACGAAATCATCGGAGCCAGGTGTGTCAATAATGTTAATTTTGCAATCTTTCCAATCCACGTGCATGAGCGTCGAAAAAATAGAGCTTTTTCGATTTTGCTCAATTTGGGTGAAATCGGATGTGGTATTGTTGTCTTCAATTTTCCCCCTTCGCGGAATTGCTTTTGCTTCATATAGCATACATTCTACGAAGGAGGTTTTCCCAGAGCCAGAGTGCCCCAACAAGACTACATTACGGATGTTCTTTGCATCATAAATCATGAGTCTCAAATTTAAATGGTGAGAGAAATGGTTATAAATCGGCGGGCAGTTGGTGTGTGCTTGTTTTGAAGTTAAAGTAGCTGTCCGATTTGGTATTTCGCTTTAAATGTAGCTATTTATTTTTTAAAAACAAATTTTTATAAGATAAAAGTTTGATAAAAATGTTTTTAAAATATTAAATTTTGAATATTGACATTATTTAAATAAAATATATGGTGATTTCATTTAAGAATAGATGTCAAAGTGATGTAAGGATTAATTCTTTTGTTTAGAGTGTTAATGTTTACAATATTTTAAATTTTTATGTTTAATGAGATGATAGTCAATATCTTACGGAATAGTTTTTGTTTTAATTTTTAGAAATGACCCCCTCAGTATAAGAAGCATTTTCGCAAAAAAAAGAATTATAGAATATTGTTAAAACTGTTAAAGTTATAAACACTCATTCTTAGTTTTGCGTTTAAATAAAAAATTAAAGTAATTTTGCATACGAAAAACAAAAATCTTAGGCATGACCTTTAAATTGACAACAAACGTACTATCATTTATTTTATCTTTTTTCGGGCTTACACATCTTTCAGCTCAAGCATATATTGTTGAAAAATTGCATGATAAGATAAATACTCAAGAGTTTGACGAAATCACACCTGTTATAAGCGTTGATGGTCAGACACTTTTTTTCACGCGCGCTGGTAGCTCGGATTTCAATAAAACCCTTTGGATTGATGGTGTCGATGTTTCTGAAAAAATGACTTTCCCTGATTTGGCATCCCAACTCAAAAGCATTTATTCTGAAATAGCAGGGTATTCAATCAAAGATGCCATCCGATCAGATTTCAATCAAGACATTTGGTATGCCGAGACGGTTGAAAAACACCTCGACCATTTGGTGCATCCACCTTCTCCTATTAATAATGCTTTGCCCAACAGTATTTGCTCGCTCACGCCTGAGTCTGAGGCTTATGTGGTGGTGAACCAGTTTTCAAAAGAAGGAGGGATGAATAAAGGGTTTTCAATTGTGAAACACAACCCCGATGGCACTTGGAGCGACCCTGTGCCGATGCAAATAGATAACTACGATGTGGTCAGTTCTGCCATCAGTCTCACGATGAGCAGCACAGGCGAAGTGCTGATTATGTCGCTGCCTCGAAGAGATAGCTATGGCGATAATGATTTGTATATTTCTTTTAAAGTAGGTGAAAACCATTGGTCATCGCCTAAAAATTTGGGCAAAAATGTCAATAGCCCTAAGCGAGAAGTAACGCCGCATCTTTCAGCAGATGGTAAAGATTTGTTTTTTGCTTCCAATCGACCTTCTACTTTGGGCGGTCTTGATTTGTTCTTCGTGACTCGCTTGGACGATACTTGGATGAATTGGACTGAGCCACGCCGCTTCGTCAGCCCCATTAATTCGACGGCTGATGAAAGCCAGCCTTACTTCAATACTGCCACTGGCTACCTATATTTTTCATCCAAAAAAGATGGGACAAGTGATATTTATCGCTCTAAAATTTCGCCTGATGTGCCGCAAGAAGTGTTGGTAAAAGGTAAAATAATCAATGCTCAAACAGGCTTACCCCTTGATGGACGCGTACTTTTTGGCAGTGTGAGCAATGAATATTATGAGCGTTATATGGAAACGATTGAAGGTTATTTCCTCATCAAAGTGAAACAAGGAGAACCTATTAAAATGACAGCCCGAAAGCCTGGCTATATCAACCACGAAATAATTGTTAATTACGATAAAAATATTTTTTACAATACGCCCCAAGAAGTAACTTTAGTGGTGGACTCAGTGGCTGAAAATGTTAATATTTCTCTCAATCCAGTATATTTTAAAAGATCAACACCTGTTATTCAGAAAGAATCTTATCGTGAATTAGAGTATTTGGCGGATGTATTGAGGCGTTTTCCTGAAATTCATATCATGATTGAGGGACATACAGACAATAATGGAACACCCGAAACGCTCATTAAATTATCGGAGGAACGCGCTGGAGAAGTTAGGAAATTTTTGGTTCGAAATAAAATAAATCCTAAGCGCATCGAAATTATGGGCTACGGCGGGTCAAAACCTTTGAGTGATAATAAAGCGGAAAATACGCGGCAACTGAATAGACGCGTAGAGGTGAAAATTACAAAAATTAAGTACGGATTATAAATTTATTAAGATTTGCATAGGGATTTGATAAGGGTTTATGAAACTTTTGTAGTTTGTGGTGCGACATAAAGTTATGTACTACCCTTGGGACATAAAGTTGAAACCGCCTTAGCGTTCTTTGAAAATACTGTGAATTTTAGGACATTTTCG
>JAYTUY010000173.1:0-67718 GCA_043744275.1 Saprospiraceae bacterium
TTTATTTAAAAGGGCTAAAGCAACTCAATCTAAACATAAATTAAATTCATCTTGAATTACCAATATTTAATTTATTCCTAATTTAACAAAGTCAAGGTATTATTTTCCGCAAAATAGAAAATATGCGCCGACTTTCTAAACTACCCCCTCAGTATTTTGTTTGAAAAATCATATTTTCAACATTCAACAAGGCTTTTTTATGAATATTAATGTGTTTTGGTTTCGACGAGATTTGCGTTTGCAGGACAATGCAGGCTTGTATCAGGCTTTAAAAAGTGGCGTTCCTACGCTCCCAATTTTTATTTTTGATAAAAAAATATTGGATTATTTGGAAGACCCCGACGATGCTCGCGTCACTTTTCTACACGATACATTGACCGAACTCAAGGCAGAATTGGAAGCTTTAGGCTCTACCCTACTCGTTTTTTATGGCAATCCTTTAGACGTTTGGCAGAAAATGACGGCTGGGTATTCTATCAAAAAAGTGTTCACCAATCACGATTATGAACCCTATCCATTGCAGCGCGATAAAGAAATTAAAGAATTTTTAAATGCACAAAATATTGATTTTCAAACATTTAAAGATCATATTATTTTTGAAAACAATGAAGTAACTAAAGATGATGGCAAACCATACACTGTTTTTACGCCTTACAGCCGTAAGTGGAAAGCGAAATTAGACAGCCAATTGAGTAATTATAATGGTCAAAAAATTTCATTTTATTTAGAACCTTATCCAACAGAAAAGTACTTTCAAAATTTTCATAAAATAAATCCGAATCTTAAAATTCCAACTCTCGAAAGCATGAATTTCAAGCGTTCGAGTATTTCAATTCCTTCAAAAACTGTTGCCCGAAGCGTCGTGATGAACTATGACAAAACGCGCAATTTCCCTGCCCTCGCATATAGCACAACTCGGCTCGGCATTCACTACCGGTTTGGTACAATTTCAATTCGCGCAAAGGCATTAGCGGCGATGAGTTTGAATGAAACTTACTTGAATGAATTGATTTGGCGGGATTTCTATTCTCAGATTTTACAACATTTTCCGCATATAGGTGAAGGAAAAGCCTTTCGCCCTCAATATGACAATATTGCTTGGCGCGATGATGAAACGTCGTTTCAAAAATGGTGCGATGGCAAAACGGGCTACCCGATTGTGGATGCTGGTATGCGTGAGCTTAATGCCACAGGCTACATGCACAACCGCGTGCGTATGATTGTCTCCAGTTTTTTGACCAAGCATTTATTGCTTGATTGGCGGCTTGGCGAAGCCTATTTTGCTAAACAATTGCTTGATTTTGATTTTGCGAGCAATAATGGTGGTTGGCAATGGGCTTCGGGCAGTGGTACAGATGCTGCCCCCTATTTCCGAATATTCAACCCGACTGAGCAGCAGAAAAAATTTGATTCTGAGTATAAATACATTCGCCAATGGGTTCCCGAATATGGCACCCCTCAGTATCCACAGCTAATTGTTGACCATAAAGAAGCACGAGAAAGGTGCTTGAGGGTTTATGCAGAAGCTTTGAAAAAGTGAAAAGTGATGAGTGAAAAGTGAAAAGTGAAAACGAAAAGTGAAAAGTGAAAAGTGAAAAGTGATGAGTGAAAAGTGATGAGTGAAAAGTGAAAAGTGAAAAGTGAAAAGATGTGCTAAGTAGTATAATTTATATTTTTAGAATTTAAATTTTATGTAAAATATTGATTTTCAATGCGTTACAACTTTACGAGGGTTTTCCCATAGGGATTCCTTCGGAAAAAACCTTCGTAAAGTTTTTTCAATGCAGCACTTTTCACTTTTCACTTTTCACTAAAACAACTCGCCCGACGGGGTACAATCTGACTGACGGCTCAAAATATTCTGAATTTTTGTAGATAAAATCCAATTGCTCGGCTGCGGAGGCGGCAAATTTAGGGTCTGATTGCTGTTTCTCTTCCAATTTTTTCCTCAAATCGGGGTTCTTTTTTAAAATATCGGCAGCAACGTCTTCAAAAACATAGGCTGAAAATCCTTCCTTTTGGTTGAGAATACCATCGAAAAAATTCCATGAAAAAAATGAATCTGGGGCTTGCGGTTCTAAGGTTTCGATGATGTAACGAGCCGCATTTTGTTTGGTTGAAATAAGGTAATCACCTTTGGCAAAACGCCTTTTCAAAACCTTCGTTTCTAACTTCACCTCTCTGTTCGGATGATGCCCTTCGTAGGGATAAGGGCTTGATTTATAATCAGTTATGTAGTAAAATTCTGCTTCAATTGTTGTGTCTTTACTGAGGGGTGTCATCGTTACGCTATTCCATTTGAGCCTTTCTATCACTGCCGAATAAGCCTTCGGAACGATGTAAAACGCTGGTTTTATGACAGATACTGAGGGGGTAAAATGGGGCAAATATTGTATCGTTTTTTCATAAGGTTTCGCCCTATCGTAGTATAAACGAGGCAGCCCGCTCACCTCACTTTTTTTATAACCTGCTTCAAAACCCTTGAACTGAATCGTCTCTTTTCGAGTGGTGTCCGATTTCCAATTAATATCTACTTGGGTTTTATTTTGAACGTCTTGATTTGCCTTTTTTTGAGCTTCTATGATTTTATTACAATCGTCGTGCATAATTTTTATCATACAATCCATGAGCGCATAAGTCGCGCGGACACGGTCGGGAAAGGGCTTGAGCATGTGCGTTTCGGGCATAAATCCAATGGCGTTGTGCAAGGTGGCGTAGCCTGTCGAATAGCGGGGCATATCAGGAAACGCCATCAATCCGCCCTCTACTTTTTCATCGAAATTGACGTAAGGACTCATTTCCCATCCTCTTGATTTCATGTCTTTGAAAAGGCGTGGCAAGAGACTATTTTGTTGATAATCAGAGAGATACGTATTGAGTTTATCTTTCTGTGTGGCGATGAGGGTCATCGTATATTGATAATCAGCACCGTTGGAAGTATGATTGTCCATGAAAATATGGGGCGACCATTGACTGAAAATTTGGTTGAATGTTTGAGCATTTTTAGTATCGGTTTTGATAAAATCTCTATTCAAATCCAAATTTTTAGCATTGCCTCTAAAACCATAATCATCGGGTCCATTTTGATTGATGCGGCTGATTCTACCACGATTCAGCACGCCATCAATATTGTAAAACGGAATCACGACCAGCACAATATTGTTTATAAATCGTTGATTATCAGCATTTTGCAAATAGTCTCTCACGAGCATCATGGTGGCATCAACGCCCTCAGGTTCGCCTGGGTGTATGGCGTTGTTGATAAAATAAATGGCTTTGCCTTTTTGATGGGCTGCTTGGGGCGTGAATGTGCCGTCCGTTGAAATCACGGCTACATGGAGTGGAAAACCGGCGTCGGTCATGCCCACTTCACGGAGTTTCATGGTTTTGGGATATTTTTGAGCGAGGGTTTTGTAGTAGGCGACCCCCTCAGTATAAGTGGCTGTTTGGTTGTTGTTTTTCTCAAAAGGGGTGAGTATTTTTTGAGCGGATAGTTGATAAATAATTGATAATGAGAGTGTTATAACGATAGCCCCCCTGCCCCCAAAGGGGGAGTACATTTGGAAAAATGGAAAAATTTGTATTAATGCCTGAATTTTATTTTGAATGTTTTTCATCTTGGAATGTTTTTAAAATATTGTCATAAATAATGATGGCGGTTTTTTCCCAACTGAATTTTGTTCTTTGGATGCGCCCTTTCTCTATTAAATGTTGTCTTAAATTTTTATCAAAAGCCAATTGACTGAGGGCATTGGTAATTTCTTCTACGGATTCGGGATTGACCAAAAGGGCAGCATCGCCGGCTACTTCGGGCATGGATGAAGTATTGGATGTGATGACAGGGACATCGCAGTGCATGGCTTCCAAAATGGGGATGCCGAAGCCTTCAAAATTGGACACATAGACAAATGCCTGTGCCGCAGCCGTCAATCTCACCACGTCTTCATCGCTGACATAGCCCGTAAAAATAATATCTTTTTTGAAATCAGCTTTATCAAATGCAGCTTTTACTTCGCCCGTTTGCCAAGCAAAACGACCGCAGATCATGAGTTTAAATGGGGTATTATTCTGCTTTTTAAAGGTATCAAATGCTTCAATCATGCGGTGTACATTTTTACGAGGATGGACTGCACCGACGTATAGGAAATATGGTGACCCCTCAGTTGCTTCGTCCCTCGCAATGACAAATTTCTTTAAAAACTCCTCTTTTTCATTTGAAGAAATAGGTTTAAATTCTTCTCGACAACCGTTGTAACAGACGTCGATTTTTGAGGCATTTATTTTATAATAATTAATAATGTCTTGCTTCGTAAATTCTGAGACAGTGACGATGCGATTTGCCCTTTTTAGAAAGCGGGGCATAAAATATTTATAATAAAGTCTATTTATAAACTTATCATTATCAATGAAATGCGTGAAAGCGATGTCGTGCACGACTAAAAGGGTAGGCGTTGAAGTGCTGAGACTGAGAAAGTTATCAGGGGAAATAAATACATCGGCTTGGTACTTTTTTAATGCTCTTGCGATTGACCATTCAAACCACCAAATGAATAAAAATGGGTGTCTGGCGGGTGGGAATAATACAACGGGCGTAACGTTAGAACTGAAAATATAGGACGCATCGAAGGGTCTATCGAAGAAGAAAATGAACTCATGTTCAGGATGTGTGGCTGCCAAACGGCGGAATGTTTCGAGGGTGAAACGCCCGATTCCTTCCAGTTGATTTTTCAATAAAAAGCGCGTATTGACAGCTATTTTCAATGATGATATTACCCCCTCAGTATTTTCGCAATTTGGGGTCTTGGCGAGTATTAAAAATGTCAACAATTATAAGTTCGTAGCCATCGCAACGATAAAACATTAAATGGTTTTTACCTATTTTAACCATTCGAACAGTAGGGTCAATAAGAGAAGGGTGACCGATTTCAGGGTATAGTACTAATAAATCTAACTTCTCATATACATCTTCAGCAAATTTAATAGCGACTTTAAGGGAATATTCATCCTGTAAATAGGCGGCTATTTCTTCAAAAGTTTTGTCTGCTTTTTCTTCCCAAGTTATTTGCTTAACCATTTGGCATGTCTTTTTTTAACTTCTTCATGGCTTAATAAGTTTTCTCTATTTTTACTTCTTTCAATTGAAGCTTCCAATTTTTCAATTTGTTCTGGTGAAAGTAATGACCATAAATCCTCTTCCTCAACTGCTTCTTTAGCCGATTCAAGAATTTTTGCAAGCGCTTCTTTAGTTTGAAGAGAGACAATTATTTCCAGTATTTCATTTTTTAATTCCAATACTGAGTTTTTTTCTAATACTGTCATCTTTGTAAATTTATGATGATGAATAAATTTTAGCCGAGGGAATCTCTTTGCAAAACAAATTTAAACATTAATTCTCAAATATCAAACAGCCTCCTCTTCCTCTGTCATTTTCTGCTGCTCGAACATTTCATAATAATAGCCTTTGTTGGCGATGAGTTGTTCGTGCGTGCCTTGCTCTGCGATTTCACCGTTTTCGAGGACAATTATTTTATCAAATTGTAAAAGTCCGTAGATGCGGTGGGTGATGATGATGGCGGTTTTGTCGGCTAAGGCGTTGTTCAAATAGCCCAATATGGTCTGCTCTGTAGTGGTATCGACGGCGGAAAGGCAATCGTCGAGTAAGACAATATCGGGTTGTTTTATCAAGGCGCGGGCGATGGAAATGCGCTGCTTTTGACCGCCCGAAAGCGTGACGCCGCGCTCGCCGACGATTGTATTGAACCCCTCAGTCAAACCCATAATATCGTCATAAACGGCAGCATGGCGGGCAAATTGCTCGATTTCTTCTTGAGATGCGCCCTTTTTTCCGAAGGCGATATTGCCTGATACATTGTCTGAAAAGAGGAAAACGTCTTGAGGTACGTAGCCGATTCTTTGACGTAACGTATTGAGGTTCAATGACTTAATGTCTTGTCCATCAATTTTTAT
The DNA here is from genome assembly GCA_043744275.1 of Saprospiraceae bacterium. Lineage (GTDB taxonomy): Bacteria > Bacteroidota > Bacteroidia > Chitinophagales > Saprospiraceae > JAAFJT01. The sequence goes on from JAYTUY010000173.1 coordinate 5,968, forward strand.
GATGCCTTCATCCATGCTTTGCGGTGTCACATCGTACATGCGCACGAGGAGGTCGGCGATGGTGGTTTTACCGCTGCCTGTACGACCGATGATGGCTAATTTTTCCCCTTGTTTTAAATGAAAACTGATATTTCTTAAAGCTGAAATACTGGTATCTGGATAGGTGAACGAGACGTTTTTGAACTCTATATCGCCTTTTATGTGATTTTGTGATTTTGTGATTGAGTGATTTTGTATATCGGATGGCGTTTTCAAAAACTCATTGATGCGTTTCATGGACGCTGACGCCTGTTGCGTGAGCGAGGCAATCCAACCGATGGACGTGACGGGCCATGTGAGCATACTCACGTATATGACGAACTCCGCGATATTGCCTGGCGTAATGTTGCCCGCTACGACTTGCAAGCCGCCGACATAGACCGTGATGATGGTACTGGCACCAATGCATACGAGCATGATGGGGAAAAAAGCGTTGTCAATTTTCGCTAAACTCAAGGCTTTTTCCTTGAAAATTTCGCTTTGATTAGCAAAATGGTTCACAATTGGCTCTTCGCGGACGTAGCTTTTCACGACTCTGATGCCTGAATAGGCTTCTTGAGCAGTGGATGTTAAGGCAGCTAATTGGCGTTGAATTTTTTCACTTCGGCGGTTGATTTGAGTGCTGACGTAATAAATGCCGATGACCAAAAACGGCAAAGGCAATAAACTATAAAACGTCAAAATCGGGCTGACACTGACCATCGAATAAATGGTGAGCGTGAATAAAGTCACGAGGTTGACACCATATAATATAGTGGGTCCGAGGTAGTTGCGGACTTTGTTCACGTCTTCGGTGATGCGGCTCATCATATCGCCTGTGTTGTTGCGTTTGTAGAAGGCGAGACTGAGGTCTTGATAATGGTCATAAACGGTTTTTCGCAAATCATACTCTATCAAACGGCTCATCACGATGATGGTTTGGCGCATAAAATACATGAAAACACCCATCAAAAGTGCTAAAATAACCACGATGACGCCAAAGAAAAGCAGGCTTTTACCCAATATGGAATACAAAGCGGCTTGTGATTCAAACCCATCAAAATTTTTATATAAGCTGATGTTGTTGACCACCAAGTCAAGTGCCTTGCGGAGCATTTGTGGCTGCAAAATTCGGAAGTAGTTGGAAACGGTGACGAACACGATGCCGCCGAGCAAATGCCATTTATATCGCCAAAAATAGGCGTTGAGAGCTTGTAATTCTTTCATTTTATGATAATTCAGGACTTTTCATGACAATAAGGTGATTGTAAAAAGGACATAAAGTTAACTGATTATTAAGGTAATTGTTTATAATTTTATTGAAAAACCTTGAATAAAAGAGTCCAGAGGACTCTCACGTTTGTAGAAACATGAACAAATATCCACCAACTACGAGTCCATAGGACTCACACGTTTGTAAGTTTCAACAGACGTGTGAGTCCTACGGACTCTTGAAACATTTTTGTTATTATTAATTCTACAAACGTGAGAGTCCTCTGGACTCTTTATTTACACCATGAAAAAAATGTCAAAATACTGAGGGGGTTAGGCTTTATAAAAAATTGATTATCAATGAGTTGAACCTATATTTAACCTTATTACTAACTCTAGGAGGGTTTCAAAACCCTCGTAGAGTTGGTGCACATAAAAAAGTCCGCCAATCACAATGACTGGCGGACTTAAACGCTAATTAAACCTATTTTTCTAATTTTTTTTTATCTATGGATTTGGATATATCCAGTCACTCTTTGTTTTTTCTCATCATTGAAAACAATCACGATGAAGTATGTACCATCTGGCAAATATCTACCAACCCATGAACCATCCCAGCCATTATCGTTGGTATAGCCTTTGGTTTTGTAAACCTCTGTACCCCAACGGTTGTAGATATAGACTTCGTTGTTCGGATAATTTTCAATGCCTTTTATGACGAAACGATCGTTCATACCATCACCATTTGGAGAGAAACCATTGAATATTTTGATGCTATCGCCTGCCATGATGAAAATTCCGACCGTTGTCGTATCGCATCCGAAGGCGTTGCATATCACATACGTGAATGTATCTCTACCAAAAGCATCCGTATTTGGAATGTATAGGGCTTTGTTATCACCTGCTATTGTCACAATACCTTTTTTAGGCTCTGAAACGATGACTGGTTTTTTCGCACCCCTCAGTGTATCGTTGCTTGTCACATCAATCATAACGGGTTCATTTGATTTTGTTGAAGCCGTATCAGCATTGGCAATCGGTAATAATTTCGCAATCGAATCACATGTTACATTAATAATGACTTTCGCTGTAGAACAACCTGCGATATTGCATATTTGATACACCAACGTATCTTTTCCATTACAGAAAATAGAATCTGGCTGATAAACAATGCTGTTGGTGTTATTGAAAATCGCTGAACCATGTTTTCCAAAAGTGATGATTCTGAAAGTATCTGCACCATTTAATGTATCATTTTGCAAGACTGGAATGATGACAGCGATATTGCGACCAGTGGTTGCATTATCCGTAGCTGCAATTGGCAATAAATTGAATAACGAATCGCATGTGACTGTAATCACCACTAAAGCCGTATCGCAACCATATTGAGTACAAATCTGATAGGTCAATGTATCGTTACCACCGCAGAAATTTGGATTTGGGTTGTAAAATATATTGCCGAAAGCATCAAAACGTGCGCTGCCTTTACGAGGCGATTGAACGATTTTAGCAGAATCTAAAGCTGCTCCATGCAATAAATCATTCGCCAAAACAACCATTGTCAATGAGCGACCTTGAAGCGTACTTCTCGCATCATCTACTGCATCAGGTGGTGTGTTGCTGACAATATCACAAGTCACATTGACGATGATTTGAGCCGTATCACAACCATTTGATGTACAAATTGAGTAGCTCAATGTATCGTTAGAGCCGCAGAATGTGCTATCAGGTTGGTATTTAATTTTCAAACCGTTAACACTTGCAACACCATGTCTGGGGGTTTTAATAATAGAAATACTATCTAAAACACCATTTAATTGGTCATTTGTCAAGGCATCAATATTGATTCCTGTATTTTTAAATGTCGTTGTATAATCATCCACCGCATCAGGACGATTCACTACAAATGAACATGAAACGGTGATAATTAATTTAGCACTATCGCAACCATTATTATTACAAATTTCATAAGTCAAAGTATCCTTGCCGCAGAAATTAGTCGTTGGTCTGTAGATAATATTATTATTGGCATCCACCGAAGCCGTTCCATTAATAGGAGCAGTCAAAATACTGAGGGGTCTAATCAAAGTGCCGTTGATAGCATCATTTGATAAAACACTCAATGTCGTGCTCACATTTTTATTGACCGTCGCTACATCATCAACAGCGTCTGGATTAGTACCAACGCATTGAATATCAATGATGACTAAAGCCGTATCGCAACCATCTGCATTGCATATTTCATAAGTCAAAGTATCGCTTCCGCCGCAGAAATTAGCTTGAGGAATATAGACAATTTTGTTAGAGAAATTGACAATTGCAGTGCCTTTGCTTGGTTGTCTGATGATATTAGTGGTTCTTGTTAAAGTACCATTTTTAGTATCATTCGCTAAAACATCAATCACTATTTGAGTATTTTTAGTCGTTGTCACCAAATCATTCACCGCATCAGGTTTCAAAATAATGATAGGGCAATTGACTGTAATAATTACCAATCCAGTATCGCAACCGTTGGCATTGCATATTTCATAAGTGACTGTATCGGTGCCGCCGCAGAAACCTGCTTGAGGCGTGTAAACGATGTCATTGGCTGAAACAACTGCCGTTCCTTTGCTCGGATTGCCTAAAATACTGAGGGGTCTGATTAAACCGCCGTTGATGGTATCGTTGGTCAAAACGGCAATATTTACTGCTGTATTTTTCAAAGTTATTGCCAAATCATCCACTGCTACTGGGCGTTTACCATTGCCCGTAGGCACAGTATCGCAAGTAATATTGATGAAAATAGTTGCCGTTGCGCACAATGAAAATTGATTACAAATACTATAAACAACGGTATCATTGCCACAATATCCTGCTTGCGGATAGTAAACCAATGAATCAATGCCAGCGAAGGCTAATGTGCCATGTTTTGAAGTGGAAACAATATTCAAAGAGATTAAAGTGCCTTTAATTGTATCGTTTTTAGTCGGTTGGAAAATAAATGGCGTGTTTCTACCTGTCGAAACATTATCATCTAAAGCAATCGGCTGGTTCGCATTATTATTACCGCCTGTACAATTGACCGTAATAAATGCCCAACCTGTATCGCATCCATTCGCATTGCAAATCACATAACTCAAGCTGTCATTGCCACCACAGAAATCTAAGGCAGGCGTGTAGGTAATTTGATTACCGTTCACTATTGCTGTTCCATGCTTAGGATTGTTCAAAATACTGAGGGGTTGGCTCAAAGCACCATTCACCGTATCGTTCGCAATCACCGCTATTTTAATGGATGTATTTTTTAAAGTTGACACAATATCATCTACTGCGGTAGGGCGTTGACTATTGCCAATCGTATCTGTACAGATGATTGTGGCAATAATAGTCGCCGTATCGCATAGTCGACCTTGATTGCACACGCTGTATGTAATCGTGTCTTTTCCACAGAAACCAGTAAATGGCGTGTATATTAATGAGTCAATACTGATAAAACCAATAGAACCATTAGAAGGCGACGTGATGATATTGACAGCGAATAATGAGCCGTTCAAAGTATCATTGATCGTTGGTTTAAACAGTTTAAATGAATTTTTATCAAGAGAAATAGCATCATCAATAGCAATAGGTGCTATGATTGGGCAATTAATAGTCACAACCACAGTCGCCGTAGCACAACCATCAGCGTTGCAAATTTTATAAGTCAATGTATCATTGCCTCCGCAGAAACCAGCTTGTGGCGTATAGACAATATTATTTGAACCATCCACTGAAGCCGTTCCTTTGTTCGGATTCAATAAAATACTGAGGGGGCTAATTAAAGCACCGTTTTTATTATCATTCAATAAAACATTAATGGTAATGGCTGTATTTTTCAAAGTTGAAATAGCATCATTATTGGCAATCGGCGGTACAAGGGCAGGGCAGTTAATAGTCACAACCACAGTCGCCGTAGCACAACCATCAGCGTTGCAAATTTTATAAGTCAATGTATCGTTGCCTCCGCAGAAACCAGCTTGCGGCGTATAGACAATATTATTTGAACCATCCACTGAAGCCGTTCCTTTGCTCGGATTCAATAAAATACTGAGGGGGCTAATCAAAGCACCATTTGTATTATCATTCGCTAAAGCAGTAATCGTAATGGCTGTATTTTTCAAAGTTGAAATAGCATCATTATTGGCAATCGGCGGTACAAGGGCAGGGCAATTTATATTGATATAAACCCAAGCTGTATCGCAACCATTGGCATTGCATATTTCATAGCTCAAAGAATCTTGACCACCACAGTAATTCGATTGCGGAGTAAAGACGATATAATTGAAGCCATTGACATTCGCCGTGCCTTTAGTCGGGCTTTTAATAATCTGAATGCTTTGTTTTAAACTACCATTAATTGTATCATTTGATAAAGCATTAATCGTAATACTCGCATTTTTCAAAGTAGAGACTGCATCATTGAGGGCAATTGGGAATAAACCAGCAGGGCAATTCACCGTAATCACCACTCTACCTGTATCGCAACCGCTTGAATTGCACAGTGAATAATAGACTGTATCGTTGCCACTGCAGAAATTTGAGGCAGGCAAATAAACAATATTGTTTGAACCATCAACCGATACCGTAGCACCGCCTGTATAATTGATGATATTAATTGGTCCAACTAAAGCACCATTTGTTGTATCATTTGATAAAACACTCGCCGTAACGCTTGTATTTTTCAAGGTAGAAACTGCATCATCTACTGCAATCGGATAGACAATTGGCGGACAATTAATAGTAATGAAAACCCAACCCGTATCGCAACCCGTGGCAGTGCATATTTTATAGCCGACAGTATCTTTACCGCCGCAGAAATTCGTTGCAGGAATATAAATAATATTGTTTGAACCATCCACACTCACCATCGCACTGCCTGTATAAGCCACAATACTGAGGGGGTTAATTAAAACACCATTTAGAGTATCATTCAATAAAGCATCGATGAGAATGCCATTATTTTTAGTTGTCGTGACCGCATCATCTACTGCGATTGGATATAAAAGAGGTGCAGGGCAATTCACCGTTACAACGACTGTCGCCGTATCGCAACCAGCGGCATTGCATATTTCATACGTCATGGTATCATTACCGCCGCAGAAATTTAATGCTGGCGTATAGACAATTTTATTCGTAAAATTGACATTCGCTATACCATTTGAAGGTGCTCGAACAATATTAGTTGTTCTCGTTAAAACACCATTCGGAATATCATTGAGTGGAACATTAATGACCACCAATGTATTTTTAGTTGTTGTCGCTACATCATTAATAGCATCAGGTTTTAAAGCTGGAGGACAATTAACAGTAACAAACACCCAACCTGTATCGCAACCATTCGCATTGCATATTTCATAACCAAACAACTCATTGCCACCACAGAAACTTGGTTCAGGCTTATAAATGATATTGTTTGAACCATCCACTGTAATCATTCCAAGTCCTGAATAGCCTACAATACTGAGGGGTTTGATGAGTACACCGTTGGTTGTATCATTCGCTAAAGCAGCGATTGTAACACTTGTATTTTTTAAAGTAGAAACAACATCATTCACTGCAACAGGATATAAAATAACGGGCGGACAATTGATTGTAATGTAAACCCAACCTGTATCACAACCATTGACATTGCATATTTCATAACTCAAAGTATCAATACCGCCGCAGAAATTTGGAGTAGGCGTATAATCAATGGTATTAAATCCATTCACTAATGCCGAACCTTTTGTTGCATTTTGAATAATACGAACACTTTGCGATAAGCCGCCATTGGTGGTATCATTCGCTAAAATATCAATATTAATCGCTACATTTTTTAAAGTAGAAATAGTATCCGTTAAGGCAATTGGATATAGTAAAACGGGCGGGCAATTGACAGTCACGACAACTGTTGCCGTATCACAGCCGTTTGCATTGCATATTTCATATTTCAAAGTATCGTTTCCACCGCAGAAATCTAAAGCTGGCGTATAAACGATATTGTTTGAACCATCAACACTCACCGTAGCACCACCTGAATAGTTGATAATACTGAGGGGTTTGATTAAAACACCATTCGTCGTATCATTTGCTAACGCTGTGATGGTGATGCCTACATTTTTATCAGTCAAAACTGCATTATCTAAAGCCACAGGTGCAGAACCTGCCACAGGGCAATTGACGGTAATATAAATGAAAGCCGAATCGCATTTAAAATCAGTGCGACAAATGCGGTATTCAATAGTATCATTGCCGCAATAATCCACCAAAGGCGTATAAACCAAAGAATCAGCACCTACAAAACCCACTGAACCATGTTTTGGAGCAGTCGCAGTGCCCAATGAGAGCAAAGTGCCGTTGATGGTATCGTTGACCAAAGGGGTAATATATAGGTTTGTATTTTTATTGGCTATCACATTATCATTCACTGCCACAGGGTCACCTAAGACAGTAGGGCAATTGATTCTAATGAAAATCCAAGCCGTATCGCAACCATCGGCATTGCATATTTCATATCTTAAAGAATCGTTTCCACCACAAAAATCTAAAGTTGGAGAAAAAGTAATGACATTCGACCCATCAACATTCGCCGTTCCGTTGGTCGGATTGGTCAAAATACTGAGGGGTTGCGTTAATGCACCATGCGTTGTATCATTGGCTAAAGCAGTGATGGTAACGTCCGTATTTTTAGTTGTAGAAGCCACATCATCCAAGGCAACTGGCGGTTGAGGGCAATTAATAGTAATAAAAACCCAACCTGTATCGCAGCCATCCGCATTACATATTTCATAACTCAAAGAATCATTGCCGCCGCAGAAATCGACTGTCGGAATATAAGCGATGATATTAGAGCCATCCACAGTCGCCAAACCATTAACTGGATTGGTTAAAATACTGAGGGGTTTAATTAAAGCACCATTTAAAGTATCATTGACAAAAGTATTAATCGTAATGCCTACATTTTTCTTAGTTGTAGCAAAATCGCTCACTGCCACAGGCAAAAGAATGGTATCGCAAAAGACATTCACATTCAGCGTATCAGTACAACCAGTTAAAGTTTTAGTAAAAATAACCGTATGCAAACCGCCCGTAAATGCCATTTTAATGCCATTATTAGCAATATTTGTAGCCACATTAGATGTGCCAACTGCACCATTGGAAAGCTTAGTCACTTTTATTTGACCATAAGTTTTAGCTGTAGTACCGCCCGTAATGGTATAATTAGTAGTATTTATTGCCCAATTGCCCGTCGGGTCATTGAGGTTCATCACAGCCACCAATTGTGGGAGCGAATCGAAAGACGCAATCGTGACATCAGAGCCATTTAATTTCCAATAATCCAAGCGGTATTTACCACTCAGACCCATAAAAGGCAATGTATAATAGGCGTAAGAAAATGTCGTATCTTTTGAACAACTGTTGAAAGAGCCGCTATAAGCTGCGCCATTATCAGCAATTGTATATGAGTTATTAAAATTATTGATGTCATTTACACCTGTCAAACAATACAAACCCTGTGAGCCACAAGCGACAGAAAGGGGAACAAGCGTATCCACAGCCACCAAATGGCATGATGGATCATCAGGTAAAATATTAACCACCAAAAGGAAAAATCGGCAATTAGCATTCGCGCCATCGCAATGCCAACCAGCCATTGTATCTCTACCTGAAAAGCCAGGTTGACGCGTTAAAGTCACGCATGAATCACCAATAACTGTAGCAGAAACGCCATTTGTAGAAGATAATGTCCATGTATTTTTCAAAACTCTATCGCTGCCCAAGTAAGCTGCGAAGCAAGTATCTTTCGTATTGCCCGTCATCGTGAACGGTGCGAGCACGATAGTATCTGTAGCAGGCGCACCTGTACATAAAGCATTTAATACAACTGTAATCCGTTGTGTATCAATCGTTTGATTGCCGCAAGCATCTTCAGCCGCCCATATGCGCGTAATAATTTTACCGCAAGGGTCTGTCGTTTCGTAGTCTCTATAAGTAACCGTTGAGCCTGTACCAGAGCAATTATCATTGTTCTGAATTGAAGGCGGAACAGTTGGTACAACTTCACCCAGCTTGAGGTTAATCGTCGTATCATTCGGCGCGGTCAAAGTCGGCGGAATAGTGTCTATTGTTTTGAGATAAAGCCGCACTTGCGTTTGGTGATTGCAAAGGTTTTGAGCCGTCCAAGTACAAACAAAAAATTGAACAAAGCCATCTTGCTTGCAATTACCGTTGCGCACCAATACCCTTTCAAACACCACAGGCAAATCAGCACCACCTGAGTTATTCACTCCGCGTGCCCAAGTGCCATTCATAACCGGTATATTATCGCAACCAACGGTCAAAGTATCGCCATCTAAAAGCGTAGCAATCAAAGGATTTGTATAATAAATAACAGGACAAACGGAATCAATGACACCTGCATCCACCGCTCCAATGTTCGTAATGCCATCTATACTGAGGGGGTCTGTATAGCCTGCAGCATTAGGATCGCTATCCACACCATCATCGCCGCCTATATTTTGAGGAGAGAAAATCAGATTAACAGAAGTGCCTGGAAACGCATATTTGACGCGATAAATACCAGCATCCACGCCCGTGAAAGCGTATAAGCCTGCCCCATCGGTCGTCGTCGTTTGCGTTATGGTATCCCCCAACAGAGTTCGCCCTGTGAGGAGAACATCCATATTTGGGAAGCCATTTTCACCTACTTCTTTTAAGCCATTATAGTTGCAATCGAAATAAGCAACGCCTTGAATGCTACTGGCAGCAGAAAATTGAGTGGCTCTAAAAGCAAAAATGTTGAGGATACTAACTAATCCGATAATTGCCGTAAGCAGTCCGGCTTTGATAAGTCTATCTGATTTTCTCATAGTTAAAAGCAAATTTTCCTTGTATTAAACGACAAGTTTTTGAATAATAAAGTGTCTTTTTTGAAATCTAAAAAATGAGTGAAGGTGCCTTGATTGACATAGCCCACACTGAATAAAAAAATTGCCAGAGTAAAAGTGAATATATAGTCAGTTTTTAAAATGCCTATTTAAAGTGAGTTAAAATGGGCGTTGCAAAAAGATTGCCAATATTATATGTTAAATAACTATGTGTAGCGTTTCGCATTGAAAATCAACAGCTTTACGCATAATTATTTAAATATTTATAAAAAAAAATGCATTTATCGTACAGACAAATGCATTTTTTTATTATTTAAATGAAAAATATATATTTTAAAATTTCTGAAAAAAACTTCTTTAAAACAGGGATTAAATTTTTAAATTGAGCAATGTGGCGGGCGATTATGGAGCAAATAACAAGACTAAAACTTGATGTTGCAATTTGCAACATCAAGTTTAACCCAACTTTGAGGTCACAATTTGTGACTTCAAAGTTTCGATTGAGTATAACAAGACTCAAACTTGAGGTCACAATTTGTGACCTCAAGTTTGACTCAAAACTTGAGGACGCAAATTGCGTCCTCAAGTTTTAGAATATTTTTTTTAAATAAAACAGCTTAGACTAATGGTTTCCAACGTTTTATTTATTTTACAGCCTTTTTTTAATTAAAATTTCAACATTATGAGTCAACTTATCCCTACAGAAGAGGTTCTTATATCTCGGATTTATACACTTCGCCATCAGAAAGTTATGTTTGATTTCGATTTAGCTGAAATGTATGGCGTCGAAACAAAGGTATTGAAGCAAGCTGTAAAACGTAATATGGAACGTTTCCCAGTAGATTTCATGTTTGAACTCACCCAAGAAGAGTTTAAAACTTTGAGGTCACAAATTGTGACCTCAAAAACTAATGAAACCAGAGGTGGCTCACGTTATCCTCCTTTTGCCTTTACAGAACATGGTGCTGTCATGCTCGCCAGCATCTTGAACAGTGAAACGGCTGTAAAAGCCAGCATATTCGTCGTCCGCACTTTTATAAAATTGCGACAACTCATCAGTGGCTATCATGAACTAACGGAAAGAATGGATGGTATAGAAGAAAAATACGATAGCCAATTTGAGCAAGTCATACACGCTTTAGAAGGGCTTGCTGAAAAGAAAAAAGAGCCTCGTAAATTCATTGGTTTTAAAGAAGACAAAATAGAATATGGCAAAAAAAGCATCAAAACCGACTGACCCTCGATTAGAGGTTCTGAAAATGTTGACAGTTGATCAGAAAGATAAATTATTGCTCAAACTTTTCAGAAAAGACCCCATGCTCGTCGAAAAACTCACCTTCGAGTTTTTTGAAGATAAAAGTGATTTGGAAAGACGCAGGGATGACCTCAGAAATGCCATCCTTCAATACATAGCCCCTCAGTATATTCCTTGGGATACGCCCGGCGAAGTAATGATGGCAATGCGCAGCCTCAACGGACGCATCACTGAGCACGTCAAAATCACGAAAGATAAATATGGCGAAGTGGAATTGACCATTTTGCTCCTCAACACTGCTTTCGAGCAATTTTGGAAAATGCTCCACGAAAAGGCTTCAAGAGCCGATACATTTGCAGAATATTGCATCAAACGCACCCTTTTTATCATCAAATGCTTAGATAAACTGCATGAAGATAACTATTTGGACTTCAAAACCGATTTGAATCAGTTGTTCAAAACACTCCATTCTTATGTCAAAACGCGGCATGATGCTAAGAGCAATAATATACCTGAGACGTTTGATTTTGAATAAAAAAGGGCTGTTTCAATTGAGTTAAAACAATTAACTTTGTAAAAAAATAAATGAATATGAAGTCAATAACTATTTCTGAAACAGAATATTTAGGCTTGTTAGAAACCATCAATCGGCTTTCTACTGAATTGTTAAAATTGAAATCTAAGCCTAATGTTAAAAAACAATCCACAAACGCTTCAATTATTGATGAGCTACATGGTATAATCGAAATGCCCAAGGATTTTGATTATAAAGAGTATTTAACCGACGCTCTCATTGCAAAACATTACTATCTTTATTTATGAATATTACATACATTGATTCTAAAACCATTCATGATGCTTTAGCATTAAATTATAAAGATTTTGAAGATGCTGTTCAATACCAAAGTGCTCTCAAAACTTTTGGTTTGACACATTTTATCACGCGAAATAAGTCCGATTTTACAGAAACAAGTCTTCCCATTTTAACACCAAGTGAATATTGGGCTTTGTAAAAGGAGCATATTATAGCAAAAAAAACGGCAACTTCTTCTGAGAGGTTGCCGTTTTTGCTTTTTATACTGAGGGGGTGTTTTGAATCACGATAAAAGTTATTATTTTTGTAAAAAATACAGAAAATGGAATTATCAGAAAATTTAATTACAGATACAACTTATGCTGATGTGTATGAACAGCCCGCAGAAGTTGAAATTCATAAAAATATGGCAAGTAGAAACCATGCTAAAATCCAAAGCCGCTTGGCTAAGGTTTTAGGCAACAGCTATGATGAAAATTATGACGTTTTTACAGAGTTTGAAATGGAATTAATCGGTAAAAAAGTTATTCCTGATGTCTCTATGTTACCGCTTCAACCCTCCAATTGGCAAAAAGATGAGATACGAGGTACTGAGCCGCCTATTTTAGCCATTGAAATATTGTCTCCCCGTCAATCTTATGATGAAATTGTCACGAAAATTAGGGAAATATATTTACCAGCTGGCGTTCGTTCCGTTTGGTTTATTATCCCCTCAACAGGCATAATACAAATTTTTACACCTGATAGCAAAATTAGAACGATAGCCGAAGGAGGCATATTGAAAGATACTGCAAGCGGATTTGAAGTAGATTTGAGTAAAATTTTCAGATAAAACTTCCCATTTTACGATAAAAAACGGCAACTTTCTCCCAAAAGTTGCCGTTTTTGCTTTTTATACTGAGGGGGTGTTTCTTTGCTTGCTTTTTACTATTTTTGCGGACTTGCATAAAGTTGATTATTTTTGTTTAAAAAATTGAACAATGGCTCATAAGCAAACTTTAACAATCGAATTTGATGCGATTAATTTTCCAATTTTAGCTGAAATTTTTAAAAAATTTGAGGTTAAAATTAAATCTAAAAAACCGCTTTCAAAGATTGAAAATAATGATGTAGTGACTCCTCAATCATCTAAAGAATCTTCTGAAAATCCTCCACAGACCAAACCAAAATTTGGCTTTTTGAAAGGGCAATTTAAAATGGCATCTGATTTCGATGTACCTTTAGAGGATTTTAAAGATTATATGTGATTTCGACAACTATGCTAAAAGAACATTGGTTATTAGAATTTGGTAGCAATTTTATAATTTAAAAAAACGGCAACTTCTTCGATGAGGTTGCCGTTTTTGCTTTTTATACTGAGGGGGTGCTTCTTTGCTTGGTTTTTATTATTTTTGCGGACTTTTCTAAAAGATAAAATTTATGGGTATAGACCGATTTTTATGGATCATCGTAAATTGTGGATTAATTTTATTGTTTAATTATTTCAGAAGAGATTGGATGTATGAAAAAGATAGTTCAGTTCGATTTTTTCAAAACTGGGGTAATCTTTTCATGATTTTGTTTCATTTAGCTCAAATATTATATATCGTTTTCAATAAAGATGCACTCGGCCAAGGCTTTTTTTTATTTATCTATATTGTAAATCAATTATATCTAATAATTCTTTCATTCCTAAGAAGAAAAAAATAAATCAACACCTTATGTCAGAACTCAGCAGCAAATACACCCCCTCAGACATCGAAGAAAAATGGTACAGCCATTGGGAAAAATCAGGCTATTTTCACAACGAACCCGATGAGCGTGAGCCATTCAGCATCGTTATTCCGCCACCGAATGTAACGGGGGTCTTGCACATGGGGCACATGCTCAACAATACCATTCAAGATGCTTTGACTCGTAAAGCCCGCTTGGAAGGTAAAAATGCGATTTGGATTCCAGGCACAGACCATGCGTCTATTGCTACGGAGGCGAAGGTTGTGCGCATGTTGCGTGAGCGAGGTATCAAAAAATCGGATTTGACGCGTGAGGAATTCATGGCGTATGCGTGGGAATGGAAGGAAAAATACGGTGGTATTATTCTACAACAACTCCGTAAACTCGGTTCAAGTTGTGATTGGGAACGGACAGCTTTCACGATGGATGAAGGCTACTCTGCCGATGTGATTCATACGTTTGTGGATTTGTATCGCAAAGGAAAATTGTATCGTGATTATCGCATGGTGAACTGGGATTGCGAAGCCAAAACAGTTTTGTCTAATGAAGAAGTGATTCATGGCGAGGAGCAAGCGCAACTTTTTCATGTAAAATATTTTATAGAAGGCTCTGATACTGATGGCACATCCCGAGACAATCGGGAGGGGGTGGTTATCGCTACTCAACGACCTGAAACAATCATGGCGGATGCTGCCGTAGCTGTGCATCCGAATGACCCTCGTTATGCTCATTTAAAAGGTCAAAAAGTGATAGTTCCGCTTGTTAATCGAGCCATTCCTATCATTTTTGATGAATATGTGGATATTGAATTTGGTACAGGAGCATTGAAAGTCACGCCTGCACATGACCCAAATGACTACGAATTGGGTAAAAAACATGGCTTGGAAGTCATTGATTTATTGAATGATGATGGCACTTTGAATGAAAAGTGTGGCATCGCATCGCTCGTCGGTGTCGATAGATTTGATGCCCGTAGGCATATGAAAAAGCTGTTGTCGGATGCAGGAAATTTGGTTAAAATAGAAGATTATAAAACCAATATTGGTCGCTCAGAGCGAACAAATACAGTAGTTGAACCTAAAATGTCGCTCCAATGGTATGTCAATATGAAAGCCATTGCAGAGCCTGCTTTAAATGCCGTTGAAACGGATGAGATTGATTTTTACCCAAAATCTTTTAAAAATACCTATCGCTATTGGATGGATAATATCCGTGATTGGTGTATTTCAAGACAACTTTGGTGGGGACATCGGATTCCCGCATATTATTATGGTGGGGAAACTTTTGTAGCGGAAACAGCAGAAGAAGCATTGGAATTGGCTCAAAAGCATTTTTCAAACACCCCCCTCAGTATTTCAGACTTGAAGCAAGATGAGGACGTTTTGGATACTTGGGCATCATCGTGGCTTTGGCCCATTTCAACATTAAATGGTTTTAAAAATTCTAAAGAGTTTGATTATTACTATCCGACAAGCGTATTGGTGACGGGTTGGGATATTATTTTCCTTTGGGTGGCTCGTATGGCGATGGCTGGTTTTGAGTGGAAACAGGAAAGGCCATTCAAAGCGGTGTATTTTACAGGCATGGTGCGCGATAAGCAACGCCGTAAAATGTCGAAATCGTTGGGCAACTCGCCCGATGCTTTGCAATTGATTGAAGACTTTGGGGCAGATGGTGTGCGGTTCGGAATGCTCGCATCAAGTCCTGCAGGCGGTGATTTGCTTTTTGATGAAAAACTCTGCGAGCAAGGGCGCAATTTCTGTAATAAATTATGGAATGCTTTGCGTTTGGTGAAAGGTTGGGAAGTTGAGCAAGGGCACCATTCGGAAGTTGAGAATTTAGCGGCTGCTTGGTTTGAGGGCAAAATGAGTTCAGTTTTAATAGAAATTGAAGAGAATTTCAAGCAATTCCGCTTGTCTGAAGCATTGATGGGCTTGTATAATTTCATTTGGGACGATTACTGCTCATGGTATTTAGAGATGATAAAACCTGAATATGGCAAGCCAATAGACCGTGTGACGCTTGAAAAAACAGAAGTTATTTTCAGAAAACTCATGGCGATGTTGCATCCTTTTATGCCATTTATCACAGAAGAGATTTGGCAGCAATTGGACGGTAAAAATACTGAGGGGGCTGATTTATGCGTAGCGAAATATCCAAAAGCAAGCGATTTTGATGCTGATTTAATTAAAAAAGTAGAAGCAGCTAAGGATATTATTTCAAAAATTAGAGAAATCAGAAATAATAAAGGCTTAAAACAACGTGAAGCCCTTGTCGTGAAATATCAAGCATCTGAAACCGCTAAAAACCTCTTAAATACTGAGGGGGTCAGAAGTTTAATCAAAAAACTCGGCGTTTTAGAAAGTCTTCAAACGACGGATGCTGACGTGCCGAATGCCGTTTCTTTCGTCTCTGGAACGGATAAATTCTATGTGGTTTTAAATATAGAGATTGATGTAGAAGAAGAGCGCGAAAAACTCACTAAAGAATTGGTGTATCAACAAGGCTTCCTCAAATCAGTGAGCGCGAAGTTGAGCAACGAGCGTTTTGTAGCGAATGCGAAGCCTGAAATTGTGGCTTCGGAGCAGCAAAAACAAGCGGATGCTTTGGCGCGGATTCGGATTTTGGAGGAGAGTTTAAGCGGTTTATCACATATCGAAAATAAAAACACGGAGGAGGCAGCGAACCAAGCTGATGATTTTGTAAATTTTAATTTGGGAGAACAGTCACAGCCTGTTCTCCAATTAATTAAAAGTTTAGAGTCAGACAGCATTGAAAAAACAGAATCTACGACCGATGTAGATAAATTTAGTGAAGCTATATGTGCTTTTGCAAATGATTTTCCAAACTCAGGTAAAGCAGGTTACTTATTAATAGGCGTAAAAGATAATGGTATTTTAACGGGCTTAAAAGCAAGTGATGACTTGCTTAAAAACATAGCGCAAATTAGGCATAATGGACAAATTTTACCACAGCCTGCGCTATCTGTTCAAAAACAGTCTTTTGAGAATGGGGATGTTATAGTTGTGAAAGTTGAACCATCTTTTTTACCGCCTGTTCGGTATAAAGGGAAAGTTTGGATAAGAACAGGACCCACTAAGGCATCCGCAAATGAAACAGAAGAAAGGATATTGACCGAAAAAAGAGCGTCAAATATTATGACTTACGACGTTCATCCTTGCATTGCAACGAGTATTGAAAAGGATATTAAGATAGCGACGGTTCAGAATACTTATTTGCCTTTAGCAATTGACGCAGAAATTTTAGAGCAAAATCATAGAGAGTTGAAACAACAATTAGCTTCTTTACGCTTATTTGATTTGCGTTATAATTGTTTGACTAATGCAGGTATTTTATTATTTGGTATAGACCCGAATTATTATTTCCCTGGTGCGTACATTCAGTATGTAAAAACGGACAGTATAGAAAGAGATTTAGATAAAGTGAAAGCTGAAAAGGCGTTTAAAGGAGCTTTGGTTGATGTTTTAAAAGAAATTGATAATTTTATCAAGTATAATATTGTTGAATCAAAACCTGTTCGGATTGAGGGGTCATTCCAAGATAAGCAAGTATATAATTATCCCCAAGCGGCATTGAGAGAATTTGCTATGAATGCGATAATGCACAGAGATTATGAATCAAATGCCCCTATTTACATTTATGAATTTTTAGATAGAATTGAAATTCATAACAGTGGTAGCTTATATGGAATGGCGAAGAACGATTTTCCTGAAAAAAATGACAATCGAAATCCAGTATTGGCGGAAGCTATGAAAATTTTAGGATATGTGAACAAATTTAATTTTGGAATATTCGATGCTCAACGGAGACTCAAAACCAATGGCAATCCCGAAGCTGAATTTAGAATTGATTTATCGACTAAATTTTTAGTGACCATAAAAATTAATTCATCTTTCAATGAACGTCAAGGATAATTTTGAAATCGTGGCTTCAGAGCAACAAAAACAAGCGGATGCTTTGGCGCGGATTCGGATTTTGGAGGAGAGTTTGGCGGGGTTGAATATGATATGATTTAAAATAAAATGTGTTTATTTGCAAATAAATTAACACATTTGTTTCTGATTTTAAAAACTATTTGTTTTTTTGCATAAATTTTACAGGTAATGCAATATCTAAAAGAAATCCTTTCACAATTTGATATGCTTGAAGGCGAGGGAGGTCTTGTATTCGTTGATGACATACAAGACCGCTCTAAGGATATTGCTATTTCTGAAATCCTTTCGTTACATGAAGCTCTGAAATTTTCTGCTGTTGCTGTATATTTTCGCCGTTTTGACAATCAATCTTCTATTCCTCAAGCATATATATATGATGCTAAATTAAAATCTGATAAAGATTGGGTCGAAATTCATACACGTTTATGGAGTAGTGGAGTTGTGCCAATGTTTATCGTGATTTCTGATTATGAATTTAAAATTTATAACTGTACTTACCCTGTTAAAATTAAAAAAGGTACTAATATAAAGGAGACCCAACCTTTTGAAATTATAAAATTGGGAGGGATTATATTTCAAGAATTTAATAAACGCTTTTCAGGTCGTTACTTAGATAATGGCTCTTTTTGGGAATTACCAAGATTTAAAAACGTATTTAATTCAGACAAAAGTCCATTCAAATTACTTTTAGAAGATTTAAAAATCTTACGAAAAGAAGTTCTTAACAAGATAGAGGTGTCAAATGAAACAATCAACAAATTGTTGGTTATGTGTATTTTAGTCAAATACCTTGAAGAGAAAAAAGATGAAAAAACAGGAACTAAGTTATTTGAAATTGAAAGAGATTTTTTGAAAGGTTATACTAAATTTACTGATATTCTTAGAGCAAAAGGTAGATGTTTAGATTTTTTCGATGCTTTGGCTCAGAAATTCAATGGACGTGTCTTTGAATGGAATAAAGAATTAGAATCTATTAATAGACAAGAGTTAGCTGATAAAGATTGGTCTTTATTAGCAAATTACCTTGATGGCGATTTTGAGGTTGAGAAAAAACAATATTTATTATGGGAACAATATTCTTTTAACGATTTACCTGTCGAATTGATAAGTGGTATTTATGAGGCTTTATTACCTGAACGAGATGGCGTTGTTTATACACCCCCTCATTTAGTATATTTCCTTATTGACCAGTGTATGCCATTGGAACAATCAGAATTATTCAAAGATAAGTCTTTTAAAGTGCTCGACCCCTCTTGTGGTTCAGGAGTCTTTTTAGTGGGTGCGTATCGCCGCATGATTCAATGGCAGATGCTTAATGAATATAAACAAACAAGTATTTTAAAAGAGCCAGATTTAGAGACGCACATAGAAATTCTCAAAAACAATATTTATGGCGTTGATATTGAAAAAGATGCAACTCGAATTGCTATTTTTAGTTTAGTTATTGCTTTATGCGATAATTTGACCCCCCTCAGTATTTGGCATGACTTGAAATTACCAGATTTAAATCAGGACAATATTGCTACTAAGGATTTTTTCCAGTTTTTTCACGAAACTGATAGAAATTTTGATTTGGTTATTGGGAATCCTCCTTTTAATCCCCCTTTGAACGGAGATAATAAAAAATATACCAATATTGATTATTTAAAAGAAGTAGAAAGTAAATATTACATAAAGACGTCTTCAAAAATTCCTAATAACAATGTTGCTTTATTGTTTTTAGACAGAGCTATTAGGTTATGTAAAGATAGAAAATCAATTTGCTTGATATTGCCTTCAAGTTCTTTGCTTTACAGTAACACTTCATCTGAATTTCGCAAATATTTCTTCGAGACAAACAATGTAAAAACAATATATGATTTTACACACTTGAGGAATGTTCTATTTCATGGTAGCGCAAGTGTCTCTGTTTGTGCTATAATTGCAAACAATGAACTCCCTGATCAAAAAGATGTGGAACATATAGTTATAAAAAGAACATCATCAGCTGAAGAAAGGATTCTTTTTGAGACTGATACTTATGATGCTTTTAAATTGCCTTTTGATAGCGCAACAAAGAATCAATTTATTTGGAAAACAAACTTAAAAGGGGGAGGTCGCTTATTAAGTTTAATTGAAAAGATTAATAACTATCCAAGTTTTCAAGATTTTTTAACAAAAAAAGAAAGAGAATCGGATTGGGTTGTAGCACAAGGCTATGCCACAAAACCTAAACCTAATACTGCTGAGGAGGTATTATTAAAATTAGGTTATAAAAAAGCAAGCTATATAACTAATCAAAAAGTTATTGATACGGACTCTTTGACAGAGGATAAAGCACCGAGTTTTTATACAGAAACAGAAACATATTTTCGGTTTCCAAGAGAAGATTATAAAAACATATACGAACCACCCCATTTGCTTATTAGACAAAACTTAGGTAAAACAAAAATTCCTACCTACTTTAGTGATGAATATTTATGTTTTAAAGAAAAAATAATCGGTATTCATGCTCCGCAAGAAGAGAGAGAAGAACTCTTAAAAATTCAAAAGTATTTTGAAAAAAACGCTGAAATATATCGTTTTATGCCTATGATGACGAGTTCTCAAATAGGAATAACAAGACATAGTGCATTATTGAAAACAGATATAGAAAACCTTCCTTACCTTGAAAATGAAGAAATTAAGTTAAGTTTTAGTGAGAAAATCGTAGTGGAGGAGTCATTAAAATATATGAATACACTTGGCAACGCAACAAGTAATTCAGAGTTGTGTCAAATATTGACTATTAGTGTAAAAGATGATTTAGATTTTTTAAAAGCGTTCGGTGAAACATTTTGTAAAATACTGAATCCAGTTTATAGAAAAAATAATATGCAATGGCAAGTAGGTGAAATCGTTGAAACGCCTACTTATTTATGCTACGGATTTTGTTATGGTCAATCTTTAAATTCAAATATAGCGGTATCTGAAAAATTTGATATAGAGGATTCACTCAAAACTTTGATAGAAAACAATGCTCAAAAAAGTGTCAAAAAGACGCGAATACTGAGGGGGTATTTTCATCAAGATGGCTACGATAAACTTTATTTGATTAAACCTAAACATCGCCGCTATTGGTTACGCTCTATTGCTATTTGGGATGCTGACGAAACATTTGAAGACCTTATAAAAGCAGGATATTAATGCAGGCAATTGAATATAAAAACATTCAAAATGGACAATATGTAGAATCTATTGTATCTTTCATGGAAAGATACTTGCCTATTTTTAATGTAACTGCACCAATCGAAATTGATGATAATGAATGGTTTTTAAATGATAAATTGGCACTTTTTTTAATAAATGAAGCAAGATTCCCACAATATTCAGATGAAGAATATCCATTTACATTTCTTCCAGAGCCAAAAAGTAAAATAGAAAGCGGGAAACCTGACATCGGAGCATATATATCAATTAGAACTCAAAAAAGTTTTTACCCTTTTTTCACAATTGAATGTAAAAGACTTCCTACTCCAAGAAGTAGAGTTGAAGAACAAAAAGAATATGTTACAGGCTTAAAGGGAGGAATAACAAGGTTCAAAAGAAATGAACATGGTATCGATTTGCCAATAAATGCAATGATTGGTTATATTGAAAAAAACGATTTTGAATATTGGCATAATGAAATAAATGGTTGGATAAGAATACTAAATGGTACAATTGAAAAAGGAAAAGTCTCTGATAAAGACATATCATGGGGCGACGATGAAATTCTTGAAAAAATATATTTCAATGATATTGCTCGGTTACATTCAAAGCATCCTCGATTTAATTCTACTTTGACAAGTCAAGTAACACTTGTTCATTTTTGGGTTAAAATTAAAACTGCAATAAATTGATTATAAATATATAACTCGACTTTTGAACTTAATTATTCAAGCCAAACTATGTCCGAATATCAATACTACGAATTCCGCACAGTCAATAGGACTTTGACGCGCGAAGAGGTTAAAGAAGTAGATTCATGGTCGAGTAGAGGTAATGTATCCTCCACTTCGGCTTCATTTACCTATAATTATGGAAGTTTCAAACATGACCCTAAGCGGTGTTTATTAGCACATTTTGATATAATGCTGTATTATGCTAATTATGGTTGTCGGCGAATGATGTTTCGGTTTCCTAAGAAATTGATTGATTTAAAAGTTTTGCAACAATATGATTATAGTCATGCGGAGGATTATCAAAGTTCTATTACAATTTCAGCAGAAGGGGATTATGTCGTAGTAGATATTGAAGAAAATCTTGAGGAAGGCTTCTCTGAGTGGTTAGATTGTGAAAACACGCTTGGTGCTGTAACGCCGTTGTGGAATGACATTTTAAATGGCGATTATCGCAGTTTATACCTCATTTGGTCACAATTTATACAAGCAGCTATTGAATTTGAATTGATTGAAAAAGATGAGATTGAGTATCCTCCGATACCCAATGGTCTAAAGAAATTAACGGCTGCTTTAGAAGAGTTTAATAATTTTTGGGATGTAGATGGTGATATGGTTGTAGAATTGGCTCAAAATAGCCCAGATAAAACTGAGAAGATTATTGATTATAAAAAAGCAATATCATATTTATCAGATAGTGAAAAATCTGATTTTTTATTGCGATTTGCGCAAAACGAAGCCTATGTTTTACAGGCTTTTCTTAAACGGTTGGAGAAATTAAATCAGTAGTCATTTCATGTTTTTATCATCTTTAAATATCCATATTTTAATTTAAAAGACCATGCCCAAACCCAAACTCTCCGATTTCAAAAAACTCCTCGCTGAAATGACCGAAGAGGAAGTACGAGCTGAATTGCTCAAGCTATTCAATAAATTGGAGCAAGTGCAGATGTTTTATGCCCAAGATTTGATGGGAAAGGAAGACAGGCAGAAGATATTAGAGGAATGTAAAACTAAAATTTATAAAAAGTTTTGGACGCCTTCTGGTAATCCGCGCAATAATGTAAGCAATGCAGATATTCGTAAGATTATCACTGATTTTGAGAAAATATCGGCATTTCCACATGAAGTTGTCGATTTGTTGCTTTACAGGGTTGAAACTGCAACGGATTTTGCCAATCAATTTGGTGGCATGCCCGATGCAGATTATAACGCTTCAACTACGGCATTTGAAAAAGCCATAAAATTAATAGTTAAACATAAATTGATTGATTATTTTGATGACCGTTGCAAAGCGTTGTTTCGTTATAGTAATTTGGATTATTGGTATATTGAGCAATTAGAAACTTTATTTGAGGATACAGAAAAATAGCCAATATCATACCCCCTCAGTAAAAAACTCAAAAAGCCTTGAAAAAATGACATTTTTCAAGGCTTTTTACATTGAAATACATCAATTTCAAGCATTCACTAATGCCGATTCTTTTACCACTTTCTTTTCCATTACTTCTGCTTTTGGCAGTGTAAAATAGAAAGTTGTGCTTTTTCCAAAAGTGGATTCTAACCATATTTTGCCGCCGTAGGTTTCTACGATGCGGGTGCAAAATGATAAGCCGATGCCGGTGCCGTCGTAGTCAGTTTGGCTGTGTAGGCGTTGGAACATGCCGAATACTTTATCTTGATTTTCGGGGGCAATGCCGATGCCATTGTCGCTGATGGCGTATATGTATTCGCCTTGAGCATTTTGCTGAGCGGAAATGGTAATTATAGGCTGAGTGGATTCATTGTACTTGATGCCGTTGTTGATAAAATTTTGGAAGAGCTGCGTAATGAGTGAACCATGACCCCTCAGTATGGGCAGATTTTCGGAACAAATCAAGGCATTTTTCTCTCTAATCAAGCTTTGCATATTCATTTCAACGATAATGAGGCACTTATTAATGTCCACTTCAGAGGGCGCGCCGAGGTCTTTATCAATTTTTGAATAATTCAATAAATCTTCTATTAATTGGGCGGATTGCTTGGCGTTGGATTTGATATAATTGAAATATTCACGATCGGTATCATCAAATTTGGCTTTGTTGCGGCGTTCAAAAAGCTGTGCGAAGGATAATATGCTGCGGATAGGGGCTTTCAAATCATGGGAAGCAATGAAGGCAAATTCCGTTAGCTCGCGATTGCTTTTTTCGAGTTTTTCGCCAATAGTTATATTGGTTTGATATGCTTTTTCTAACTCTTTGTTCAATTTGGCTTCTCTAAAAACTAATCGCCTTAAAGAGATAAAGAGGAATAGTATAACGGGTAAAATAATGCACAACGAAATCAATAAATTCTTAAAAGCTGCCGCCTGTGCTTGACATATAAACTGAGTAAAATCTATATCCGCCATCACAATACCCGTTGTTCGACCCTGACTATCATGCAAGGGCGCGAAAGCAGAAAGCCACACGCCTAACCTGTCGGTGTATTGCGGAATGACGCCCCCCTCAGTATATTTATCTTTTAAAATGGGATTGAATGAATCGTAGGTATGTCGATAATAAGGCACATCTGAAGAAGTGGCAATAAACTCAAAATGATTGCTCTTGCTATTAAAAATCATGGTATATGCAGGAGATTTGAGTGAATTAGCCTTGGAGTTCAGCTTCAAAACCTGATGTATTTGATTGTAATCTTTATCTTGAGAATAGAAGAGAATAGCATCTTTTGTATCATAACGATTCACTAAATCATGGTGTGCATCGCCATCAATTTGAGAAGCCATTGCCTTCACAATGCCCTCCAAACGGACTAAAGCACTCTGTTCTGAAAAGTCGATTTGGCGATGATATGTCCATAATGTGAAATAAGTACACACCACAAGATACCCTGCCAGCACCAACCATAAAATGCGATTATTCGGATTTGTATTGAATTTAGCTATATTCATTGGTTGAGATAATTTGTTTAAATTCTCACTTTATTTAATGTATATAAGATTGTACCAAATTTAGATTATAGGCACCCCCTCAGTAAAAATCGTAAAAAAGCCTTACAAAATGTCATTTTGCAAGGCTTTTTATATTTAAATAGGCTAATTTCAAGCATTTACAAATTCTAATTTTTTAACCAATTTATTTTCTAATACTGCTGCTTTAGGCAATGTGAAATAAAACGTTGTGCCTTCATTCAAGTCAGATTTTATCCAAATTTTACCGCCATAGGTTTCTACTATCCTCGTACAAAATGATAAGCCGATGCCTGTGCCGTCGTATTCGCTTTGGGTATGTAGGCGGCGGAACATGGCGAATACTTTGTCTTGATTTTCAGGCGCAATGCCTATGCCGTTGTCAGTGACGGAGAAGACACATTCGTTGAGGTTGTTGCGTTGCATATCTATTTGAATAATGGGTTGTTCTGACCTATTATATTTGATACCGTTGTTGATAAAATTTTGAAAAAGCTGCGTGATGAGCGAAGTATGCCCCCTCAGTATTGGCAGGTTTTCGTAGTCAATCACGGCATTTTTTTCACGAATGAGGCTTTGCATGTTCATTTCTGCTACAAAAATGCACTTGTTAATATCTACTTTTGAAGGCTCTCCTAAGTTTTTATCTATTTTAGAATAATTCAACAAATCTTCTATCAACCTTGCTGATTGAGTGGCATTGGATTTTATATAGTTAAAATACTCGCGGTCTGTTTCATCAAATTTTTCTTTATTACGGCGTTCAAAAAGCTGTGCAAAAGACATAATGCTGCGCAGCGGAGCCTTGAGATCATGCGAAGCGATATGGGCAAATTCAGTCAATTCTTTATTGCTGACTTCTAATCTGTAAGCATATTCCTTGAGTTCTTCCTCCTTCATATTGACGTTGCCTAAGGCATTTTGAAGCTCGTTGGTGCGCTCAGCCACTATTTGCTCGAGCATCCTATTTTGCTGATTGATTTGCTCTTGTTGATGCATAACAGAATCCATCAAGCTATTGCGATGTCGGTTGTGCTCTTCATTAATCAGTCCGAATCGGTGCGCAATGGCATATGAGAGTACAATGGCTTCCATGCCAATACCCACGTGTAAGGCGTAGGCTGTATAGTTATTATAAGGTAAAACGCCTGAATTTTCAAGTAAGAAAATGACTAAACCAACGCTCAGACAAGCCCAACCTAAAAGATAATATTTAGCAGTAGGATTGCCTCTGCGCCAAACAATGATGGCAGCAGAAACGACAGCGAAAGTACCTAAAGGCATAATGAGTTGTACGACTATCATGCTCAACTCTAAATAACCTAAAAATGCGACGAAAGTATTAATTGAGTAGAGCCATAATAGACCAGAAATGGTTTTATGAATGCGAGGCAATTCAGTTTGAGTATTTAAAAATCTTGCCGTAAACATCATTCCAAAAACGCCTGCCAGATTGGGGCACATCATCGTAAAGTCATTCAAATATGGTTTATTGGCAAATAAAAATTCAATTAAAAAACCATGATGTCTGAAAATAAAACAACTACCGAAGAACAAATAAAGACTATAAAGCAAGTAAACTCTATCTTTTAATCTCAGAAAAACGAAAAAATTATACAGTACAAATACCATAATCACGCCTACGAAAAGACCTTGTAGCATATCATCGTGATGATATTCTTTGATAAGGGCTTTGTATGTACCGATGCGAGGTTTGATATTGGATGTCCATCGAACTTGAGCGTTGACATAATATGTTATTGGTTGATTTGAATTTTTAAGTTCAAAAACGATATTATTCAAATGCAATGGGCGCGTTTCTATAAATGTATTTTGCCCGCCTTCTTGAACGCTTGTAACTATACCATTTTCGACTGAATAAAGTCGAGCAGTATCTATCAAAGGGAAAGTCAATTCGAGAAAAGTAGGGGCTAAATTTTTTTTATCAATTGTGAATTTTAGCCAAATATTTTTTGGACGACCATTGCCCATCAGAACATGCTCATTGGGCAGAGATTCAAATTGAGTCTCTTGCATGATTTTTTCTATTGTCACATCTTTCGTGGCATTTGGTTTTAATTGACAATACTTCCCGATGAATAGCAATGTGTCGTTGCTATTGATGGTTATGTTGTTCTGACTTTTTAATGTGTAAAAAGAAAAGAAAAAAATAGAAAATAAGGTGAAAAACCTCATGATTGATTGGTTTTAATGGTTTATTGTTAAGATTCTTCGTTCACTTTGCTTCGAATACTGAGGGGGTCACAGATTTTAATTTTTCTGTCATTTTTTTTACCCAATTCAGTGTATTGGCACGCGTAACACCAACTGTACAAAAGACTATACCAATTATCTCAAGTTTTTCTTTGTTTTTTTTACACATTCTAATTCATTATCAATGGTTTTTAGGTTTCAATGATTGGAATCATAAGAGCTGACTTAAAAAGAAAACAGTGTTTATATTAGCTCAACTACTTAATATGTGTTGAAAAAGAGTTTTTGGTTTTTTTTCCTACTTTTGCGCCTTATTTTAATCATAAAATGAAAGCTATGTTTCCGAATATAAATCCAACCGCTACCAAATCGTGGCGCAAATTGACTAAGCACTATAAAGCGGTGAAAAGCACGCCCATGAAAACGCTTTTTGCTGAAAATCCTGAACGTTTTGAGCAATTATCCCTTCGTTTTGAAGATATTTTGATTGATTATTCTAAAAATATTGTCACCGATGAGACGATGTCTTTACTCATCAAATTGGCTAAAGAATGTGGTTTGAAGGCAGCGATTGATGCTATGTTTAAAGGTGAAACAATTAATGCAACTGAAAATAGGGCGGTCTTGCACACGGCTTTGCGCAATAGGTCGGGCAAGCCTGTGATAGTGGATGGAAAAGATGTGATGCCAGAAGTGAAGGCGGTTTTGAAGAAAATGGAAGCGTTTTGCTCAAAAGTTATATCAGGCAGTTGGAAAGGCTATACGGGTAAGTCGATTACGGATATTGTCAATATCGGCATCGGCGGCTCGGATTTAGGTCCTGTGATGGTGACTGAAGCCTTGAAACCTTATGCCAATCATCTGAAAGTGCATTTTGTTTCTAATGTGGACGCAACACATTTAGTTGAAGTTTTGAAAACTGTTAATTTTGAAACCACGCTTTTTTTGATTGCCTCCAAGACATTTACCACGCAGGAGACGATGGCAAATGCGCATTCAGCCCGTCAGTTTTTCCTTCAAGAAGCGAAGGATGAAAAGCATATTAAATGTCATTTTGTCGCACTTTCTACCAATGAAAAAGACGTCGTCAAATTCGGGATTGATGCGGCTAATATGTTTGGTTTTTGGGATTGGGTAGGCGGTCGCTATTCATTGACCTCCGCTATTGGTTTGTCTATTGCCTTGAATATTGGTTTTGATAATTTCAAAAAGATGTTGGAAGGCTTTCATTCAATGGATAAACACTTTCAAAATACGCCTTTTGAACGCAATTTGCCCGTTTTAATGGCGATGATTGGGGTTTGGTATGTCAATTTTTTTGGAGCAGAATCAGAAGCCATTTTGCCCTACGACCAATATATGCATCGCTTTGCCGCTTATTTTCAACAAGGCAATATGGAGAGCAACGGTAAATGCGTGGGTAGAAATGGCGAAGGTGTCAATTACCAAACGGGACCCATTATTTGGGGCGAGCCAGGCACGAATGGTCAACATGCTTTTTATCAATTGATTCATCAAGGGACACGCTTGATTCCTTGCGATTTCCTCGCGCCTGCTATCAGCCACAATCCAATTGGCGAGCATCATACGCTTTTATTGTCCAATTTTTTTGCTCAAACGCAGGCTTTGATGATGGGTAAAACGGAAGAACAAGTCGTTACAGAGTTTGAAAAAGCAAGTAAAAAGCCTTCAGAATATGAAAAACTCGTTTCTTTCAAGGTTTTTGAAGGCAATCGACCGACCAATTCTATTTTATTTAAATTATTGACGCCTCGGACTTTGGGCAGTTTGATAGCCTTGTATGAGCATAAAATATTCGTTCAAGGCGTTATCTGGAATGTCTATAGTTTTGATCAATGGGGTGTTGAATTGGGTAAACAATTAGCCAATAATATACTGCCTGAATTGCGAAATACTGAGGGGGTCAATAAGAAGGTAACTAAATTTGATAGCTCTACCAATGGTTTGATAAATGCTTGGAAAGAGATGAGGTGAATTAGGAATTAGGAATTAGGAATTAGGAAATTCCAAATTCCAAATTCCAAATTCCAAATTCCTAATTCCTAATTCCAATTTCCTAATTCCTAATTCCTAATTTAATTTTCATTTGGAGCAAAAGAAAAAATATCACTCTCAAGAAGCGGCTTTGCTAAAGCTGCAAAGTTATTGTGCCTATCAAGAGCGTTGCCATGATGAGGTGAAGACGAAGCTTTTTGATTTGGGTATTTATGGCGATAAGGCAGATGAGATTACCGCTCAATTAATCAGCGATAATTTTTTGAATGAAGAAAGATTCGCCACCAGCTATGCGAGGGGTAAGTTTAGGATAAAAAGATGGGGGAAAGTCCGCATCAAACAGGAATTAAAATTAAGGCATATTCCCGAATATTCTATCAAAAAAGCCATGCAAGCCATTGATACTGAGGGGGGGTATATCGAGACATTAAAAAGCGTAATTCGTTCAAAATCAAAGGATTATGAAGGAGATGTTCAGAAAAAACAGAAGCTGGCGGTTCATGCTATGCGTAAGGGATTTGAGTCTGATTTGGTGTGGGAAGTTTTGAATAAGGAAAATGATTTGTTTGAGAGTTAAATTCTTTCTATATTTAATGCGATAAAATTTTTAATAACTTTCATAAAAACCATTATGCCAATCCAAGACGAAATCCGTAGCCTCGTATCGAGTGCCAAATTAGATAAAGCCCTTGATAAATTTCAAGAATGGGCTGCCCCCAATGACCCTGAATTGAACAATCAATTAATTCTGTTGCAAGGGCGTTTGAGTTCGCTCAAGCGGAGTGAAAACCTCGGATTGTTGTCGTTTTCTGATGTCAGTCGGGAGCGCAATATTCTCACCAATTCAGTATTAAGTTTATTGGATGAAATAAAAGACAATTCAAGTTCTGATTCGTCAACTACCAAACCGAATCAAGGCATTGTTGCGCCATCGGGTGATAAAACGTCGCCACCTGATACCAATACTCAAAAAGTCATCCTGTTTTTTGCTTCAAATCCCAATGATACAGGCAAATTGCAACTTGAAAAAGAGTTAGTCGGTATCAGTTCAAGTTTGCAAGAGAAACAATTGAAATTTACGATATATCAAAAATGGGCGACTAAAGCCAACGAAGTACAAAGAGAAATTGTCACTCGCAAGCCTGCCATTATCCATTTTTCAGGGCATGGTTTGGGTAAAGAATATGCAGGAAGCCGCGGCATTGGAAGACCTTCGCAAGATGAATCGGGCTTGATTTTTCAAGATGCCAACGGCAATATGAAAGTCATGCAAACCGACGAATTGAAAAAAATGTTTGAAATTTTTGCCAAATACAAAATGAAAGTAGGCACGGTCGTGTTGAACGCTTGCTATTCAGCCAATCAAGCTAAAGCGATTATGCCTTACGTGGATTATGTGGTGGGCATGACGACAGCAGTAGGCGATGAAGCCGCTATCACTTTTGCCAAAGAATTTTATGGTATTTTAGGTGAAACAGATAACGTAGAAATGGCATTTGATTTAGCAGTGAATGCCATCGGTATTGAAGGTTTGAAAGATGAAGATACACCTAAACTTTTTCCGAGAGACGCTTGATTTTTTTAGTGAAAAGATAATAGTGAAAAGTGAAAAGTGAAAATGCACCAGAGGTGCAATATATAGGTAAAAAATTTATTGGCATTTTACGTTTTTTACTGAGGGGTCTGCATATTTTTCACTTTTCACTTTTCACTTTTCACTAAAAATGAATCATTTGCACCTTCGCCTCCCCTATTTGCTTCACACTCACGATGTACATCGTTGAATAATCATTGTCAGCTAAATCCTTCTCCACATCCGACCCCCTCAGTATATTGACCAATTGAGGCACAGTATTGGAGTGCCCGACGATGAAAACCTTCTTGCCTTTCTCTAATTTTATCAGCGATTCTAAAAGTTCCTTTTGCTTTTTAGCATCATAAATCTCTACTGTGCAGCGTTTGAATGCGGCTAATGGCTTGGCTGTATTTTTAGTTCGTGGCTTATCTGTTGAATATACTTTATTTATAGGCACTTTTTTGAAAATACTGACTAAAGCCTTAGCACGACCTCGCCCTACTGCGTTCAAATCTGCATTTGTACCGCCAGCTGTATCCTTTTCAGCATGTCGAACGATAAAAAAGATGGTGACATCTTTATCGTTAAATCCTTCGATGTTGAGTTTCTCTTGGCTGTTGGGCATACTGACCACACCTTTTCCACTGATTTTTGGAATGGCTTTTTTGTAAGTTATGACATCTTGGGCTTGCATTATTGCAGGCAATAGGATGATAAGGAGTAAGGTTATTTTTTTCATGAAATATGAATTAACTATGCGAATAATGGGTTAAAATTAATAGGGCATACTCACTTCTACTTGATTTTTCAAAATATCTTCCATCGTTTCTCTCTCGCGAATGAGGTAATCTTGACCTTTGTAAATCATGACTTCGGCAGGGCGAAAGCGGCTATTGTAGTTGCTTGCCATCGTGAAACCGTAGGCTCCTGCATTCATGAAACAGAGGACATCCCCCGCAGTAATTTCAGGTAAAAGACGGTCTTCAGCGAAATTATCTGTTTCACAAATATAACCCACGACGTTGTATAACTTCTTGTCTTTCAATGGATTAGAGACGTTGACTATCTCGTGATAGGCATCATACATCATTGGGCGGATGAGGTGATTCAAGCCAGAATCCACCGCAGCAAAAGATACTGAGGGGTTGTGTTTGACGACATTCACTTGAGCGAAAAAGTAACCACACTCAGCTACGAGGTATTTACCTGGCTCAAAAACGAGCGTCAAATCTCGACCATATTCTTGACAAAAAGCATTGAATCTATCTGAAATGAGTTTGCCGACCTTCATCATATCTGTTCCTTTGTCGTGCGGTTTGTAGGGGACTTTGAAACCGCCGCCGAAATCAAGATATTGCAAATCGGGGAATGTTTTGGCTGTATTGAACATGATTTCAGCCACTTGCAGAAACGTTTCAGCCTCTTTGATTTCTGAACCTGTGTGTTGGTGTAAGCCATCAATCACCAAACCTGTTTCACGCATCACTTGATGAATATCTTCCACTTGCAAAATGGAAATACCGAATTTAGACCGCTCATGAGCTGTCGATATTTTGAGATTGCCACCTGCCATCACGTGCGGATTTAAGCGAATGCCGACGGGATAAGTGCTGCCATATTTTTCACCAAATTGTTTCAATAAAGGGATGGAATCCAAATGTATTTTCACTTTCAAACGCACCGCTTCTTCTATTTCATCCCATGCTACGCCCGAAGGTGTATAGCCAATTTGCGAAGGCTTGAAACCGACATGCAAGCACAACTTAACCTCTTGAATAGACACTGTATCGACGCATGATCCGAGCAAACGCATGAATTTGAGGATATTGATATTGGACAAGGCTTTCATCGCAAAGTTGATGCGAAAGTTTTTAACGGTTGAGAATGCGCCTTCACTCACCCCTTCTTTTGAAGTGGATTTCAAAAGATGATATTGATTTTCGATAATTTGAGTATCGTAAACATAGAGCGGAGTGCCATATTTTTGACACAAATTGATAGGATTGATGCCTTGAAGGCTCAGATTGTTGATGCGGTGCATAGTTATTATTTAGGGCGCAAAGGTAGTTTTTTTGATACAATTTGTCGTTCAGTAGGAATCTCTTTTTACCTTAATTAGTTTAATGCACAAAAGAGATTCCTACTGAATGACAAAGCGTCGTAAAAAGAAATGGGCAACGAGTTTCCACCCATTACCCATTACTTATTACCAATTACCTATGTAATTTATTCCGCTACGAAAATCTTTCCTGAAACACGTTGTTCGCCAGAAAGGATTTCATAGAGGTAAGTACCACCTGCAAGGTTTAAACCCTTTAGCTCAGTACTGCCTTGTAGCTTTTGATTGTACATCACTCTACCCGTCATGTCGATGACTTTAAAATCATATCCGCCTTGTACATCCGTCAAAATACTGAGGGGTGTACCCTTTTGAATAGGATTTGGATAGAAAGTAAATTTGCCTACAGCTTTTTTACTGTTCAAGGTCACTGATTCAATCTTCGTCACGGTCGTTTTACCATCTGTATCCGTTTGGCGAATGCGGTAGTAAGATACGCCAGTCAAAGGCTTGTCATCATAAGCGGTATAGCTGCTTTTGGTCACCTTATTAGTAGCAGGAATCGCTGCGCCTATTTTAGTGAACACTTTGCCATCGTCACTGCGCTCAACATTGAAGTCAACCACATCTTTTTCAGACGCTGTTTCCCATGCAAGGGCTACTTTATTAGCACCGTCATTTGTGATGGGCGTTGCTTTGAAAGAGAGCCATTCGAGAGGGAGGATGAGTCCGTTATAAGTTATTTCAGTGAAAGGAGATGGCTCAACTACTGTGTTGTTAACATCCCCAACAGCGAATGCAAACGAAGTAGGTCCCGTTATCGTAGCAATTTTAGTATAGGTTGTATTGATTAGAGTACCAGGTCCTACTTGGAAAAAGATAAAAAACTGTCCTGGATTAAGCCCACCTCCTATACCTACACTGGGATTATAACCAGTAGTAAAACCTGGCGCCCCTGTAATGCCAGTTGGGTCTGGTCCCGTATAATTGAAAATCAAGTTTAAGGAACCTAATGGCACACCCCCAGGCTGATTAGTTATTAAGTAAATATCTAATCCTTGAACTGATACATTATATTCTGCTGCTTTAGAGACATGTAGTGATGCAATTGTTAAGAAGAAAATTAATAATTTTTTCATTTGAATATAATTTTGATTTTAATAAATATTTATAAAATTAGGGGCTTACAAAATCGAAATAAGTAAGCCCCTGATAAAAATATTATGGATTTGGTGATTTATTGACGTTATTATTTGTGAACCATTTCAAATAATCAGACAAATTAACACCTGGATTTAAATTAAAATCGGCATTTGCTGCAGAAGTTGACAAAATGCTATAAGGATAGCTTGCGGTATTATTCTTACTAAACCACAGTAGATAATCAGATAGATTAATTCTATTATCACCATTAGCATCTCCTGCATACATGGCAGAAGTCGTGCCACCTATTAATTTTAAAGCTGTATTGAAAACATTAGGTGCTGCAATTGTAAAGTCAACCATAGTAGACGTACCCGCTGTAAAAGACAATGCTGTATTAGTCCTAAAGTCAATATGGTTACGGTGAATCACAGCAATATGATATGTACCAGCTGCCGCATTATTAAATGTCAGTGGAGATACACCATCCATATCTACAATTTTACCATTTGAAAGCAATAAACCAGAACGAGAATCTACTACTGTAGCTGGTGTAACTGCATTTCGCAATTCAACCTTTATCCATTCAGTAACTGGGTTGCTTAAAATAACACTTGAGCTTTCTCCCGTACCATAAGGTGAAGTTGTAGGCAATATTGAACGAATATTAGTATTCATCGAACTTCCACTTAACGGGCCTTCTAAGAACACCTTAGCATCCAACCTGATATTCACCCTCGAAATAACCACATCATCAAAAGTAGAACAACCACCCGGTGCTGTCACCGTCCAACGCAACGTTGCCGTTGTATTAGGATTTGCTAAAGTAACCGTTGTGACTGGATTCGTAGAGCTGGCAAAAGTGACTGTTGTGTTTGTACTCAC
The DNA here is from genome assembly GCA_043744275.1 of Saprospiraceae bacterium. GTDB lineage: Bacteria > Bacteroidota > Bacteroidia > Chitinophagales > Saprospiraceae > JAAFJT01. The sequence continues at coordinate 40,563 of JAYTUY010000173.1, forward strand.
AACTGACCAAGCACCCGTAGTGCCTGCGGGCAATGTAGCCGCTAATGTAAACGTAGCACCTGGAGCTGTTTGGTCAGGACCAGCAGCAGCAGCAAGAGTTGCCACTGACAACGTTATTTCATTAGAGAACTTCATCACTGTACCGCAGCTTGAACCAGAGCTTGTTACTCGACAACGATATTTTAAACCATTGAAAGTGCTGTTGATACCTGTCAATGTTAACGTTGTACTTGTTTCACCATTTACAGCTATATACCCTGTGCCTGGATCAACTTCCCATTGATACGCCAGCGTACCGACTGAGGGGGTCGAGTTGAAAGCAGCAGCCACAGTCAAAACTGCACTACAACCATCGTAAACGACTTGTGTTGTGTTGGTAGCAGGAGCTGTTACTGTAAAGCGACCATCAGAAAGCGTTCTGATTGGACCACCTGGAATACCTGAAATAGTACCCGCGCAAGTTGCGCCATCTGTAATACCGATAACTTCATAAGTACCCGCATCTGTAATGGCAATATTACTTGAAGCAACTGAACCAGAACCTGGATTAGGAACAACGATGTCAAAGAATGATACAACGCTATTCGCTGTCTTTTTAATCCGAACAGTTCTTGGGAATGCACCCACTTGACCAAAATTGGCACCGTTAGTCGTCACATCAAGTGTTTTGGTTGGTCCACCATCACATAATTCGTTAGCACCTGATATTGAAAGAGCTGTTACAGTAGGTAACACATTGACTCTAACGATGTAAGTACTTGTTGGAGAAACGCAACCTGTTGTTGTATTTGTCACTGTATAAGTCAAAGTACTATTACCGATTGGTAATGATGGTACTAAGTTGACTCTTACTGGCGACGCTGTAATAGCGACATTTGAAGCAGGAGGGCTTAATAATATACCATTATTATCTGCTACAAAGTTAATTTGATTAGCACTGTTTGGATTAGTTAAATAAACAAATCCAAAAGCACCTGCATCTCTACATGTTGGGTCTGGAGAACCTACACCTGTTAAATAAGGCAATGGATTCACGACAACATTAACAGTTGATGAAGCCGAACAGCTGTTGCTGTTTGTCGCTACTACTGTATATGTCAATGTAGAAATACCAGGGGTATTCGCTCCTTGAGAAATTGTTGAAACGAAACTTGATGCAGTTGAAGTAGCTGGAACGGCAGTAGCTGTATTACCAGTTGAAGCTGTTACTGACCATGAATAGCCTGTTATTGTACCACCTGTAGCAGAAGCACTCAAAGTTGTAGCTGTTCCGCTACAAATTGGATTAGGCACTGCCGTAGGTGTTACTGCAACTGTTGCCAAAGGCGTCACTATAATACTTGTCGTAGCTGTACAGCCATTAGCGTCTGTAACAGTTACTATATAAGGTGTAGTTGATGCTGATATGCCTGTAAATGCACCTGGGCTTCCTTGTGTAGCAGTCGGAGTAATTGCATAAGTATAAGTTGAAATACCACCTGTTGCGCTCACTGTGATTGTACCGTTGTTGCTTACACCTTGTCCTACTGCACAATTCGGAGATGTAAAAGTGGCAGAGCTAAAAGATACTGCCGTCGGCGGCTGTGTCATTGTGACAGATGCCGATGTCGGACAGCCATTAGCGTCTGTTACCGTCACCGTAGCTGTACCTGCTGAAAGCATCGTTGCTACAGCAGTTGTTTCGCCGTTACTCCATAAATATGTATAACCTGGTGTACCACCGAAGGCAGCTGCCGTAGCAGAACCATCATTACCACCAAAACAAGAGATACCGTAGCCATTTCTGCTCGGAGGCGTGTTTTGGCTCGCACCTGCGAGTAAGACACTCGGCTGTGTGATAGTCACACTCGTGCTGGTTGAACAACTATTAGCATCTGTTACTATGACTGTATAGCTTCCCGCTATTAACCCTGTCGCTGTTGCTGTGGTTTGAACGGGTGAAGTGCTCCAAGCATAAGTAAAGCCTGGTGTACCTCCGCCTGCTGTTACTGTTGCAGAACCGTTTGATAAACCATTACAAGATACATTGGTTGAAGATGCAATGCTTGCAGTGACTTGTGTAGGCTGTGCAATTGTTATAGTCACACTGGCTGTACAGCCATTAGCGTCTGTTACTGTATAAGTATGTGGTCCAGCTGCTTGTCCTGAAAAAGCACCTGTACCTGTATAAGCAGTTGTGCCTCCTGAAGCTCCCACTGTTACGGTAGCAGTACCACCGTTACATGATATAGGAGTTGTTACCGAAGCAGTTGCGACAAGTAGCGTAGGTTGACCTACCGTAATACTTGTAGAAGCCGTACATCCATTGGCATCGGTAACAGTGTAGGTGTAAGTACCTGCTGTTACTGAGGGGGTAAATGTACCACCGCTTACGCTATAACCAGATGTACCACCCGATGGTGTAATTGTTAAACTCGCATTACCACCATTACAAGATACTGGTGTTGTAACTGCAACACTGGCAATTAACAGAGTCGGCTGATTCATCACTACATTTATAGCCCCTGCACAACCGAAACTACTTATTGCTGACAGATTGTGGTTGCCCGCTGACAAGCCTGTAAATGTACCTGGAGGAGATTGAACTATACCTGCTGAAGGAGAAATGGTATAAACATTCGTACTTGGACTTGTTACAGTCACTGCACCATTGCTACCACCAAAACAACTGACGTTGATTTGTGAAGTCACCATTATAGTAGGCAATGGTCTAACTGTAATAACACCTACTGCTGTTCCTGATGCAGGACATGTTTGATTGTCTGTTACGGAGTAAACAACATTCGCTGTTCCTGCTGTTAAACCTGATGCTACAAATGTAGCACTTGTGCCACCGCCTGAAGCGTTAGGTCCTACTACTGACCATGAATATGTAGAATAAGTACCAGAGCCACCTGTGATAACAGGTGTAACAACTTTAGAAGCGTTAACACAAACATCGGTTGCTGGCACTGTTACTGATATTGGAGGATTCACCTTCGTGACAAACTGAGTGCTGAAAGTACAACCTGCATTATCTATAATGGTATAAGTCAACGTCACAATAGGCTGTGCGTTAATACCATTTACAGTCGCCAACCGATTCGGATTAGCGTTCGGATCTGGATTGAAATTAACGATGAAATTAGTACCACTACCCGCGCCACCTACAAAACTCTGCAAAGCGTAAACACGTCCTGGTCCACCATTAGGCGTAGCCTGTAAGTTGATAGAAGTGCCTGGACACATTTCTGTTGGTGTAATCGGATTCGGAACGATGGTAGCCGTCAAAGCAGGACGGTTATCTATCGTAATAGTGCTGCTGCTACTGCCGCAAACACCATTCGTCACTGTCCATGTTGCTGACGCGGATGTACCTGGCACGACTGATACCGATACAGATGTACCTGTATTAGGACCAGAGATACTCGCATTAAATGTTGTCCAAACACCTGTACCATAGGCAAAAGGTGCAGCATTTATAGTAAAATTAGTCGCTTGATTACAACCAACAAGAGGTGAAGGTGTGGTAATCATAGCCGCTACTGGACCGACATTGGTTAACGTAACACTTGTACTCGCAGTACATAAGCCATTCGTCACTGTCCAAGTAGCCGTAGCAGTTGTTCCTGCTGCAACACCTGTCACAGTGATAGAAGAACTATTCGTTGAAGATGGCGTACCACCTGTCACTGTCCAAACACCCGTACCAGGTGAAGGGTTATTAGACACTACACTGAAAGAACTTGTATTACAAAGTGTTTGATTGCCTGCTGGAATACTCGCTGTTACTGGAGCATTATTCGTAATCACTTTACTTGCAAATGCCATACAGGCACCAGTAATATTGCCATTAGTCACTGTTACTGCAACCATCGCCGATGAACCTGGAGATACTGTTACAGTGACAGAACTACCTGTTGATGCGCCTACAAAAGAGCCACCAGCCGTTACTGTCCACGCATAAGAGTAAGTACCTGTAGTTGGAACTGCAGGAACTACTGTACTGCTCACTGTGAAATTGGTCAATTGATTACAAACTGTGACGTTTGAGCCTACAGTTACTGTATGTTGTTGATAATTTTCTTTTTCAACTTGATCAGAAGATGCCGCACAAACACCGTTAGTAACAGTGAATGTCGCGAATGCTGCTACACCCGAAGGAACAGCTGTTAAGGTTGTATTTGACGCTGTTGGCGTTGTTACTGTACCCGCTGTTGTTGTCCAAGAATAATGTAAATCTGTTACACCCGACAAAGGATTATGAAAACCAATCAAACTGAAAACTGGGTTTTCACAATGGCTTTCATCAGCACCAGCATATACGCCCGTAGGTGCTTGATAATTCGTTAAAGTTACTGATGAAGATGTAGAAGGGCAACCGGGTCCCGAAGTAACCGTCCATGTTGCTGTGGACACTGTACCAGGTAAAACACCTGTTACAAATGTCGTTGCTGATGAAGGAGACTGAGCTACACCGCCTCCTGTTACTGTCCAAGTACCTGTGCCAACTGTTGGCGCTGTTGCAGTTACAACAAATACACCTGCACCACATTGTTTTTGCGGTGTTGTCGTGATAACTGCTGCTGAAGGCGGTGCATTATTAGTGACTGTAGTGGTTGTACTTGTTGTACAACTGCCGTTTGTCACTGTCCAAGTCAACGTTGCCGTTATTCCTGCTGGAACACCTGTTACAGTTGTTGAAGTGGAAGTTGTATTTGTTACAGTACCAGATGTAGTTGTCCATACACCTGTACCGACACTGGCAGAAGAAGTAAGCGTGAAAGTACCATTATTACAATTTGGACCTGATGCACTCGCTGAAATAGTCGGCATCACATTATTTGTCAATGTAACCGAAGCTACGTTGCTGCTTGTTGCGCCGCAAGTACCGTTGGTAATTGTCCAAACTGCTGTTGCTGTTGTACCCGCTGTTACGCCTGTGATAGTCGTCGTTGCAGAAGTAGAAGATGTCACTGTACCACCTGTTACCGTCCAAGTACCCGATCCTACTGAGGGGGTATTGCCTGTTACGGTGAAAGTGCTTGTATTACACAATGTCTGATTACCCGCTGTTATTGATGCAGCAGAAGGTTTAGCGAACACCGTCACGGTAGCCGTAGCTGCCATAGCATTGATACAACTTTTGCTATCTGATATACTGTACCCGACGAGATAAGTCGAACTCGGTGACACAGGCGGAAGAAGGGATTCAACCGTTGCTGTATAGACACCCATAGAAAAACCAGGTGTAAACGTCACATTCGCAGGACCTGAACCTGTAAAGTTGGCAAAGTAACCAGTACCTGAGCCACCTGATGGTGTACTACCTGTCAATACAGTTGTTGAGCCTTCACAGATAGAAAGCGAACCAGTAATAGTTGGATTAGCAGGCAAGCCATTAACTGTTACAACCATACTGCTGCTTGTGCTGCAACTGGCACCTGAAGTAACAGTGTAAACTACTGTGACTGTTCCAGCTGAAGTGCCTGTCAAAGTAATTGTACTGCCTGTACCAGACGTGGGCGTAACAGAAGAACCTGTCACTGACCAAGAATGTATCAAGCCTGTGCCTGTCGCATTGCCATTAATCGTAATGGTATTGCCAATACACACTTGACCTGCTGGCACACCATTATTGGTGAAGCTGATAGTCGGAAGTGGATTAACCGTTACTGTAGTCGTTGTTGAAGAAGAACAACCGAGATTATCAGTTACAGTATAAGTAATAATCGAAGTGCCTGATGATACACCCGTAACCACACCACTCGTATTGCTTACAGTCGCTACACCAGTAGCACTTGAAGTCCAAACTGCAGTTGCTGAAACCGCAGGAGCAATGAAGCCTGGTGTATAAGTAGGTGCCATTATGCTACCCACACATACAGGTGTTACACCCGTAATTGTCGGAACTGGCACTGCCTTAACTGTTACTGTTACTGATGATGTAGCAATACAACCTAAATTATCAGTTACTGTATAACTAATGACTGATGTACCCGCAGATACACCCGATACAAGACCTGTATTACTAACTGTAGCAACGCTTGAAACACTGGTGCTCCAAACGGCTGTTGCTGAAGTAGCAGGAGAAACAAAACCCAGAGTACCTGTCAATTGACTTGTACTACCTGCACAAATTGATGCAGTGCCTGATACTGAGGGGGTCGGTAAAGGATTCACCGTCACCGTTACTGATGAAGAAGAAGAACAACCATTATTATCAGTTACAGTGTAGCTAATAATTGATGTACCCGCAGCTACACCACTTACAACACCACTGCTCACTGTCGCTTTAGTCATATCACTTGAGCTCCAAACAACTGTTGGTACTGGATTCGCAGTAGCAACAACAGTAAATGCACCATTCAAAGTAGTTGTACTACCCACACAAACAGAAGCAGAAGTAGGCGTAATCGCAGCCGTTACTTTATTCACCACCAAATTAATAGCTGGTGTAGTATAAAATTCCGTCGGTGTACCCGCAGCACAACCTGTGAAGCGAACACCCAGACGATAAGCACCATTATCTCCAGGAGATACAGTAGAGGCAATAGCATAATTAAGATTCGTAGAAGTTCCAGACGCATTAGCAGCATTTTTTTCCCACTGATACTGAGGGGTCACTGCATTGATAGTTGGGTTTGGACCCGTAACGCCTGTAGCCGTGAAAGTACCTGTAAAATTGGCAGGGCTGCCTTCACACACTGTGGCACTTGGGATAGTAGCTGTTAAAGTCTGTACTCTGGATGTTATAGTACCATTAATGATAAAATCATCTAAGTAATACTCACCTGTGTTAGAAGCATTTACTAAATCAAGCGTTATGAGTACTTGCCCAACAATGTCTTGAGCAGCAGGAATACCCGAAGTATTATAAGGTGATCCTAAAGGCGTTAGAGATGGAGGACCACTTACAGTCACTGCAATGCCTGACTGTACAGTCGTACCACCTACTATCAAATTCATATTCTGTGGACCTGAAATATCTCTCCGATGCTTGAGTGCGATACTTGAAATATCCAATTCATATCCACATTTGACCTTGATGGTCAATGTCAAAGTACCACTACCCGTACTAAAACCCTTAGACAATAATTCGCCACTTGGGTTAGTCATAGGATTGGAACTTGCCCATACCGTAGAGAATAAATTTCCTGGACCCGGACTTGGGAGGTCTATACCCGACGTAAAATCGTTGGAATATACCTGTCCATAAATAGAGCTACTCCAAACTATTTGTAAGAAAAATAGCAGTGATAGCAATCTAGTAAATTTTTTCATTGATGAAATTGTTGTTTTTCTTTGTTAAATAAAAAAAGGTTTAATGAAAAAAATGAGCTTACAAAGATTTACTCACAGAGAAGTATCTCGCGCATACGCAAAGAGAACTGTCTTGAGCAAGCCAGTAACTATGTGACAATAAAAAGATTATGAAAATGGATGTGTTGTATTGATTTTAGACATACGGTGTATTTTAGTTCGGTTGAGTAATCATTATTTCACGGAGAGGCATCGCAATGCCTTGTCATCAGTAGAATCTTTAAATTCGGTTAATTATACATTAAATCGTCTCGTCAAAGTTTAGAAGCGGTATTTTAAAATCGGTTTTGTCACTAAATAAAATAAGCTGAAAAGCTGAAAAATAATTTAATTATATATTCATGAAATCAATTTATATCAAAAACTAATAGAATGAACTCTTCATTCGCCATACATCAACACTGTTCTATCTTCGGAAATTAAGCGCCCTAAAGAAAAGGGCATAGGTAAGTGGGTTAGACTCGTTCGATTTACTGGAGTATTCAAAAATATTGTTTTCATAGTTCACAATGATTAAAAGTTATACGGACGTTATAGTTATAGATCATTTTTGTTTGAATTTCTTAACACATAGATTAATAATTTTGAGGCATAAAATCTTTACTCTTGCAAATGTATGCTATAAAATTTAAATAATCAAACAGTATCACATATTTTCTATGTAAAAAATACCCTATTTTAATAAGTATTTTAAAGTTTACGAAATTTAGTTATCCGATGTTACACGATTTTTTAATATAATTGTGACTTAGTAAAAAAATATAAGAATATTTTCTGCTTTTCTCCTACCCCAACTTTAACATTCCTCCATCCTACTATATCCTGTTCAAAGCAATTAATTATTAAAGCATAAATAAATGGCATTAATGTTCTCAGGAATAGCATTAATGTTCACAGGAATAGCATTAATGTTCACAGGAATGGCATTAATGTTCACAGGATTGGCATTAATGTTCACAGGATTGGCATTAATGTTCACAGGATTGGCATTAATGTTCACAGGAATAGCATTAATGTTCACAGGATTGGCATAAATGTTCACAGGATTGGCATAAATGTTCATAGGAATAGCACTAATGTTTAATATCCCCCTGCCCGAAGGGGGGATATTTTCAACAAGGGTTTAGTAACCCCATATTTGTTTTTTTTCAAAAAAAACAAATATGGGGTTACTAAACCCTTGTTGAAAACCCTTGCTGAAAGGCAACTCTACCCCCTCAGTAAAAAAGCCGTTTCGAGCAAATCGAAACGGCTTTGTGCACCAATAGAAAACAGGTTGAAAATTTATTTCCAACCACCGCCCAATGCCCTGTAAAGATTGGTGACTGAATTAAATTGGTGTTGTTTCACTTCAATTAATTCTAATTTGGCAGACAATGCTTCTCGTTGTGCTGTCAAAACTTCTAAATAGTTGGCTCTGGCGGATTTGAATAAATCATTGGCAATGCCGATAGACCTTGTTTGAACGTCAACTTCTTGCGCTTTCAGGCTGTATCGTTTTTCTAAATTATTAATATGCGCTAATTCATTCGACACTTCAACAAAGGCATTTAATACGCGCTTTTGATACTCATACATCGTTTGAATTTGCATCGCATTGGCTGTTTTAAATTCCGCCGTAATCGCATTTTTGTTGATGATAGGACCCGCCATATCAGTCGCCAATGTATAGAGTAAAGATTCAGGCAACTTGACCAAATAACTTGGTCTAAACGCTTGCAGCCCGAATCTGCCCGACACTGCCAGCGATGGATAAAACTCCAATTGTGCCGCTTTCAACTCCCATTTTGTCGCCAGTAGCTCTAACTCTGCTTGACGAATATCTGGGCGATTTTTCAATAATTGCGTAGGAATACCCTGTTTTATTTTATTCGGCAATTGTGCCGTAAATGTCGCTTTGTCTCGCACGATAGGCTGCGGATATCTACCCATTAAGAAGTTGATTTTATTCTCATTCTCCGTAATATTTTGCAAAAACTCGTATTCCAAACTTTGAGAATTCAATATCTGCGCTTCAAATTGCTTGACTGCTAACTCCGTCACCACGGCTGCTTGTTTTTGAACCTTCACAACCTCCAATTGATTTTGTTGCAATTGGATGGTTTCCCTCAAAATATCCAATTGGTTGTCCAAAGCCAAAAGTTCATAATAAGAATTGGCAATTTCGGCAATCAAATTGGTACGAACAAAGTTTCTGCCTTCAAAACTGGCGAGATATTTTGCCATCGCTGCGCTCTTGGCACTTTTGAGTTTGCCCCAAATATCCAATTCCCAGCTCGCTCTGATGCCACCTGAGAAGTCTGTCAAATGTTCAGGCACTATGTGTCCAGGCGTGATTTCAGCCGAAGCATCGCCTGCCCCTTGCGATGTATAAGTGCCCACCTTTTCAATGCCTAAACCACCACCCACCATGACTGAGGGGAGTAAAGCCCCGTGCCGCATTTGCACTCTATTTTGCGCCATTTCAATATCTTGCAACAGCATCAACATTTCAGGATTGTTATTGATAGCCGTATCAATGAGCGTGATGAGTTTGGGATCATTAAAGAACTCTCGCCAATTCATATTTGCCGAATTTGTTGAGTCAACTGAATCAGAATAGGCAGACGGCACAGGTTTGAGCGTTGGCACTTGTATCGGTACAGGCAGTTTGCAACTGGCGTAAAGGATGCTGAGTCCGATGGTAGCGATGTATTTAATATTTTTTAATAGCTTCATTTTAATAGACAATCATGATTGTTTAGTTAGAACTTTTTAAAAATTTTAACTCGTTTAAAATTAATTTTTATGGTAACAACTTAGCTTACTTCCGAAGGGGAAATCCTTAAGAAGGATGTTCAATTCGCTCATAAAATGAATGTTTTTATGAGTTTCTGAGCTTAACTCCCCCTTTTGGCAGGGCTAATTGGTTCTGAAAAAAGCTATAACTGTGCGAGTCCGCTGGACTCGTAATATATATTTCAGGGCTAAATTTCTACAAACGTCAGAGTCCTCTGGACTCTTTTAAGATTTCAATATAGAGTCCAGAGGACTCTGACGTTTGTAGAAATAGGGTAATTAGTAATTTAAACGAGTCCAGCGGACTCGCACATTTTAGAACCAACCTGCCCTTTAGGGGTTGAGGGGCGTAGTTACATTTTATAATAAAGCCCCCCCTCAGTATATGTCGGATTTTGGATGTCGGAAATATGCCAAAATCCGACATCGAAAGCCCTCAGTATAAACCTAATTCAACTCCTCCGTCAAAGGCAATTCCTCTTCATGTTCAACAATGTGATGCTTTTCGGAGATGCGCCCGAAGATGTAGTACAAGCCTGGAATGAGGAGGACACCAAAAATTGTCCCAATCAACATGCCGCCTGCCGAGGCTGAACCGATTGTTTTGTTACCGATAGCACCCGGTCCCGTTGCTCTGATTAATGGAATCAAACCAGCAATAAAAGCGAAAGAAGTCATTAAGATTGGACGCAGACGAACCGCTGCCCCTTCAATAGCCGCTTGTAAAACAGTGGCTCCTGCCTTGTGTCTTTGCACAGCAAACTCCACAATTAATACCGCATTTTTAGCGAGCAAACCAATCAACATGACCATTGACACCTGTGCATAAATATTGTTCTCTAAACCCATGATTTTGAGCATCATAAATGCACCGAAAATACCCGTTGGCAAGGATAAGATAATAGGGAAAGGCAAAATAAAACTCTCGTATTGTGCCGCTAAAAGCAAATACACAAATGCCAAAACAATCAAGAAAATATAAATAGCTTGGTTGCCTTGTCCGACTTGGTCTTTAGAAATACCTGCCCAATCAATACCAAAACCGCGTGGCAATTTGCTCTTGGCGACTTCAGTAATGGCAGCAATCGCCGCACCGCTACTGTATCCAGGCGCGGCATCACCACTGACTTCCGAAGCATTATACATATTGTGTCGAGTAATTTCTGAGAGTCCATACACTTTATCCATTGTCATGAAGGCAGAGAAAGGCACCATTTCACCTTTATCATTTTTGACATAGAGTTTCAAAATATCATCTGGTAATGCTCGATATTCGGGCAACGCTTGCACCATGACTTTATATTGCCTATCATATTTAATGAAACTTGTTTCATAATTACTACCCACCAGCGTAGAGAGCGTCGTCATGGCATTTTCAATGGTCACGCCTTTTTGTTGGGCTCTATCATTGTCCACATTCAACATATATTGAGGGAAACTGGCACTATAAAAAGTAAAAACAGAAGACAATTCAGGTCTTTTGCTCAATTCCTCTACGAAATTTTTACTCACTGTCTCCATTTTTTTATAATCGCCGCTGCCGCCTTTATCCAATAAACGCAACTCAAAACCACCAGCCGCACCATAACCAGGCACAGCAGGAGGTGGAAAAAACTCTATACTCGCTCCTTTTATATCTTTTGTTTTCTCTTCCAATTCTTTCATTATTTCCTGCATAGAATGCTTTCTGTCATCCCAAGTTTTGAGATTGATAAGGCACGTACCGGCATTGGCTCCTGTACCTTCCGACAGAATTTCATAGCCTGCCAAAGCAGAGACCGAAGCAACACCCTCAATATCTTGAGCAATTCTTTGTACTTGAGCACTCACTTCATCTGTCCTTTCCAATGTAGAACCTGGGGGAGTCAAAATGATGGCATAAAAAACGCCTTGATCTTCATTGGGGATAAAACCCGATGGAATAGCACCGCTTAAAAACCAAGTGCCCAAACAGAAACCCACTAAAACTAAAAAAGTCACCACACGCCGATTGACGATTAAAGTCAAAATACTTTTATAGCGTCCAAGCACTTTATTGAAACCATTGTTGAAAGCATTGATAAAGAGATTAATCGGGTTTTTACTCTTTTTCTTCCCGTGCGTATTCTTGAGCATAGCGGCACACAACGCAGGGGTGAGGGTCAAGGCAATGACACCCGATAAAATAATGGACGTTGCCATTGTCACCGAAAACTGCCGATAGAAAATACCCACAGGACCTTGCATAAATGCCACTGGAATAAATACCGCCGCCATCACGAGCGTGATAGCGATGATAGCCCCGCTTATTTCGTGCATCGCTAACTCGGTAGCCTCTTGCGCTTCAACGTTCAGTTCTTCCATTTTGGCATGGACAGCTTCCACCACCACAATGGCATTATCCACGACAATACCAATCGCCAACACTAAGGCAAAGAGGGTGATAAGGTTGAGCGTAATACCAAAAAATTGCATGAAAAAGAAAGTCCCAATCAAGGACACAGGCACGGCAATGGCAGGAATGAGGGTAGAACGCCAATCGCCCAAAAATATAAAGACCACCAAACCCACCAATATAAAGGCTTCAATCAAGGTATGAATCACCTTCTCGATGGAGGCATCTAAGAATTTGGAAACGTCGTAACTGATTTCATATTCCATCCCTTTGGGAAAAGATTCTGATTTTATCTCTGCTAATCTGGCTTTTACATTCTTAATAACCTCGCTCGCATTACTGCCGTAAGATTGCTTTATCATAATGGCTGCTGAAGGTTTGCCATTCAATTTTGAATATAAATCGTAGTAAGAACTACCAAATTCAACATCAGCCACATCTTTAATGCGCAAGATTTGACCATCGGGCGTAGAGCGCAAGATGATATTTTCGTAACCTTCTTTATTGCTAAATCTGCCAGGATATTTTAAAACATATTCAAATGCTTGCGATTTTTTGCCTGAGCTTTCTCCAGTTCTACCAGGCGAAGCCTCCAAACTTTGTTCGTCTAAGGCTTTCAAAACTTCATCGGCTGAAATTTTATAAGCCAACATTCTATCAGGTTTCAACCAAATCCGCATGGAATATTCTCTATCGCCCAAAATATCCGCTACGCCTACTCCATTGACTTGCTTCAATTCAGACAGCAAGTTAATGTCGGCAAAATTGTATAGAAAATTGACATCTAAATTGGGGTCATTGCTATACAAGTTGAGATACATCAACATGTTGGACTCCTCTCGGGTGATTTTCACACCTTCTCTCACCACAATCGGCGGTAATTTATTAATCACAGCAGCCACCCGATTCTGAACATTCACCGAAGCAATGTTCGGGTCTGTTCCCAAATTAAATACGCATTGAATCGTCGCTGTACCGTCGTTACCCGCATCGGATGCGACATATTTTATCCCTGGAATACCGTTGATGGCACGTTCCAACGGAATCACGACCGCTTTAATCATCAATTCGCCGTTAGCACCAGGGTACTCGGCTGTAATATTCACTTTGGGCGGAGAAATAGAAGGGAACTGCGTGACGGGCAATTGCGTTAAAGCCAATGCTCCGAGCAAACTAATAATGAGTGAGATAACAATAGAGAGTATTGGTCTCGATATAAATTGATTAAACATATTTTTTTCTTATTGTTTAATGAGTTGCAAATGCTCCACCACCTCTTTTGCAGCGAGCAATTCAGTTTGGACTTTATCATTTTCTTTCACCGTCTGAACACCTTCCAAAAGTATTTTGTCATTGATGGTAATGCCCGATTCGATGACATATAAATTGGACAGTTTTTGTTTGACGACTATATTTCTGGCTTTTACGACATTGTTTTCATCCAAAACATAGACATATATTTTGTCTTGCAATTCAAAAGTTGCTTTTTGAGGAATAACAAGCGCATTTTTCAACTCAACAGGCAATTGTACTTTTCCTGTTTCGCCATGTTTGAGTAGCAAATCAGGGTTGGGAAATTTTGCCCGAAAAGCAATACTCCCCGTGTTTTTATCAAACTCGCCTTCTATGGTTTCAATCACACCTTTATATTTATGTGGCAGACCATTAGCCAGTATGAGCGATACACTTGATTTCTCCTTATCCTTTCCTTTTGCTTTAAAATCCAAATATTCTTTTTCAGAAACATTGAAATAAGCATACACTTCTCTATTATTGGAGAGCGAAGTCAATAAAGTACCTTCATCAATAAGGCTACCCACTTTAAATTTCAACCTATCCACTACCCCGCTAAAAGGAGCCGATATTTTCGTAAAAGTGAGAGCTGCTTCCGCGATACCTTGTTCAGCTTTTGCTTCATTGAGCTTAGCCACTGCCAATGCCAATTCTGTTGGCGAAACGATATTTTTTTCTGCTAAGGTCTTCACATTCTGCATTTCCAACTCAGTGGTGTTGACCCGTGCTTGTGCTTTGGCTAACTCTGCCTCATACTCTCGCGAGCGAATCGTGAACATCATTTGACCAGACTCCACGCGTTGCCCTTCGTCAACTTTGATGGTTTCCAGAAAGCCTTTCACCTTAGCCCGCACCTCTATATTTTGAATAGATTGGATTTCGGCGATATAATCCTTCGTGAGGATAGTGTCCATTAATATAGGTGTGGTAACGGGCAACTTAACCGCTTCTTTTGTTTCTTCTTCCTTTTTTTGATTACAAGAAGTAAAACCTACAGCAGAGCATAGGCTAATCAACAGCAATAATTTTTTCATATTATTTGATATTTTGAGAAAGCCATAGCCATTCTCTTGTCAGAAAATATTATTTGTAGAGCATTTTTGAGTCGAAATACTGAGGGGGTATCGCATCTGATACGTTTGCTGTATCGGATACATGTTTTAAAGTATAACCTCAAAACTTATCAACGAATAATCTTTTTGAAATGAATTAATAAAAGGAGTTCGGGAAAACATATTCCCTTGTGGCGTCTAATTTTTGTGTTAAAGTCTAAATACGTTTATGTAAATAAAAAGAGGCGTCCTGCATTGTGAGAAAAATTTAGTGTAGAGGACTTTTGTAAAGAAGTGGTCGGACAAATTTTGTACAAAAAAAGCGGCGTATGAGTGAGGTGTTTTTCCTGAAGAATCTTTTTTTCTAACTGAATCATTAGAGTCATCATCGCAAAGGTCTTCAAAGCAAACGTCAAAAAGCAGGTTGTCACTATTGGATTGACCAGAATCAAAAGCATATTCATGCTCAGTGATATTGCAACCCGATTGAAGTTCAGTATCATGGGCGCAAAGAGTATTTGGGGAAAATATTGCGAAGGCAATACTCAGAAAGAATAATATCTTTTTCATGATTCCGCAAATGTACGAATACATTCAATAGAATAATACGTTTTTTTAAAATTTTTAGAACCTTCTGTTTGATTCAAAATTTTTATTTGTAGAATATCGGATAATCAGTTTTAATATTCTTTATTGTTCAATCAACATGGCACAAGTTTTGAATATATTTTAATATTATATATAAAAAACAAATTTTTCTTGTAAAATAATGGTTTGAACAGCCTATTGTGACACTACCATTATTTAAATTAAATTAATAAATAATCCACATGACAAAAAATGATTACAATTGCAGCCAACAAGAGCTGTACTCAGCAGGGCGTATTGCATGGAATCTTTGCGCCGACAATTTAGAACCCTTCACGGCTTTAAAAGCCAAATATACTGAGGGGTATATCACTCAAAACCTTGCGGATATAGAAGCTGCCGATGATATGCCCGACGACCGCGCTCGTTATGCTCCATCTGCTGCTGCGCGTTTGGATTTGATACAAGCCAAAGATTCTGTCATGACTTGTTTCAATGTGTTGAAAAGATACATTTTTGATGCTTTTCCAGCCGACATGCGCAAAACGATGAACGCTGCCGCAGGTCAAGGCTATGCCGCTAAAGCCAATGATGGCAGTTGGATCAATGTGTCGAGTTTGCTCAGTTCCGCCATCCCGTTTATGGATACGAACATGGCAGCCTTGACCGCCAATGATAATATGCCCGTGGCGTTTGCAGACAACTTCAAAGCAGTGAAAAAAACCTTTGAAACAAA
Organism: Saprospiraceae bacterium; assembly: GCA_043744275.1. GTDB lineage: Bacteria > Bacteroidota > Bacteroidia > Chitinophagales > Saprospiraceae > JAAFJT01. The sequence continues at coordinate 56,686 of JAYTUY010000173.1, forward strand.
GCTCAAAGATTACAATGGCGCAGACAAAGAAGGCAGTAAATTGACCAATGAAAAAATAGACCTCAACAACGCCATCTTTGGCACTATGACGTCTATGCTTTTAGATGCTCAAAGCATTTTTGTTCAAAATCCAAGCCTTGCTAAAGAGTTTATATTTGCAAATTTGGTTTTACAAACACGCGGCGTCCGCCAATCAGGCATCAATGGAAAAGTGACGCAAGTGGATAAGAAAAAAGCAATTGAAAATGCTGTGGTCACATTAATAGATGAAAGCAAATCAGTGACGACGCCTAAAGACGGGCGTTTTGAATTGTTCCCAGTGAGTGCTGGCACATACACGCTCACGATTGAGTGCGCAGGTTACGAGACGGTGACAGTGAAGAAGTTTGCAGTGAAAACGGGCGTGATGAGCCGATTGAATGTGGTGTTGACGGCTGTGGTGGTGAGTCATCTGGTTCCGACTAATTAAAGGATTTGAATTTAGATTAACAATATTTTTGGACGTCGGATGGGTGTAAGCCTTCCGACGTTTTTTGTTTTTAACACATACTTTTTTCTTTTTTTGTTACACATACGAGAATCATCTTTTAATCAAACGAAAAAATATCCATTTTTTATAATTTCTAATTACATTTGCCAATGCTCATATAGAGCCTTATTTTGTTTATTAACAAATTTTTAACTGCATGATAAAGTCTTTAGAATTCATAGATTTTACTTGTTTTGATGATAATAAGTTTGAATTCTCATCAGGCATAAATGTTTTCATTGGGAAAAATGGCACGGGCAAAACCCACATTCTAAAAACTATAGCTGCCACCATCGCTGCCAATGATGAATTTATCCATTCAACTTCGCAATCCAAGGAACGATTTGAGTCCATTATAGCAGAAAAACTGATTAGTTATTTTAGACCTGAACAGTTGGGTCGGCTTGCACGTCGCAAAGTCGGGCGAGTCAATTCCAAGGTTTCATTAAATGTGGACGACCAAATAATGACTTTTTCTTTTTCAGGGAACTCTAAAACTAATGTCAAATTAGAGCCATTGTCAAACATCCCTCAAATAAGCTCTTTATACCTCCCTCCACGCGAAATGTTTTCCCTGTTTGAAGGCTTTTTAGGTTTGAATGCTCAACGTGAGTTAGCTTTTGACGAAACGTATGTAAAACTGGCGGAGGCATTGGACGGACCTATACTGAGGGGACCTCGTTATGATGAAATAAAAAAACTCATTTCACCCTTAGAAGATGCCCTTCAAGCAAAAGCTATAAAAGAAAATGGTCGCTTTTATTTAAAAGAAAAAAATCAGTTATTAGAAGCACATTTGGTGGCAGAGGGGCTTAGAAAAATAGCATCTGTGATGTATTTGATTACGAATGGCTCACTCAAACCAACGAATAATTCTATTCTTTTTTGGGACGAACCAGAATCGAATTTAAATCCTAATCTTATTACGGTCGTTTGTGACTTATTAAGACAATTGGCGGGCGATAATGTCCAAATTTTTATTGCAACGCATGATTACTTATTAACACACCAGTTGTCTTTATATTCTGAATACAGAGATAAAAAAACACCACCCATGAAGTTTTTTTGTCTTGAAAAGCAAGATAATGAAGGTACTAAAGTACAAACTGGCAGCACATTAGCAGACATTGATAACAACCCTATTTTAAATGAATATGCCGCTTTTTATGAATTAGAGCAATCATTTTTCGATAAATCCATAGAAAAAATCAAATAATAGAACATTATGACAATCGTTTTTGACGAGAGTAATCTTCGTTTTACATTCGATGAGAATCATTGGAAGGTCATTAAATACGATGACCATCCGAGCCATGCTGCTATCAAAATATCGGAGCATAAAGCAATTGATTTTTTGGGCGTTTACAACAATAAAACACTTGTTTTTTTTGAGTTAAAAAACTATCGGCTACATCGGCTTGACCCATCTACTCAACAGGTCATGGCGAAGGGTGCAGAGGAATTATCTACCATAATTGCCCAAAAAGTTCGTGATAGTGTCTCTGGTATTGTTGGTTCAGGAAGAAATCCTGATAGTATTGACCATAATTTGTGGAGTCAAATCAGTGCAAAAATGATCAATGAAAAGAATGAATTTTACATCATTTCATGGGTTGAGGAAGATGCAGTACAAGGGTATTATAAATCTCAAAAACAACAAGCCAAAGCCATTTCTTTTCTTGATAAATTGAAAAACAAACTGAAATGGTTGAATGCAAAAATTTCGATAAGACATATCAAGAATCTACCACCTTTCGAGGGATTTAAGGTCGAAAGACTTTCTGAAAACGAAATAAACACTTTAAGCGTTCTTTAATTTTAATTCTTAAATCAATCTTTTCATAAACCAAACTTGTATTTTTTTAACAATGAAAAACACGTTCCTTACGGCACTCTTCTGTTGCCTCTTTTCAACCAATTTTCTGTTCGCTCAAACCCTCACGGATGCTATTCCAACAGACCCCTCAGTACGAAAGGGTGTTTTGCCGAATGGCATGACCTATTTTGTCAAAAAAAATGGTAAACCTGAAAAACGCTGCGAACTTCGCTTGGCTCTCAATGCTGGCTCTATGCTCGAATCCGATGAGCAACAAGGGCTTGCGCATTTTGTAGAGCACATGTGTTTCAATGGCACTAAAAATTTCAAAAAATCAGCCCTCGTGGACTTTTTGGAATCGGCAGGCGTCAAATTCGGTGCGCATCTTAACGCTTACACTTCGTTCGATGAAACAGTGTATATGCTCCAATTACCAACCGACAAAGAAGACCTTTTTCTGAAAGGCTTTCAAGTGCTCGAAGATTGGGCGCACAATGTCAGCTTCGATGCTGACGAAATCGAGAAAGAGCGCGGTGTCGTCATCTCCGAACGTCGAGGTCGCTTGGGCGCGGGCGAACGGATGCGCCTGCAATATTGGCCCACCTATTTTGAAGGCAGCCGCTATGCCGACCGCTTGCCGATTGGCACAATTGAAGTCTTGCAAGGTTTCAAACCAGAGACTTTGAAGAAATTTTATGCGGATTGGTATCGCCCTGAATTAATGGCGGTGTGTGCTGTCGGTGATTTTGATGTGGATAAAGTGGAGGCTTTGATTAAAACACAATTCGGCTCTATCCCCACCAATCCGAATGGTCCGAAACATCAACTTTTCGATGTGCCCGACCACAAAGGCTTGCGCATAGCGATGGCAACGGATGCAGAAGCCACCAACACCATTTTGCAACTCGGCTACAAGCACCCCCTCAGTAAAAGCAGCACTTTGGGCGATGTACGCAAGGGAATGGCAGCGTCTTTATTCAATAGTATGCTCGGCACTCGTTTTAATGAACTCATTAAAAAAGGTGGAACGCCGTTCTCATTTGCTTTCAGCGGTTACAATAATAATGTCCGCACTAAAAATGAGTTTTCTTCTTTCAGTGTGGTCACTGAAAAAGGCATCACAGACGGTTTGAAAATGATGCTCACTGAAAACGAACGCGTCAAACGCTACGGTTTCACTGCTGGAGAACTTGATCGAGCCAAAAAGCAAATGATGGTCGGTATGGAAAAAGCGGTCAAGGAAAAAGACAAGACCGAATCAGCGAACCACGTACAAAGCATGGTCAGTTCATTTTTAGAAGGCGAACCTATGATGGATGTGGAGTATGAATTTAATTTTTATAAAAAAAATATAGACGGCATTTCTTTAGAAGAAGTCAATGCTTTGGGTAAAAAATGGATTTCTGAAAAAGGCGACAACGCCACGCTCATTATCCAAGCTCCTAAAAAAGAAAGCGTGGTATTGCCTACCGAAGAGGCTGTTCGCGCCATATTTGATGAAGTGGCGGCGGCAACTATCGCCCCACCAAAAGAAGAAGCCGTCATCACTGAATTGATGAAAACATTGCCAACGGCGGGTAAAATTGTATCAGAAAAGAACAATGCAGCTTTGGGAATGAAAGAATGGACACTCTCCAACGGAGCAAAAGTCATCATCAAACCTACCACTTTCAAAAACGATGAAGTGATGTTTACGGCGTATAGCCCAGGCGGCTACACGATGTATCCTGTAGCGGACGATGATAATGGTGGCTTTGCCTCATTTGGCGTGGCATCGTCGGGTATTGCTGATATTGATGCCGTGTCGTTGCAACGGTTTATGACGGGTAAAATCGTGCGCGTTTCGCCCTATATCTCAGAACTTTTTGAAGGGATGAACGGCATGTTTTCGCCTAAAGATGCAATAACCGCTATGCAAATGACTCATCTTTATTTCACCTCTCCGCGCAAAGATGAAAAGATGTTCAAAAATGTGTTGCAACAGCAAAAAGGCTTTATGGAAAATATGAGCAAAAGCCCTGAGGCAGCGTTCAGAGATTCAGTGACGGTGACCATGTACAACAATCACCCACGACGCCAACCATCGAAAGCAGAGGATTTAGATAAAATAAACATCGAACGCGCTTACGATATTTATAAAGATCGCTTCGCTGATGCTTCGGATTTTACGTTCTTTTTTGTCGGCAATATAGACGAGGCGACTTTCCGCCCGTTGGTAGAAACGTACATTGCGAGCCTACCAACCAAAGGCAGAAAGGAAACTTTCACTGACCCGAAAATAGAAACGACCAATAAAGAAATATCCAAAAATATCAAACGCGGCATCGAACCCAAGAGCCAAGTGCAACTCACTTACGTCGGCGACTATGACTACAACCGTCGCAATAATTTTGAGATGAATGCGCTTGTCAAACTCTTGAGTATTAAATTGCGTGAAAAGATTCGGGAAGAAAAAGGCGGCACTTATGGCGTGGCTGTCTCACCCAACGTGACGAAATATCCGAAAGGTAAATATCAACTCACTGTCTCTTTTGGTTGCGCCCCTGAAAAAGCGGACGAACTGATGCAAGCCGCCCTCGCGGAAGTTGAAGACGTTATCAAAACGGGCTGCGACGATAAAAATATGGTGAAGGTGAAAGAGACTTTCCTCCGCGAACGCGAAACGGATTTGAAAGAAAACCGCTTTTGGATGTCTTATTTGTCGCAATCCTACCAAAACGGCTTGGATGTGATGGATATGCAACTCTATACAGCGTGGGTGAATGCTTTGACGTCAAAAGACTTTAAGAAGATGGCGAAAAAGTATATCAAAAACGGTAAGCTCGTGAAGTTTATGCTCAAGCCTGATACGAAGGTGTAAATGACACATAGTTTTGTCATTCAGGAGGAATCTCTTTTTATACATTTTAGAAGAAAAGAGATTCCTCCTGAATGACAAAACTATGTGTACTAAACAGTTCTATTCCCATCGAATTGCTCCAAATAATCCGCCACTCGCTTCAGGAAAGTACCACCCAAAGAACCATCCACTACTCGATGGTCATAACTCATGGATAGATACATCATCTGCCGCACTGCTATCACATCACCATATTCCGTTTCGATAACCGCCGGTCTTTTTTTAATAACCCCGACAGCCAATATCGCCACTTGCGGTTGATTGATGATAGGCGTACCCATAATATTGCCGAAGCCACCGACATTCGTGAGGGTGAAAGTGCCGCCTTGTACTTCTTCGGGCTTGAGTTTGTTGTTGCGCGCTCGATTGGCTAAATCATTGACTTGCTTCGTTAATCCCAACAAATTGAGCATATCCGCTCCTTTTATAACAGGTACAATCAAATTGCCATTGGGCATAGCCGTTGCCATACCGATATTCAAGTCCTTTTTGACAATAATTTTACTCCCATCCACCGATGAATTGACCAAAGGGAAATCCCTCAGTGTTTTGCACACCGCTTCAATAAATATAGGTGTGAAGGTCATATTCTCACCATATTTCTTTTGAAACTCGCCTTTCACTTTGTTGCGCCAATTGACCAAATTCGTCACATCCGCTTCTACAAACGATGTGACGTGCGGGGCAGTGTGCTTCGACATCACCATATGATCGGCGATGAGCTTCCGCATCCTGTCCATTTCTATGATTTCGACATTGCCAGATGTACTATGGGCAATGGGTAATGGGTGATGGGTAATGGGTGATGAATTATTGGTAATAGGTAATGGGTGATGGGTAATAGGTGAAGTTGTTCTATTTTGAACAAAATTTAAAATATCGGATTTGGTGACGCGCCCGCTTTGTCCACTGCCTTCTATTTTATCTAATTCTACAACGCTCACATTTTCCTCTTTCGCAATGGTGCGCACAAGAGGTGAGTAGAAACGATTGGGGATTTCGGATTTCGGATTTGTGATTTCGGATTTCGGACTTGGGGTTTCGTTCGATTTCAGAGTTGGGGTTTCGGATTTCGGAGACACAATATCAGCATTTGTACGAGCATTGCCGACATCCGATGTTGTTTCAGATTTAACGCTGGTACTGCCGACATCCGACTTCCGACTTCCGACTTCCGATGTTGTTTCAGACTCAACGCTGGCACTACCGACATCCGACATCTCAACTCCGAAATCCGAGCTGATAACGGCAATCACTTGACCGATAGGCACGACGGCATTTTCTTCAAAAAGAATTTTAGTAATAATGCCCGATGCAGGAGAAGGCACCTCAGAATCCACTTTATCAGTGGCGATTTCGAGGATGGTTTCTTCTTCGTCCACATGGTCGCCAACTTTCTTTTTCCAAGAAAGAATGGTCGCTTCGGTAATGCTTTCGCCCAATTTGGGCATAATAAGTTCTACTTGAGCCATTTTGTGAATTTAAAAAACTGAATTTAAATTTTGGTTTGTATTTGGTTGATAATCAATCAATTATCATCTTTTACATTTAAAAAAGCAGCTATCTCGTTATTTTCTAAGTTCATAACAGATACCTGTTTTGTTAGCCATGCAAGCCTTGTTTTCAGCCGTTGCACAATCGTTCCATTTCGAGCATCCCTTCTACGATTGAAGACATCAGGTCTTGTAGATAATTTATCCTTTTCGACCCAAACAACTACATGAATAGCCTTTTTATCATTTTGAATTAAAGATAAATACTTATTCCAAGTGTCTTTTTTATGCGTTGAATGTCTTGCACTATTTAAAATGCCAGCCAATGTATCCCTTACTTTTTGAGCGATTTCAATCGTAAGCGAATTGTGATTTTCTCTTTCCAAACGCTCCTTCGTTTCATCGTTTTCAGGGTCATTATTATCTCTATCTTTTTTTCTAAAATTTTTAATTTCAAAAAAAAATAATTTATCATTTTCCAAAATACCTATAAAGTCAACGGCTTTTGTTTCAGGAACTACATCGTTTATTTTTTTATAATCTACCTCTTTATCATATTTCATCAAATCAGACCAATAGTCCGTAAATTCAAATAGTAGTTTACTCTCAGAAAATTGTATCATAAATATTTATTTTTTTAGGGTATCGCTAAACAATTGCCCCTCCATATCATACAGAGCAGCATATTCATCCAATAAAGTATTATTTTGAATCTCCGCTAAAGATTCGCCTGATTCTACTTGACTTGCATTGTTTTCTTTATAAAAAGCAAAAAATTTCATAGGCGGAGCATCCGTCACTTCCCTATAATCTGCTTTTGTTGATAAATAATGAGCCAAAAGATAGTCATGAGTGGCTACAAATATTTGAACACCCGCTTTCGATAAAGCCATTAAGAAGTTGGCAAATAGGCGTATGTATTTCGGATTTAAATTGACCTCAGGTTCATCAATAAACAAGATGGTATCTTTACTAATATTACCGTTAAGAACAAGACGCATTATCTGCGCTAATTTCTTGATTCCTTCTGCCGCTAATGATGCGTCTATCTCAAGATTCTCTTTGTTAAAAATAATTGAGAATTTCCCATCTCTATCTTCAATATCAATATCTAATTCAGTTTTTATTTCAGAGATAAGTTTTTCAGCTTTTAATAAATAATCTCCTTTTAATTTATTACCACTTAATGCGACAGCCAAATCAAAATAAATTTTATCGTACCCTAATTCTTTCTTTAAATAAATATCAATAAAGCCTTTATAAATTGACAGAATTTCATTGCTCGGAATATACAATGGTTTTAAATCTAATGGAAAATGCAAATTATCTGAACCTCCATATTCGTTAGTATATCTACTATCTGTTTTTTTAGTTGATTTCAAGGAAATAGCTTTCTGACTATCAAAGACAGAAGTAATTTTGTAAAAGCTTTTACCTTTCTTTGCTAAATTTACATTATGTCCAAAATTTTGAAAAAAATTATCGATTATTCCATACCAATCAGCCTTTTTATTAATTTTTTCATCTGGCATCTTCATAATTGCCTCTGCGATTGGATTATGCATAAATAAATTATACAGTATCTTCAACACATGCGTTTTCCCTGTCCCATTCTCTCCGATGAACAAATTAATACCAGTTGAAAAGTCCAAATGGACGTTTTCAAAACAAGTGAAATTTTCAATTGTAACGCTTTGTATTTTGCCTTTTTCTTTTTCTTTCATGTTGTTGAAAGTGTCAATACACCCCCTCAGTATTTTAATGAATTTACCTCAAAATTATCAATGGTAAAATTAGCTTTTACCTTTTAAAAATTTTGGCAAAGTTACACTTTTTCTTTTTGCAATAAAAACTTTCTGATAAGGTTTAAGCCGCTGTTTGCAGCATATTCAATGTTTTTGAGGCGTCCTCTATCTATCCCCAATTTGGCTGTTATCACCCGTTCTTTATTGCCAACAGCGAGCCATACCGTGCCCACAGGTTTTTCAGGCGTGCCACCGCCCGGACCCGCCACACCTGAAACCGCCACCGCAATATCAACACCCATGCGTTCGACTGCACCCAGCACCATTTCACGGACGCAATTCTCACTCACTGCCCCCTCAGTATTCAGCACATTTGAAGAGACTCCAAGCAATTTTTCCTTCAAATCGTAGGAATAAGCAATAATACTGCCTTCAAAATACTCCGAACTGCCTGCTACGCTCGTGAGCAAATGCGCCAAATAACCACCCGTGCAACTCTCCGCCGAGCCAATCCGCAAGCCGCGTTCACGCAGCATTTGTCCAATCACTTTGGGCATCGTATCATCGTCATATCCTGCTACGGCATATTCAACAATGCTTTCCATTTCAGCTTTCAAGGTATCCAATTGTGTATTCAAAAATGCCTCATCTTCGCCCCTTGCCGTCAATCGCAGCCGCACTGTGCCGAGCGATGGCAAGTAGGCTAATTTCACATTTTTAGGCAATTTATCTTCAAAAGCACTCAATTTCTCTGCTAACATCGTCTCGCCTTCGCCCGCTGTCAAGACCGTCCGATGGACGATGGGCGACATCGGAAACGATTCTCGAAGGCGTGGCAATACCCTATCCGTCATCAAATGCTGCATTTCATACGGCACGCCAGGCATCGAAACGAGCACTTTTTTACCGTGCTGAAACCACATGCCAGGGGCTAATCCTTTATCATTGTTCAAAATCGTCGCGTCCGAGGGCATGTAGCAACTGTTTTTATTCATGTCGCTCACTTCTCTATTTATTTTTTTAAAGAAAAACGACATGCGGTCGAACGTGGGTTGATGCCAAACCATCTGCATGCCGAAATAATCAGCTATGGCTTTTTTAGTAATATCGTCTTTCGTAGCACCGAGTCCACCCGTCATGAGCACGAGGTCAGCTTGGTGAAGAGCGTAATCTATGGTGTTGACGATTTCGGAATGGACATCTCCAACGCTCGTTTTGCCGATGATTTGGATGCCTTGCAGGTTCAGTTGTTGTGCCATCCAAGCGGAATTGGTGTCGGTGATTTGTCCAATCAATATTTCGTCGCCGACGGTTAGAATGTAAGCAGTCATATATAAGGTGTAAAGTTTTTTTAATTGTTAATTTTAAGAAGCGACAAGGTAAAGCGATTTAACTGCTTTGGCTTAGGTTTAGTAAACGGAAATTATTTTTTTAGAAAAAAAATAATTTTCCGTTTACTCTATACCTACGCCTAAATTGCCCATTTACTGAGGGGATCTATCATTAGTCTTGTTGCGATGTTGCGTAATGGGAACGCGGATAACACGGATTAAGCTGATCCACGCTGATTTTTTAAATGTATCAAAGAAAAAATCTGTGAAAATTCGCTTAATCCGTGTTATCCGCGTTCCCATCTATTTCGTATCAATCTTATTTAATCAAACTTTCAATTATTATTGAAAGTTCAGAAAATAAGTTATAACTTTGTAATGAAACTTAAAAATTAGACAAATGGAAAATTCAAATGACAATTTGCACGACAATTTAGACGATTTCAGAGAAGCCTTGATAGAGCCGAAACCTGAAATGATGAATTCAAAAAGAGGTTGGAATGCTTTCGGCATCACCCTTTTACTCATCCTTGTTTTCTTAATTTTCTCTATTCTCAATTATGGTTTATACGGCTACACCCTTTTCCTTTCCATTCCTTTCACGATAGCCTTCATCATGAGCTTTCGAGAAGCACCTAATTCTAAAGGCAAAGCCTTACTCGCTTGGGGCAAAGCCATTGGCATTATTACGGTTTTGAGTCTGTTGCTTTTGGCAGCAGGAGCCGAAGGCGTGATTTGTATTTTGATGGCAGTGGGCTTAATTATTTTACCCACATTTGCAGGTTGTCTATTGGGCTTTGCTATGAGTAAGGCTTTTCAGAAAAACAAATTTTCCATATTGTTGATGGTCTTTTTAATTAACCCTGGCACCCTCACATATGATGTGAATGACACGGCTAAAATAGAATCGATCGCTCAAACGTCCATTCAAATTAATGCACCCCCCTCAGTCGTTTGGCAAAATTTAACACAAAAAGTGTCATTTAATAAAAGCCGAAATTTCTTTTTAAAATCGGGTGTGAGTTATCCGTTGGATATGGAAATTATACAAAAAGACTCATTGAATTATCTTTCATGTCAGACAAATAATGGCTTGACTTTATTCAAAATTGATTCATTAATCTCTCCTCGAAAACTACAATTCAGTGCTACTCAGGAGATACTCCCTATGCGTGAATTGACGCTCTATCATGATTTGGATGCAGCGCATTTGCATGGCT